>NZ_CP101829.1:3286950-3657600 GCF_031202855.1 Pelagibacterium sp. H642 | reverse complement strand
TCATCTGCCGCCGCGTAGGGTCGGAAATCACTGCAAACAGATCCATAAGCGCCGATTTATACGCTTGGCCTGCCGTCGCAAGAGGCAGGTCCCTATCCCCTCGGCCAATGCTGTGGAAATCTACTCCAGCAGCTCGGCCAGCGCGCTCAGGGCCTCGTCCCAGGCCTCAAGTGAGAAGATGCGCGATTGCGGATCGGCATGAACCTCGGCGATCTCGACGATGCTGATCTCCGTGCGATCGGCATCGAGTGGACGAAAGGTGACAATCAGCGTGCTGTCCTCCGAGGCGTCCGTTCCCTCGTGGTGCCAAAGCTCCACCAGTTTGCGGTCTTGTTCGTAACTGGCCAGTGTGCCGGTGACGACGTGCACGGTTTCGGGCTCCTCCTCATCGGTCGTTTCGAACCGGAAGCGTCCCCCTTCGAAGGCTTCGAATTCGACGGTATCGGCCTGCCATTGTTCGAGCAGCGCCGGATCGGTCCAGGCCGCGAACAGTTCCTCGGTCGGCGCGTCGATGGTCCGGGTGAGGGTGATGGAATTTTCGCCGGTTTCGCTCACGCAGCGCTCCTGTTTTTCGACGTGTCAGGCAGAAATGCGGTCAGAAGGCCCGCGATGGGCAGAAACGCGCAGATCTGGAACACGAAAATGATGCTTGTCCTATCGGCGAGCACGCCCAGCGTCGCCGCCCCCAGCGCGCCGATGCCGAAAGCAAACCCGAAGATGAACCCGGCAACCATGCCCACACGGCCAGGCAACAGCTCCTGTGCGTAAACCACGATGGCCGCGAAAGCCGACGAGAGTATGAAACCGATCAGCGCGGTGAGCACGATCGAAATTTCGAGCCCGACATAGGGCAGCACAAGGGTAAAGGGCAGGGGGCCGAGAATGGACACCCAGATCACCACCTTGCGCCCCACGCGATCGCCGATCGGGCCACCCAGAAAGGTGCCGGCCGCCGAAGCGCCGAGAAAGACGAAGAGGCAAAGCTGCGCGCTCGAAGCATCCAGACCGAACTTTTCGATGAGGAAGAAGGCATAAAAGCTCGTCATCGACGCCATGTAGACATACTTGCTGGTCAGCAGCACGGCGATGATGGCAAAGGCCGCGATCAGCGCATTGCGGCTCAGATCGGTGCGCGGTTTGACGACGGGCCGTGACCTGGCCCGCCGATGCTGACCGGCATACCAGGTGCTGACGGCAGAAAGCACGACGATTGCCGTCAAGGCGACTACCGCATACCAGGCGACGCTTCCCTGCCCGCGCGGAATGATGATGAACGCGGCCATGAGCGGACCGATCGCGGTGCCTAGATTGCCGCCCACCTGGAACAGCGATTGCGCAAAACCGAGCCGTCCGCCTGAAGCCATGCGGGCTACGCGCGACGATTCGGGATGAAAGATCGAAGACCCGACCCCGATCAACGCCGCCGACAACAGCAGCAATGGAAAGCTCCCGGCGCTCGAAAGCAGCAAGAGCCCACACAGGGTGAACCCCATGGCGATCGGCAGCGAATATGGCTTGGGGTACTTGTCGGTGTAGAAGCCCACCACTGGTTGCAGCAGCGAGGCGGTCATCTGATTGACCAGCGTGATCAGCCCGATCTGGGTGAAGTCGAGATCATAGAGCTGGGCCAGAAGCGGATAAACCGCCGGCAGAAGCGCCTGCATCAAATCGTTGAGCAGGTGCGAAAAGCTGATGGCGAAGAGGACCCACAGCGAAGTGGTCTGTTGTGCCGGCTGGGGTGCCGCGGCGGTCGTGGTGGTCATGACGGACGTCCCAAAAGATACGCGGCGCAGGAACACTGCGCCGCGCTGGTTTTTCAGACTTACGACCGCCCCGGAGGGCCGTCAAGCGCCCGATCAGGGGTTGGGCGCGTCGGTGCTCTTGAGCTCCTCGGGGGAAATAGGCTTGTCCTGCTCTTCGAGCGGAGGATCGTTGCGCGTCTTCCAGAGAGAATAGGCAATACCCGCCGCCAGCGTGCCCACGGTGATGAACAGCGAGAGCAGGGTGGGGATGTGGTAGCCCAGCGGCACGAGGAAGATCTTGATGCCGACATAGATCAGAACGATCGCGAGAGCGGTCTGCAGGTACCGGAACCGGGCCATGGCCGCCGAAAGCGCAAAGAACAAGGCACGCAGGCCGAGCACCGCGAACACGTTCGAGGTGTAGACGATGAACGGATCCTGCGTGATCGCGAAGATCGCCGGCACCGAGTCGACGGCGAAGATGACGTCGACGATTTCGACCATCAGCAGCGCAACTGCGAGCGGGGTCAGCCAGAGCACCATCTTGCCAGTCTTGGGATGCGGCTGCTCGACCAGGAACTTAGTGCCGTGGAACTGCGGCGTGATCCGGAAGTGCCTGCGCAGGAACTTGAGGATCTTGTTGTTTTCGATATCGTCGTCTTCCTCGACCTTGCGGAACATGCGCGCGCCAGTGAAAACGAGGAAGGCGCCGAACAGGAACAGGATCGGCTCGAACGCGTGCACCAGCGCCACGCCGGCACCGATCAAGATGGCGCGGAACAACAGCACGCCGATGATGCCCCAAAACAGCACGCGGTGCTGATAGAGCCTTGGCACGCCCAGGAACGCAAAGATCGACGCGATGACGAAGATGTTGTCCATCGCGAGCGACTGCTCGATGATATAGCCGGTAAAGAACTCGAGCCCCGCCTGGGAGCCGCGCACATACCAGACCCATGCGCCGAACGCACACGCCACGATCACGTACATGCCATAGAGGATGAAGCTTTCCTTGGCGCTGATCTCTTTCTGCTCCTTGTGGAGCACGCCGAGATCAAGGACGAGGATAGCTATGACGACTGCGAAAAAGGCGAACCAGAACCAGACAGGCGTGTCCAGAAAGGTGCCCAAAAAGAATGATGCGAAATCCATCGCCGGACCTTCTCCATAGTAGGGTGGAACAGTTCCGACATCACGCAGCGATCAAGAGCGCTACGCCAGAGGGGCCCGGCACTGCGCGGCCACATATAAGCCTTTCGCGGGGCGATTTAAAGAGTGTCGTTCTGAATGTGAACGCTTGCACAACCTTCAATTGCGGGAACCAAGCTTTGTCCGCTCCGTTGCTGTGCCACTGTTTCCATCGAGGAGTTGGAGATGCGGAAACTATCGTTTTGGGGCCGGTACAGCTACCTGTGGGTGACGCTGGGGTTCTTCTTGATTTCAGTGGCAGGCCACTGGCTGTTCGGATGGTTCACCTATGTTGGTGAACAGCAGGATCACCACGCTCCCATAGAAGTCTCGCAATACGCATTCCAGATGCTGGAAGGCACTTTCGAGAACTGGCAGTCCGAATTTCTTCAGCTCATGTGGCAGGTGGGCGGCTTGGCCCTGCTGCTGTTCGTCGGCTCCCCGCAATCGAAAGAAGGCAGCGACAGGGTCGAGGCAAAGATCGATGAAATCCTCAGGCGTATCGATCCGGAAAAGGGTGAGGACGTCATCACCAAGCTCGACGAGGACTATATGGGGCGGCACACCGATCCCGTAGAACCCACCTGAAAAAGAAAAGGCGCCCCAGATCGGGGCGCCCAGATCATCAGGCCGCCTTGGGGTTGGCCTCTGCCTCTGCCAATTGCGTGAGCTTTTCGTCGGTGGCCTTTTCTTCGGCCAGCGTCTGCTCGAGAAGCCGCGCGGCGTCGTTCATTCCAAGCTGCTTTGCCCAGGTGACGAGGGTGCCGTAACGGGCGATTTCATAATGCTCCACCGCTTGGGCAGCCGAGGCAAGGCCGGCGTCGATGGCGGGGCTGCCTTTGTACTCGTCCATGATTTCCTTGCTTTCCTCGATGATCCCGAGGATGGCGTCACACGTCTTCCCGCGCGCCCGCTTGTCAAGCATCTCGAACACCTTCTCGAGCCGTTCCACATGCGTCTCGGTTTCTTCGCGATGCTGTTCGAAGCCGGCGGCGAGCTGCTCGGAATTTGCAGCCTTGGCCATCTTGGGTAGCGCTTTGAGGATCTGGCGCTCTGCATAATAGATATCGCGCAACGTGTCTTCGAACAGATTTTCGAGCTTCTTTTCAGCCATCATTATCTCCAGCTAAAGGGCAATCGCTCACTGCCCGGCAATGCCAGGACAGTGTCGTTCAGGGTTTTCGGCGCAATGCCGGTGGGTTGCCGGGCGCAGGGGTAAAGGACCCTCCCATCGCTGTACCCGTCGGCAGGGGCGGCCACCGACTGACTTCTGCGCTCCTGTGGCTGGAATGCCCGATGCCGGCTTTGGTTCCCCGCCGACGCCTCCGCCATACAAATCCCATCATCGGACAATTTCGGGCGTCGGGTTTGTTCCTTCACGTCTGGGCGAGGAGCCGCGCCTTACAGCTTGAATTCACGAGGTGCAGCACGTACCAAGAGGCCAGTCCGAAGGAGTTGCGACGGCAGGCTAAGCGTTGACCCCGATTGAACTGCAGATCGAGGCCATAGCGGCCAATGTCCGAATGGCTGCCCGCAACGCCGACGGCGCCTTGTCGGTGGTCGAACTCGTCGACTTGCTCGGCACCCATTCCCACACGGTCGTCATCCTGCTCCTGAGCGTGCTGAGCATGATCTGGGGACCGCCGGGCTATGCCGTGCTTATGGGCATAGCCATCGTCACGGTCTCCACCATGATGATGCTCGGCAAGCCGCTGCGGCTGGGCGGCTGGATCGGGTCCCGGCGCATTCCGGGCAAGATGATAACCGGCATGATGGAACGGCTCGCCTTTCTCGCCAGATTGCTGGCCCGGCTGTCGCGCCCGCGCCTCGAATCCCTGGCCGGCGAAAGTGCCAAGATCCCCACCGGCCTTCTGGTCATGTTGATCAGCCTGCCCATGGCGCTGCCAATCCCGTTCATCAACGCCGTTCCCAATGTGGGAATTGCCATAATTTGCGTCTCACGCATCAATCGCGACGGACTGGGCGTTGTCATCGGCACGGTCGTCGGGCTCTTGGGCGTCGGAATCGCCGTTGCGATCTTCTGGGGCGTCATCAGTTTGGCGCAGAACGTTCTGGCATAATGAAATGACCGACACCGAGAGCCGCCCGGAAACGCATCGCTCAAGCGCTGGCCACCGGGTTTGGCGTTCGGTTCGGACCATCGGGCAGCGCGCGCACGAGATGGGATGGACCTCAACCGGCGGCCTGTTCGTGGGGTTGGTGTTTTTCGCTCTTTCGCTGACCCCGAGTCTCATTCCCCGCCACTATGTCCTGCAGGGTATTCTCAGCGGCTGCGTGTTCGCCGCCGGCTATGCGGTCGGGTTGTTCATTGAGTGGCTTTTGGACTATCTCGGCCTCGTCGCGCGCAACAAGCCTTGGTCCAAATGGGTGAGAATCGGGCTGCTCGGCGCCGCGGGCCTGCTCGCGCTGGCGTTTCTCTGGATCTCGACCGATTGGCAGAACTCGATCCGCATCGGCATGGGCATGGCGCCGGTCGAGAACCACCAGCCGGTGCGCATCGCCCTGATTGCCCTGCTGCCGGCGCTGATTCTGGTGGGCTTGGGAACGCTGATCGTGCGTGCGGTCCAAACCGTGTCCCATTGGCTGGCGCGCATCGTCCCTCCGAGGGTGGCGCTGATCGGCGGCATTATTATCGTTGCCGTGCTTTCGAGCACGATCGTCGACGGCGTGCTCGTGCGCTGGATACTCGCCGCCGCCGACCGCACCTATGCCGAGTTCGATCAGCTTGCCGGCAGCCAGGAGCCGCCGCCGGCCGATCCGTTGCGCTCGGGCAGTGCCGCCTCGCTTATTGCTTGGGACACCATTGGCCGCGATGCCCGCGCCTATGTGCAGTCCGGCCCCACGCGGGAAGAAATCGAAGCGATGATAGGCCGGCCGGCCGAAACGCCCTTGCGGGTTTATGTGGGCCTGCGTTCGGCCGAAACGGTGGCCGACCGCGCCAGATTGGCGCTTGCCGAAATGCAGCGGGTAGGGGCATTCGAAAAATCGGTCCTCGTGCTGATCATGCCGGTGGGTACCGGCTGGGTCGATCCGGCGGCAATCGATACGCTCGAATTTCTCCATGGCGGCGATGTCGCCAGCGTCGCCCTGCAATATTCCTATCTCACGAGCTGGCTGTCGCTGGTCACCGAGCCGGATGTGGGTGTTGCTGCCGCCCAGGCTCTGTTTAACGTTGTCTATGAACACTGGACCAGCCTGCCTGAAGACGAACGTCCCAAGCTCTATCTTCATGGCCTGAGCCTTGGTGCCTACAGCTCGCAAGCCTCGGCTTCGCTTTACGATATTCTGGGCGATCCGTTCGATGGCGCGCTCTGGGTGGGCCCGCCCTTTGCCAGCATTACCTGGCGTAACCTCACCGAAAACCGCGATCCCGATTCCCCTTGGTGGCTTCCTAATTACGGCGAAGGCGCAACAGTACGCTTTGCCAGCCAGGGTGAGGTCCTCCAGGCCGCTGGCCCCGATTGGGGGCCGACGCGGATCCTCTATCTGCAATATCCAAGCGATCCAATCGTCTTCTTTGAGCCCGCAATGCTCTACCGGCCGCCCGAATGGTTGTCGGGAGAGCGTCCACCCGGCATTTCGACGCTGCTCAACTGGTATCCGGTCGTCACCTTCTTCCAGCTCCTGCTCGATATGGCGCTGGCCCAGACCTCGCCCATCGGCTTCGGCCACGTCTACGCGCCCACCGACTATCTCGACGCTTGGCTGGTCCTTACCGAGTCCCCCGGATGGACCCAAGCCGAATTCATGGATTTGCGCGAAAAGCTCACCCGCCATGGCGAACGCATGGCCATAGATCCCGGCTGGTTCCGGCAGCAAGCGAAGTAGCCAGCCTCCGACGGAGGCGGTCTCGGATCTGGGATGAATGAGAAAAGTGGCTCCCCGGGCCGGATTCGAACCAGCGACCAACCGGTTAACAGCCGGTTGCTCTACCACTGAGCTACCGGGGAACGTGGTAGCCTGCTCGGCAGGTGGCGATCATCTAGCCAATTTGATTGCGCTTGCCAACCCCCAATTTGCCGTTCATCGATCCCTCTGCCTTGAGCCGGAGGTCGAGCGTCAGCAAGTCGGACAGCTGGTTGATGCCGGCAAAGGGATTGGCGGCTACCCCGTCGGCATAGTCGAGATGGCGCGCGCCTAGGGCCGACTGGATGTCGCGTAGCCGCGGACCGCGTGGGGCAGGGGGAATGGTGACGAGATGGGCCAAAAGGTGGTTGGGGCGCCAGAGCGCATTGGTGGGATAGTCCCGGCCGTCATAGGCGCCCACCACGCAGCCGCACTCGGCAGCGAGCAGCTCTAAGGCGCGGGAAACGAAATCGGCGGGGAAAAACGGCGTATCCACCGACACCGACACCAGCAGCGCCCCCGGCGCGCGCTCGGCGCACCACTTCGCGCCGGCCAAAAGCCCGGCCGCTGGTCCCGCGAGCCCATCAGGAGAATCGGGAAGAACAACGACGTTGCCATCTTCCGCATTTCGCCCGGCCTCGACAGAAAGGAGAATCGCCGCGCATTGCGACGCCAGCCGCCGGCGGACATGATCAAAAAGCCGCACATTGCCCAGCCTGACATCGTCCTTGCGCACGCCTCCGAGCCGTTGCCCGCCGCCGCCAGCGAGAATCAAGCCGATAATCTGCGGATCGATCAGCATCGCAACTGTCCCCCTTGGTGAGCGGCCGCTTCTACCATGGTTCCAGAGATCTGATGACGCGTAAATGAGCTGAGGTTCTATTGAATGCATCTGCTTGAGCATTGAGGAGGCAGTCATGTGTCGGCCGCAACCCGGCTGCCCAAAGGCTCGCCGCGGGCATGTAGGAGCCCGAATTCAGCGCCGTGAGGCGTTTGTGGTCGAATAGACGATAGTAAGGAATGCAGGACGCACGCGTCTTAAAGCGCGGTGTCGATCAGCGCGAGGCCGACGTCCGGATTGAAGCGCTTGCGCAAATAAGTGGGAGCCTCGGTGAGGATGATTTCCAGCGTCGGCCGCACGATGCCGCTTGTCACATGCCCGGCGATCGCGCGGCCATCCGACGTGCCGAGCACCGCATGCGCATGGACGGCCGGATTCCCGTCCGGACCCATCGCGATGTCTCCCGTCAGGGACGCGACTTCCACCTGCTCGCCTACATTGATCTTGAAATAGCTCTTTTCCTGCCAGTCGAAGAAAGCAAGCGTAGCCTTTTCGAACGCGCCGATAGCCTTGAAGCTTGCAGCATTGAGGCCTTTCTGGGTGGCGAAGGTTTCAAGACACGACATCACTTCGTCCCCGAGATCGAGAATGATGGCATAGGTCTGCGCGCCATCGGCATCGTGAATGAGTTTGCTCTGCATTTCGGAGCTCCTTGCTGGCCGTCGATCACGGGGCGTACGGCTTCGTACTCCGCCCATAACCGTTCGGGCCCTCACCAGTTCCCGACTGAGGCAAGTCTTTGCAGCCGAATCGAACGCTTATGTGACAGCGGCGAGCGCTGCGGGTGCGCCATTGGATGCATGGAATTCAGAAAATTTAGGATGCTCGCCTTCGGCGCTTGCGCAAGTCTCCGGAATTGCTCTACAAGCCCGGTTCAGAGGCCTCGTGGCGGAGTGGTGACGCAGCGGATTGCAAATCCGTGTACACCGGTTCGATTCCGGTCGAGGCCTCCACTTTCCTTTCTTTAGCGGTCGGAGCAGGGGCTTAAGAGCCTTTTCCGTTGTTGTGCTGCCGATCTTCTTCGGTCATGCCCTGGCGGCTGACCGGCATTTCGCTCTGCCGGGCGCCGGGCTTTCGCGGCGCTCGACTGTGGGACCGCTCAGGATGCTTGTCGGGCGCGTCCCCCTTGGGCACATCGGATTTGCGTTCCAAGGTCCTCTCGAACTGTTCGTGGGCCTTTTTGCCTTGCATGGTGAAATCTCCTGCTCGGGTTCGGGGGAGTAACCCCTCGAGCTGGCAGTGCGTTGCAGGACGATCGGATTGGGCAGCCCAGATTAACGCTCCATGCGGGCCGCCGCGCGTCACTGTCCCCAACGGAACTCGCCGCGTCGGCGTTGCGTTTGCAAGTCGATGTCCAAAAGGAATGCGGCGATGCTCGCACGGTGCCCAAATTGCGGAGCGACGGTCTCGAGCCGTTCGATCTATTGTCCCCAATGCCACGGGCGTTTGCAAGGACCACGCAAGGATGCGGCTAGCCTTGTATTCGCCTGGGCGTTCGTGGCCTTCAATGCGTTGATGGTCGCCTGGATCAGCTTCTACCTGATCACCGGTCGCACGACCCTGCGCACCGTTGGGATCGAGGGCCAAGCGGCAGGAACGCCGGTTCCGGGCGAGCTGGGTGTCGGATTTCTATTGCTGCTTTGGGTGCTGGGTCTGCTCATCCTGGGTCTTTGCGCCATGTTCAATTTCGCGCACCGGGCAACGGACGAAAAGCGCCACCATCATCACGTGACGAGATAGAGATGAGAACCACGACTATCTACACGCCTTTGCCCGCCCCTGATTCCGTCCACAAAGCCACCCCATGGTCCCACGGCGTCCTGGAGGCGGCGCACACTGTGCTGATTGTCGCAGGCTGCGTGGTTCTAGGCACCTTGCTGCTGGTCGTCAATCTCATTGCCTTTCCCATTCGCCTCGCGCGCCGCCTGGTGCGCCGGTAGGTGATCGAAGCTATTCGCCTCCTTGGGGCGGTGGAAAAACACCATATTTTACGATAGGTTAACCACGAATACGTGGCATTTGAGCAACATTGCCGGCTTGCCCTATTCCTGCCATGGGCTGGCCCCACTTCGTCCGCACTCGAAACCGAAAGTCCGGCCCATCGCATTGGTGCGGATCCCGAACGGTACGGTTGTAGCGGCAGGGCAACACTCCCGGCCCATACCGCGGAGCGGCGGCCTTCGGATCGGAACCAGTGCTAACCGGCACCCATTTGTTGCACATCAGCCGGTACAAAGGAGAATACATATGAACACTCTCAAGAAAGTGGCCATTGCAGCCCTTCTGTCCACGACCGCTTTCGGCGGGGCGTTTGCCGCCGACGCGATCGGGGTTCCCGCTCCCGCCATTCCGCCCGCTCCCGTTTTTGACGACGCCAGCGGCTTTGACTGGAACGGCTTTTACGCCGGTGCCAGCGTTGGCGCCCAGAATGACATCGAAGAAGACGTGACCAACTGGACCCTGGGTGCCCAGGCCGGTGTGAACGCCACCTTCGATTTCTTCCTGGTTGGTGCTGAAGTGGCGATCGACGGCGTCTTCGGCGAAGACGAAACTTACGCCTACGGTTCGGCTCTGGCCCGTGGTGGTGTGCTGGTCACCGAAGACCTGCTCGCCTACGGTGCCATCGGTTACGGCACCGACTTCGATGCGGACGCCGATGTTGGTCAGGGCGATCACGTCCTCGCCGGTGGTGGTCTCGAATTCGCCGCGACGGACAACGTTTCGGTCCGTGGCCAGTATCTCTATGGCTGGGCGACCGACGACGTGGCGACCGACTCGGACATCCACAAGTTCCAGATCGGTGCGAACTTCCACTTCTAATCGCAGCGCAAGCAGCGATTGCTCGAACGGCCCCTCGCGGGGCCGTTTTTGTTTACGCCTTGTTAGGAAACGACTTAGTTCTGTGCCCGAAAGGCAACAGATGTGCATTTGATGGCGGTTTAGTGCCGATTTGGGGGTCAAGAAACGGCAAGGGGGGTTGGAATCAGACGAGAGTTGGGCAATATCACAACAACCAACCCCCGTGCTGTGAGGTACTTGAAATGAACGTACTTAAGACTGCTCTGCTCGCCGCTGCGTCGATGACCGTCGCTTCGGCTGCTTTTGCCGCTGACCCGATCATGCCGGCTCCCACCCCCATCGTACCCGTCGTTGATGACTCGTCCGTTTGGGATGGCTTCTATGCTGGTGTTAACGCTGGCTATGGCTGGGGTGAGTACGACGACGGCGCCACCACAGACATCGAAGGCTGGCTCGGTGGCGCTCAGCTCGGTTACAATGCCGCTTTCGGCGGCGTCGTAGTCGGTGTTGAGGGTGACTACCAGTTCTCCGACATCAAGGAAGACGATCTCGGTATCAACCACTTCGGTACCGTTCGTGGTCGCATCGGTGCTGACCTCGATGGCTTCCTGCCCTACATCACCGGTGGTATTGCTTTCGGTGAACTCGAAGACGCTGCCGGCGAGACTGAATATGGTTGGGGCTGGGCCGCTGGTGCCGGTGTCGAAGCCATGGTCATGGACAACCTGTCGGTCAAGGGTGAGTATCTCTACACCTCGTTCAACGAAGTTGAAGTGGGTGGTGTCGACGTTGACGCCGAAGCTCACATCGCTCGCGTCGGTCTGAACTTCCACTTCTAAGATTTGGCTGGCGACGCGGGGGCACCGCCAGCTTGATCTGATTGTGAACGGCCCGGCTTTTGCCGGGCCGTTTGCTTTTGCGGGGCGCTCGAAGATCTTTGCAATTTTAGTAAAGTCTTATCCACGTTGAGAGGCTTGGCTTGGAGCGCTGTACGCTCGCCGCGATAATGGCGTCAATTAACCTTAATGGAGTGACGCCCCATGTCTCTTGCCCTTCGCCTTGCTGCTCTTTTGACTGCCACCACCGCGCTCACTGCCGCGGCACAAGCGCAGGACTATGGTCCATATGGCTATGGAGGCGGCGGAATGGGCGGATATGGTTTCGATTGGGACGGATTTTACGCCGGCGTCTATGGCGGCGGCGTCGCGTTCGGTGAAACCTCATTGAATGCGGGTGTCTTTACCGGCGTCAACGTATCACTGGATTCCGCGGTGTTCGGCGTTGAGGCGCAACTTGGTGCTGACTTCGCCGATGATTCGACCAGCTTCGACGCCCTGGTCCTGGGCAAGGGCGGCATGGCCTTCGGTGACGCCCTAGCTTACGCCACCGGCGGTCTGGGCGTCGTTTCGGGCGATTGGGGCTATGCCGTGGGCGGCGGCGTCGATTACGGCTTCACTGATTACATGAGCGTTCGCGGCGAGGTGCTGGGCACCGGCCAATGGGGCGACATGCCCGATGATATGCGCGTGTCTGCCGGCGTCGCTTTCCATATGTAGCAGCCGCGCAATCGGGTAGGGCGATCGCTCGCGAATCGATCTCGGAAATGTGTTCGTCGCTGACGGGCCGGAGCGTGTGGTTTGCGCCCCGGCCCACTGGTGTGTTCGCGCCGAAACCGTAGGCTTGCGCTGGCGAAAGCTGTGTGTATACAGGCAGTTCGCGCGCTTAAATATGACTATTTTTGTCAATTTTATGCCCTCTTGAAACCGCATAGGGGGTGGGATAAGCCCTGTGCCAACGACAAGGGCTCGCGTAGCCGCGAGTCCTCTACGCCCCGGCGCCCGCCGGGACTTCAGCGAAGGCTTGGCTGTCTATGAACGAACTGCTTAGCGCTTACCTGCCGATTCTGATTTTTGTTGGGCTTGCCGCTGTTATCGGTTTAGCGCTTCTGGTTGCTCCGTTCCTGATCGCCGTCAAACGCCCCGACCCGGATAAGGTCTCGGCCTTCGAATGCGGTTTCGATGCCTTCGAGGATTCGCGCATGAAATTCGACGTGCGCTTCTATCTCGTCGCCATCCTTTTCATCATCTTCGATCTCGAAGTCGCTTTCCTGTTCCCCTGGGCCATCGCGTTTGGGGAAGTGGGTTGGTTCGGATTCTGGTCGATGATGGTGTTCTTAGGGGTGCTTACTATCGGCTTCATCTATGAATGGCGCAAGGGAGCTCTTGAATGGGATTGAGCGACAATACGACGCTGGTGGCGCCCAAACCCCGCGGTGTCATCGATCCGGCCACCAATGCCCCCATCGGCGCGACCGATCCTTATTTCGTCGACGTCAACAACGAGCTGGCCGATAAGGGCTTTCTAGTTACGGCGACCGATGAGTTGATCAACTGGGCCCGCACCGGCTCGCTCATGTGGATGCAGACCGGACTGGCCTGCTGCGCCGTCGAGATGATGCAGATGTCGATGCCGCGCTACGATATCGAGCGCTTCGGAACTGCCCCGCGCGCATCCCCGCGCACTTCGGACGTCCTGATCGTTGCCGGCACATTGACCAACAAGATGGCGCCGGCGCTGCGCCGGGTCTACGACCAGATGCCCGAGCCGCGCTATGTGATTTCGATGGGAAGCTGCGCCAATGGCGGCGGGTACTATCATTATTCCTATTCAGTCGTGCGCGGATGCGATCGCGTCCTGCCGGTCGATATCTATGTGCCGGGTTGCCCGCCGACCGCCGAAGCGCTGCTTTACGGCATCCTGCTGCTGCAAAAGAAGATCCGCCGCACCGGAACGATCGAGCGATAGGGCTAGCCGATGGACAACTCTCTTTCCGAACTCGGCGAGTACATTGCGCTCAAGCTTGGCGAAGCCGTCGAAGGATATGGCGTGGCCTATGGCGAGCTGACCCTTGAGGCCAAGCCCGATGCCATCGTCAACGTCATGCGCACCTTGCGGGACGATCCGCGCTGCCAGTTCATCTCCATCATTGATGTCTGCGGCGTCGATTATCCCGACCGCGCGCAGCGCTTCGATGTCGTTTATCACCTCCTGAGCCCGCACCAGAACAATCGGATCCGCGTGCGGGTGATCGTGGATGAATTCACCCCCGTTCCTTCGATCACCGGCGTATTTCCCGGTGCCAACTGGTTCGAGCGCGAAGCTTACGATCTTTACGGAATTTTGTTCTCTGGCCACCCCGACTTACGTCGTATTCTCACCGACTACGGGTTCGACGGGCACCCTCTCCGCAAGGATTTCCCGCTCACCGGCTTTGTCGAGGTTCGCTACGACGAGGAACGCAAGCGCGTGGTCTACGAGTCAGTGCAACTGGCGCAGGAATTCCGGAACTTCGATTATCTCTCGCCCTGGGAAGGCACCGATTACGTGCTGCCCGGTGACGAAAAGGCCAAGCAATGACGCAAGCTGCTTCTGAGGTCGACGTCAGGACCTTTACTGTCAATTTCGGTCCTGTGCATCCGTCCGCACACGGCGTGCTGCGTCTGGTCCTAGAACTTGATGGCGAGGTCGTCGAGCGCGTCGATCCCCATGTCGGCCTGCTTCATCGCGGAACCGAAAAACTCATAGAGCACAAGACCTATCTTCAGGCCGTTCCCTATTTCGACCGCCTCGACTATGTGGCGCCGATGAACCAGGAGCACGCTTTCGCGCTGGCCGTCGAAAAGCTGCTCGGCATCGAAGTTCCGTTCCGCGGGCAGTTGATCCGCGTGCTGTTCTCCGAGATCGGTCGTCTGCTCAGCCACTTGATGAACGTCACCACCCAGGCCATGGATATCGGAGCGCTCACCCCGCCGCTGTGGGGTTTCGAGCAGCGCGAAAAGCTCATGGTGTTTTATGAGCGGGCCTCTGGTGCCCGCATGCACGCTGCCTATTTCCGCCCTGGCGGCGTCCACCAGGATCTGCCGCAGACGCTGATCGACGATATCGCGCAATTCTGCGAGGATTTCCCCAAGGCACTGGACGATATCGACAGCCTTTTGACCGGAAACCGCATCTTCAAGCAGCGCAATGCTGATATCGGTGTCGTGACGCTCGATGAAGCGTGGAGCTTCGGGTTCTCCGGCGTCATGGTCAGGGCTTCTGGCGCCGCATGGGATCTGCGCAAGGCCCAGCCCTATGAGTGCTACGATCGGCTCGATTTCGACGTTCCGGTTGGCCAGCATGGCGACTGCTATGATCGCTATCTCATCCGCATGGAAGAGATGCGTCAGTCCAACAAGATCATGAGGCAGTGTATCGAGCTGCTCAATTCGCCCGAAGGGCAGGGGCCGGTTTCCACCACCGACGGCAAGGTCGTTCCGCCTAAGCGTGGCGAGATGAAGCGTTCCATGGAAGCGCTCATCCATCACTTCAAGCTTTACACCGAAGGCTATCGCGTTCCTGAAGGCGAGGTCTATGCCGCCGTCGAGGCGCCTAAGGGC
This sequence comes from Pelagibacterium sp. H642, assembly GCF_031202855.1. GTDB lineage: Bacteria > Pseudomonadota > Alphaproteobacteria > Rhizobiales > Devosiaceae > Pelagibacterium. The sequence goes on along the minus strand of NZ_CP101829.1, from coordinate 3,642,724 downwards.
GAGTTCGGCGTCTATCTTGTCTCCGATGGCACCAACAAGCCTTATCGCTGCAAGATCCGCGCGCCCGGATTTGCTCACCTCCAGGCCATGGATTTCCTGTGCCAGGGGCATCTGCTCGCTGACGTCACGGCCATCCTGGGTTCCCTCGATATCGTGTTCGGAGAGGTTGACCGCTGATGAGTGTGCGCCGCCTAGCAGACGAATCCGTCCAGCCCGCCAGTTTCACGTTTTCCAACGACAATGCTGCCTGGGCGCAGAAGCGCATCGCCATGTATCCAGAGGGCCGGCAGCAGTCGGCGGTGATCCCGCTGCTCATGCGTGCCCAGGAGCAGGATGGCTGGATTTCCCGGGCGACGATCGAAACCGTCGCCGACATGCTCGACATGCCCTATATCCGCGTGCTGGAAGTGGCGACCTTTTACACCCAGTTCCAGCTCCAGCCGGTGGGCACGCGTGCCCACATCCAGGTCTGCGGCACCACCCCTTGCATGCTGCGCGGGGCCGAGGACATCAAGGCCGTCTGTCAGAAGCATATCCACGCCGACCCGCACCATCTCAACGCAGATGGCACGTTGAGCTGGGAAGAGGTCGAATGTGCCGGCGCCTGCGTCAACGCTCCCATGGTCACCATCGGCTTCGACACCTATGAGGACCTCACCCCCGAGCGATTCGAGGAAATCCTCATCGCGTTCCGCGACGGCAAGGGCGATACCATTAAGCCGGGCCCGCAAAACGGGCGCAAATTCTCCGCTCCGCTTTCGGGGCAGGTGACCCTGCTCGAGCCGATCCGGCCCGATGCACCGCATCGGCAGTCCGGAATTGTCGAGGAGCCCGATGCGACGGCTCCCGGCCGGATGCGCGACATTCCCGAGGAGGCCGCTCCCGCGCTCAGGACGCCCGTTCCCGAAGAGGACAAGGCGAGCGTGGAGGAAGTCGAAGCCGAAAAAAGCGAAACGATGGGCGACACCAAGCGCGAGCCCGATCAGGCTGGGCGCGAGGGCGCGACTGGCGCTGAATCGCCGGCCATCGAAAAAACCGGCAGCGAAACCGGTGAAGAAACCAAGACGACCGGCCGCAGCGGCGATTCCGAGAACCGCCCGCTGGTCACGGCGCTTGGCACAACGCCCGACAGCACGCCCATGTTCGAGCGCCCGGCTGGCGCACCGGACGATCTCAAGCTGATCTCGGGCGTCGGTCCCGGCATCGAAGCCAAGCTCAATAGCTTGGGCATCACCACCTATGCCCAGATCGCCGCGCTGTCGGATGCCGATAGCGAGCGTGTCGAAGCGGTGCTGAATTTCAAGGGCCGCATGAACCGTGACAATTGGAAGGGCCAGGCCAAGGCGCTCGCGGACGGTGGAATCGACGAATATGTCCGCGTCTTCGGCAAGAAGCCGCGCTAGGGGATTTGAACGATGCTGAGTGATAAGGACCGCATTTTCACAAATCTCTATGGGCAGGACGATTGGGGCCTTGAAGGGGCCAAGCGCCGTGGCTCCTGGAGCGGCACCAAGGATCTGCTCGACAAGGGGCGGGAATGGCTGACCAATGAGGTCAAGGCCTCCGGCCTGCGCGGCCGTGGCGGCGCTGGGTTCTCGACCGGCCTCAAATGGAGCTTTATGCCCAAGGTCAATGATGGGCGCCCGCATTACCTCGTCGTCAACGCCGACGAATCCGAGCCGGGCACCTGCAAGGATCGCGAGATCCTGCGCCACGATCCACACCATCTGATCGAGGGCTGCCTGATTGCTGGCCGCGCCATGGATGCGCACAAGGCCTTCATCTATGTGCGCGGCGAATTCATGCGCGAGCGTCACCGGCTCGAAGCTGCCGTGCAGCAGGCTTATGACGCGCGCCTGATCGGCAAGGACAATGTCCATGGCTGGGACTTCGATATCGTCGTCCACCACGGCGCAGGGGCCTATATTTGCGGCGAGGAAACCGCGCTTCTGGAATCGCTTGAAGGCAAGAAGGGACAGCCGCGTCTGAAGCCGCCGTTTCCGGCCGGTATGGGCCTTTATGGTTGTCCCACCACCGTCAACAACGTCGAATCCATCGCCGTTGTGCCGGAAATCCTGCGGCGCGGTGCCTCCTGGTTCGCGGGGCTCGGCCGCGAGAACAACACCGGCACCAAGCTCTTCTGCGTCTCGGGCCACGTCAACAACCCGGCGACCTTTGAAGAAGAGATGGGCACGCCCTTTGAGGAATTGATCGAAAAGCATTGCGGCGGTGTCCGTGGCGGCTGGGACAATCTCCTGGCGGTCATTCCCGGCGGCTCCTCGGTTCCCTGCGTGCCTGGAGAGAAAATCCGCACCGCTTACATGGACTTCGACGGACTTCGTGAAGTGGGATCTTCGCTCGGCACCGCCGCCGTGATCGTGATGGACAAGTCCACCGACATCATCAAGGCCATCTGGCGCCTCTCCGCTTTCTACAAGCACGAAAGCTGCGGCCAGTGCACGCCCTGTCGCGAAGGCACCGGCTGGATGATGCGCGTGATGGAACGCATGGTGCGTGGCGAAGCGCAAAAGCGCGAGATCGACATGCTGTTCGCGGTTACCAAGCAGGTCGAGGGCCACACCATCTGCGCGCTCGGCGATGCCGCCGCCTGGCCGATCCAGGGGCTGATCAGGAATTTCCGCCACGTCATCGAAGAGCGGATCGACGCATACACCTACAAATCCACCTCCGACGGTGCCGTACCGTCGGTTGCGGCGGAGTAAGCCAATGGCGCAAATCAAGGTCGATGGCGAACTGATAGAGGTTCCCGATCACTTCACGCTGATGCAGGCCGCCGAGGCGGCGGGCGCGGAAATTCCGCGTTTCTGCTACCACGAGCGCCTCTCGGTCGCCGGGAACTGCCGCATGTGCCTTGTCGAAGTGAAGGGCGGCCCCCCCAAGCCCCAGGCGAGCTGTGCCATGAGCGTGCGCGATCTGCGCCCCGGGCCGAACGGCGAAGCGCCCGAGATGTTCACCAACACGCCCATGGTCAAGAAGGCCCGCGAAGGCGTGATGGAATTCCTGCTCATCAACCACCCGCTCGATTGTCCCATCTGCGATCAGGGCGGCGAGTGCGACCTGCAGGACCAGGCCATGGCCTATGGCGTCGACACCTCCCGCTATTGGGAGAACAAGCGCGCCGTGGAGAACAAATATATCGGCCCGCTGGTCAAGACGATCATGAACCGGTGCATCCACTGCACCCGTTGCGTGCGCTTCACCACCGAAGTCGCCGGCGTCTCCGAGCTCGGCCTGATCGGCCGTGGCGAGGATGCCGAGATCACCTCCTATCTCGAACAGGCGCTGACCAGCGAATTGCAGGGCAACGTCATCGACCTCTGCCCGGTCGGCGCGCTGACCTCCAAGCCCTACGCCTTCCAGGCTCGCCCCTGGGAGTTGAGCAAGACCGAGACGATCGACGTGATGGACGCCGTCGGCTCGAATATCCGCGTCGATGCTCGCGGCCGCGAAGTCATGCGCATTCTCCCGCGCACGCATGAGGGCGTCAACGAGGAGTGGATTTCCGACAAGACCCGCTTCGTCTGGGACGGCCTGCGCACCCAGCGCCTCGACCGGCCTTATGCCCGCAAAAGGGGCAAGCTGCAGCCCGTGGATTGGACCGAGGCGCTGAACAGCGCCGCCAAGGCATTGGCCGGGGCAAAGAAAGTCGCGGGCCTCGTCGGTGACCTGGTTTCCACCGAGGCCGCCTTTTCGCTCAAGGCCCTGGTCGAAGGACTGGGGGGCAACGTAGAATGCCGTGTCGACGGGGCCAAGCTGCCCATCGGCAACCGCTCGGCCTATGTCGGCAACGCGGCCATCGCCGATATCGACAGCGCGCAGATGATCCTGCAGGTGGGAGCCAATCCGCGTGTCGAAGCGCCGGTCATCAACGCCCGGATCCGCAAGGCATGGCTCAATGGCGCCAAGATCGCCCGCATCGGCGAGCCGGCCTCGCTCACCTATGACGTGAGCGACATCGGGAACGATCGCGCCGCGCTGATCAGGCTCGCCGACATGGACCACGACGACAAGCACGGCGTGGCCGGCGTCATGATCGTCGGGCAGGGCGCCCTCACCGAAGCCGATGGCGAAGCGGTGCTGAGCCAGGCGATGAAGGCGGCAGACAAGGCCAAGTCCAAGTTTCTCGTGCTGCACACGGCCGCGTCGCGCGTTGGCGCGATGGACGTCGGTGCGGCCACGGAGGGCGGCTTGGAAGCGGCGATGGCCGGAGCCGATGTCGTCGTTAATATGGGTGCCGACGAGATCGAGATCGCGCCGGGCGCCTTCGTGATCTATATCGGCTCGCACGGCGATCGCGGCGCCCATCGCGCCGATCTGATCCTGCCTTCGGCCGCCTATACCGAAGAGTCCGGCATTTTCGTCAACACCGAGGGCCGTCCGCAAATGGCCCAGCGCGCCGTGTTCCCTCCGGGCGATGCCAAGGAAAATTGGGCCATTCTGCGCGCTCTATCGGGGCATGCCGGCACGGTTTTGCCGTGGAACAGCCTCGCGCAATTGCGCAGCGCAATGTTCGAGAAGCACCCGCATCTGGCGCAGATCGATGCGGTGCCGGACAATGGCTGGAAGCCGATCCGCGCGAAAAAGCCGGGCGATGCGGCCTTCCGCAATGCCGTCAGCGATTTCTACCTCACCAACCCCATAGCCCGCGCATCCGCCACCATGGCCGAATGCTCGCAGCTCATGGCGGGTCTGAAACAGGCCGCAGAGTAAGGCAGCGATATGGACTGGATTATCTACGCGCTCGACTATCTCTTCGGTGTGCCCATCATCGGCTTGGGCACCATGGTCGGGTTTGTCTGGAAGGCACTGCTGCTGCTGGTCGCGCTTCTGGTCTTCACGGCCTATATTCTGCTGGCCGACCGCAAGATCTGGGCCGCAGTCCAGATTCGTCGCGGCCCCAACGTCGTGGGTGCCTTCGGTCTGCTGCAGAGCTTCGCCGATCTGCTCAAATTCGTCCTCAAGGAACCGGTGATCCCCGCCGGCGCCGACAAGGCCGTCTTCATCCTCGCCCCGCTGGTCACCGTTCTTCTGGCGCTCGCCGCCTGGGCCGTGGTCCCACTCGACGAAGGCTGGGCGCTGGCCGACATCAACATCGGCATCCTCTATATCTTCGCCATCTCCTCATTGAGCGTCTATGGCGTCATCATGGCGGGCTGGTCGTCGAACTCGAAATACCCGTTCCTGGGCTCGCTCCGCTCGGCCGCGCAGATGGTCTCCTACGAAGTCTCCATCGGCTTCGTCATCATTACGGTGTTGCTCTGCGTCGGCTCACTCAACCTCACTGACATCGTCCTCGCCCAGCAATCGGGCGGGCTTGCCACCATGCTCGGCGTCCCGTGGCTGACCATTCTCAACTGGTATTGGCTGCCGCTGTTTCCAATGTTCGTGATCTTCTTCATTTCGGCGCTGGCCGAAACCAACCGGCCGCCCTTCGACATGGTCGAAGCGGAATCCGAGCTCGTCGCCGGCTTCATGACCGAGTACGGCTCCACCCCCTACATGATGTTCATGCTCGGCGAATATGTCGCCATCATCCTCATGTGCGCGCTCACCACCATCCTGTTCCTGGGCGGCTGGAGCGCGCCGGTGGACCTGCCGCCCTTCACTTGGATTCCCGGTGTGGTGTGGTTCGTTCTGAAGGTCTGCCTTGCGTTCTTCATGTTCGCCATGGTCAAGGCCATGGTGCCCCGTTACCGCTATGACCAGTTGATGCGTCTGGGCTGGAAGGTCTTCCTGCCCATCTCGCTGGCCATGGTCATCATCGTCGCCGCCGTCCTCCAGCTCACCGGCTGGGGCTGGCATGGCGGCATGGCATAAGGAGAGAGCCTATGAGCGCCTTGCGGTTCCTCGACGCCCTGTTCCTGCGCGAGTTCGTGTCGACCTTCTTTTTGGCGATGCGCTATTTCTTCTCGCCCAAGCCAACCATCAACTACCCCTTCGAAAAGGGCGCCGTTTCCCCGCGCTTCCGCGGCGAGCACGCCCTACGCCGCTATCCGAACGGCGAAGAACGCTGCATCGCCTGCAAGCTCTGCGAGGCGATCTGCCCGGCCCAGGCCATCACCATCGAGGCCGGCCCGCGCCAGAACGACGGCACGCGCCGCACGGTCCGTTACGACATCGACATGGTCAAATGCATCTATTGCGGCTTCTGCCAGGAAGCCTGCCCGGTCGATGCCATCGTCGAGGGGCCCAACTTCGAATTCGCAACCGAGACGCGCGAGGAGCTCTATTTCTCCAAGGAGCGTCTCCTGGCCAATGGCGATCGTTGGGAGCGTGAACTCGCCGCCAACATCGCCCTCGACGCACCGTACCGTTAGGAGCGACAGGTGACCTTGCCGCTGTTTTTCTTCTACCTGTTCTCGGCCGTGGTGATTGCCTCGGCGATCATGGTGATTTCCTCGCGAAATCCCGTGCACTCGGTGCTGTTTCTCATCCTCGCCTTCGTCAACGCCGCCGGCATTTTCATGCTGGCGGGCGCGGAGTTCCTCGCGCTCATCCTGGTCGTCGTTTATGTCGGCGCCGTCGCCGTGCTGTTCCTGTTCGTGGTGATGATGCTCGACGTCAATTTCCGCGCGCTGCGCCAGGGCGTCATGCAATATGCGCCCATCGGCTTCGTGGTTGGCATCATCCTGTTGCTCGAACTGCTGCTGGTCGCCGGTTCGGCGTTCATCGTTCCCCAGGCGGCGGGAACCGGGGCGCTCCCGATCGATGCCGGCGTTGAAAACACCAGGGCACTCGGGCAAGTGCTCTACACAAATTACATTTATCTGTTCCAGGCGTGTGGCCTTGTGCTGCTGGTGGCCATGATCGGGGCGATCGTCCTCACTCTGCGCCATAAGCCCAACGTCAAGCGCCAGGACATTGCGGCCCAGGTCGCGCGGGGCAAATCGGGCGTTTCGACCGTCAAAGTCGAGAGCGGAAAAGGGCTGTAGGGGGAATAAAAGATGACACCGGTTATCGGGCTCGGTCACTTCCTGACCGTAGCGGCCATTCTGTTCACCATCGGGGTGTTCGGAATCTTTTTGAACCGCAGGAACATCATCATCATCCTGATGTCGATCGAGCTCATCCTGCTCGCCGTCAACATCAACCTCGTGGCCTTCTCTGCCCATCTGGGCGATCTGGTCGGCCAGGTATTCGCGCTTCTGATCCTGACCGTCGCCGCCGCCGAGGCCGCCATCGGCTTGGCGATCCTCGTGATCTTCTTCCGCAACCGCGGCTCCATCGCGGTTGAGGACGTCAACATGATGAAGGGCTAGAGCATGATCCCGAAAAGTGAATACCGGTTTTCGGAAAAGATCATGCTCCAACAAGAAGGTCAGCCATGATCCAGGCAATTGTCTTCCTGCCGCTGATCGGGGCGCTGGTCGCCGGCCTGTTCGGCCGCGTCATCGGCCACAAGCCCGCTGAAATCATCACGACCTCGTTGCTCATGGCTGCTGCCGTGCTCTCGTGGATCGTCTTCCTGCCGTTCTTTTTGGGCGATGGGGAAGCCTACAAGGTCACCGTGCTGACCTGGATTCACGCCGGCGATCTCCAGCTTGATTGGGTTCTGCGCGTCGATACGCTCACCGCCATCATGCTGGTGGTGGTCAACACCGTCTCGAGCCTCGTGCACCTCTATTCCATCGGCTACATGCACGAGGATCCGCATCGGGCGCGGTTCTTCGCCTATCTCTCGCTCTTCACCTTCGCCATGCTCATGCTGGTGACCGCCGACAACTTCGTGCAGATGTTCTTCGGCTGGGAAGGCGTCGGGCTGGCCTCATATCTCCTGATCGGCTTCTGGTATCAGAAGGAATCCGCCCGCGCCGCCGCCATGAAGGCGTTCGTGGTCAACCGCGTTGGCGATTTCGGCTTTGCGCTGGGCATCTTCGGCACCTTCTTCTTGATCGGCACGCTCGGGTTCGATGAAACCGTCGCGGCTCTGCCTGGTGTGGCCGAGGCGACCATCCCGTTCCTGTGGTGGGATGCCCACGCCATGACCGTCATCTGTCTGCTGCTGTTCATGGGCGCCATGGGCAAGTCGGCCCAGTTCCTGCTCCACACTTGGCTGCCCGACGCCATGGAGGGTCCGACCCCGGTTTCCGCGCTCATCCACGCCGCCACTATGGTGACCGCCGGCGTCTTCATGGTCGCGCGGCTCTCGCCCATGTTCGAGTTGAGTGAAGCGGCAACCCTGTTCGTCATCTATATCGGCGCCATCACGGCCTTCTTTGCGGCGACCGTTGGTCTGGTGCAGAACGACATCAAGCGGGTCATCGCCTATTCCACCTGTTCCCAGCTCGGCTACATGTTCGTCGCGCTCGGGGTAGGGGCCTATTCGGCGGGGATCTTCCACCTCTTCACCCACGCCTTCTTCAAGGCGCTGTTGTTCCTTGGCGCCGGCTCGGTCATCCACGCGATGCATCATGAGCAGGATATGCGCAATATGGGCGGCATCGCCCGGAAGGTGCCCATCACCTACGTGATGATGATGATCGGTACCCTGGCATTGACCGGGGTGGGCATCCCCGGCACCTCGCTTGGGTTTGCCGGCTTTTTCTCCAAGGATTCGATCATCGAATCCGCCTATGCCTTCGGCGGCTCCACGGGAACGCTGGCCTTCTGGCTGCTGGTCATCGCGGCCATGTTCACGAGCTTTTATTCCTGGCGTCTCGTGCACCTCACATTCCACGGCTCGACCCGTGCCGATCATCATACGTTCGATCATGCTCATGAGAGCCCGAACGTGATGCTGATCCCGCTCTATGTCCTGGCCGTCGGGGCGGTGCTCTCGGGCGTCATCTTCTATGACTCTTTCTTCGGCCATGCCGAGCATATCGAGCATTTCTTCCACGGTGCCCTGGTCGTCGACGGTGGCATTATCGATGCGGCCCACCATGTGCCGACCTGGGTCAAATGGTCGGCCACCATCGCCATGCTCATCGGCTTTGCCCTGGCCTGGTTCATGTATATCCGCAGCCCGGAAACGCCAAAGCGCCTCGCCGAAGAGCATCGCGGGCTCTATCAATTCCTCTTGAACAAGTGGTACTTCGACGAGCTCTATGACCGCATCTTCGTGCGGCCGGCGCGCTGGATCGGCACCGCGCTCTGGAAGGGATTCGATGACTGGCTGGTCGACCAGACCCTGGTCGAGGGCCTGGGCCGCCGCGTCAAGCAGGCTACGGGTTACGTTACGCGCCTGCAGTCGGGCTATCTCTATCACTACGCCTTCGCCATGCTCATCGGCGTTGCCGCGCTTATCACCTGGGCCATCGCCGCCGGGGGGCTTCTGGGATGATCCTTGAAAATAACATCCTGACCATCGTTACCTTTCTGCCGCTGGTCGGGGCCTTCTTCATTCTGCTGACCCCGGGCCGCGACGCGGTCTCCGAGCTCAACGTCAAGCGCATCGCGCTGGCCACCACTGTGGTGACCTTCGTCTTCACGCTGGTCATGTGGGGCATGTTCGATCCCGAGACGGCATCGTTCCAGTTTGTGCAGAATCATCAATGGCTTGGGGACGTCATCGGTTACCGGATGGGCGTGGACGGCATTTCCGTGCTGTTCATTGTATTGACCGGCTTGTTGATGCCTATGTGCATTTTGGCGAGTTGGGATTCGATCACTTTCCGCATCCGCGAATACATGGTGCTGTTCCTGATGCTCGAGACGCTGATGATCGGCGTCTTCGCCACGCTCGATCTGGCCATGTTCTATGTCTTCTTCGAAGGCACGCTGGTTCCGATGTTCTTGATCATCGGCATCTGGGGTGGCAAGCGGCGCATTCAGGCCAGCTATAAGTTCTTTTTCTACACCTTCGTCGGTTCGGTGCTGATGCTGCTCGCCATCATGGCGATGTACTGGTACGCGGGGACGCTCGATATCGCGCGTCTGCTGCGGGTCGATTTCCCGCCCGAGATGCAGTTCTGGCTCTGGCTGGCGTTCTTTGCCTCGCTGGCGGTCAAGATGCCCATGTGGCCGTTCCACCGCTGGCTGCCCGAGGCGCACGTCGAGGCGCCGACGGCTGGCTCGGTCATCCTGGCGGCGATCCTGCTCAAGCTTGGCGGCTATGGCTTCCTGCGCTTTTCGCTGCCCATGTTCCCCGATGCATCGGCCTATTTCTCGAACTTCGTGTTCGTGCTTTCGGTCGCCGCCATCGTCATCACATCGCTGGTCGCGTTCGTTCAGACCGATATCAAGAAGCTGATCGCCTATTCGTCGGTTGCCCATATGGGCTTTGTCACTATGGGCATCTTCGCGGGCAATGTTTACGGCGTGCAGGGGGCGATCTTCCAGATGATCAGCCACGGCATCGTCTCGGGTGCGCTGTTCCTTTCGGTCGGCGTCATCTATGACCGCATGCACACCCGCGATATCGAGGCTTATGGCGGGCTTGTCGAGCGCATGCCCAAATATGCCTTTGCCTTCATGGTGTTCACCATGGCCAATGTGGGCCTGCCGGGCACCTCGGGCTTTGTCGGGGAGTTTCTGACGCTTCTGGCCATCTTCCAGGTCAACACCTGGTTCGCGGTGATCGCCACCACAGGCGTGATCCTTTCGGCCTGCTATGCGCTCTGGCTCTACCGCAAGATCATCTGGGGCGCGCTCGAAAAGGAAAGCCTGAAAGGCATTCTCGATCTCAACGCCCGCGAGATGGTGACGATCGTGCCCCTGATCGTCCTGACCATTCTCTTTGGTTTCTACCCCGCGCCGCTGATGGACGCGATGGCCGTCTCGGTTGATGCACTCGTCGAGCAGTATCAGGCCGCCGTCGGCATCGAGCAGATCGCTCCGGCGGTCGAGATTCAAGTGCCGGCCGAAGCAGCCGCGCCAGCGGCTCATTAGGAGGTGAACATGTCCGAATTTACCGGTTTCGCCTCTCTGGCGCCTGCCTATCCCGAAATGCTGCTGGCCATCGGCGCGCTGGCACTGTTGCTGCTGGGCGTGTTCTCGAAAAAGGAGAACTCGACGGTCGTCACCGGCATTGCCATCGGGCTCATGCTGGCCGTCGCCGTGATGATCGTCTTCCGCTCGACCGAAGGCGTGATCTTTGCCGGCGGCTTCATCAATGACGGCTTTGCCCGCTTCATGAAGGTTTTGGTCATCGCCGGCTCGGCCTTCGCGCTGATCCTTTCGGTCTCCACCGCCTCGGACAACGGGCTCAACAAGTTCGAATATCCCGTGCTTGTCGTCCTTGCGACGCTGGGCATGATGATGATGGTTTCGGCCAACGACCTGATGAGCCTTTATGTCGGCCTCGAACTGCAGTCGCTGGCCCTCTACGTCGTTGCCGCCTTCAAGCGCGACAGCGCCAAGGCCACCGAAGCGGGCCTGAAATATTTCGTCCTCGGGGCGCTGTCCTCGGGCATGCTGCTCTATGGCGCGTCGCTGGTCTATGGCTTTACCGGCCATACCCAGCTCAACGAAATCGCCCAGGCCGTGGCGCTGGGCGATCGCAATCCGGGCGTCATCTTCGGCCTGGTGTTCCTTCTGGCCGGCATCGCCTTCAAGATTTCCGCCGTGCCGTTCCACATGTGGACGCCCGACGTTTACGAAGGCGCGCCGACCCCGGTCACCGCCTTCTTCGCGTCGGCGCCCAAGGTCGCGGCCATGGCGCTGCTGATCCGCATCGTCTTCGATGCCTTCGAGCCCATCGCCAGCGATTGGCAGCAAGTGGTGATCTTCATCTCCATCGCTTCGATGGTGCTGGCCTCGTTCGCGGCCATCGGCCAGAATAACTTGAAGCGCCTTCTGGCCTATTCCTCCATTGGCCATGTTGGCTTCGCGCTTGTCGGGCTCTCCGCCGGCAGCCTGGTCGGGGTCGAGGGCGTCGCCATCTACATGGCGATCTATCTGACCATGACCATCGGCACCTTCGCCTGCATCCTGGCGCTCAAGAACGAGGACGGCTATGTCGAAACCATCGACGATCTCGCCGGCCTCGCCAAATCGAGGCCCTTCGTAGCGGGCATCCTGGCGCTCTTCATGTTCTCCCTGGTCGGGTTGCCGCCGTTTGCCGGGTTCTTTGCCAAGTGGCAGGTCTTCCTCGCCGCCATGGAAGCCCAACTCTTCGTCCTTGCCGTCATCGGCATGCTGGCCAGCGCGGTTTCGGCCTTCTACTACCTGCGCGTCATCAAGGTGATGTATTTCGACGAGCCCACGGCTGCCTATGCGGTCCCGGCGGTCGAACTGCGCGTCGTGATCGCCCTCACCGGGTTCCTGATCCTGACCTATTATGTAACGGTCGGTCCGGCCCTGACCGCGCTGGCGCACAGCGCTGCCAATTCGCTGTTCTAGCGTGGTCGCGTTCCCGCTCCCTCCCAAGGCCATCGAAGCCGGTTACCGTGTGATCGGCTTCGATACGGTCGGCTCGACCAACGCCGAAGCGATGAACGCCGCTCTGGCCGGCGATGCCGGAAAAATCTGGTTCGCCGCCCTGCAGCAGACTGAGGGCAGGGGCCGCCGCGGTCGCAAGTGGGAAAACCCCCACGGCAATCTCGCCGCTTCCCTGCTGATCGTTCCCGACGCTCCGGCGGCAAATCTCGCCAGCCTCGGTTTCGTTGCCGGCGTCGCCCTCAATGCAGCGCTTGCCCGCCTCATGCCTGCCGCCTCCATCCGCAGCGGCATCGACGGCGCTGATGGAGCGTGGTCAGGAAAAGTTGGAGACTTTTCCGGTTCGACCGCGCGACAAGACGAAAATTCCACGAGCGCAACGGGCAGGGCGCGCATCGCGCTCAAATGGCCCAATGACCTGCTCGCCGACGGCGCCAAACTCGCCGGCATTCTGCTCGAAGCCCAGAAGCGGCCCGACGGCAAGACGGCCATCGTCATCGGCATCGGCGTCAACGTCGTCGCCGCACCCGAGGGGCTGCCATACCCGGCCACCTCGCTTGCCGCCCTTGGCGCGCGCTTCGATGCCGCAGCGGTCTTCGAAGCACTGGCCGAAAGCTGGGTCGAGTGTTACCAGAAGTGGAACAATGGCCAAGGCACCGCCGAGATCATCCGGGCCTGGCGCGGCAGCGCCGCCGGCATCGGCACCGAGGTCGCCGTCCAGCGCAACGATGGCGTGTTGCGCGGCGTTTTTGAAACGATTGATGATGCGGGCCATCTGATTGTCCGCGACGACGAAGGGCATCGCATCGCCATTGCGGCGGGCGACGTCCATTTTGGAACCACGGCAACGCTGCGCTGACGAGGGCGATTGCCGCATTTTTTTAGAGGACGCGGCCGCACTCCGGCCGCGCTATTGGCTTATGGCAAAAAGCAATTCGGGCGCCGACGAACTGGTCTTCGTGCCCTTGGGCGGTGTCGGCGAAATCGGCATGAACATGGGGCTGTATGGTTTCGGCCCTCAAGAAAACCGCAAATGGCTGGTCGTCGATTGCGGCGTTTCCTTCGGCGGCCCCGAGCTGCCCGGCATCGAACTGGTGATGCCCGACCCCTCCTTTCTCGAAGACGAATCCGACAATGTCGTTGGCCTTGTCCTCACCCACGCCCACGAGGACCACTACGGCGCCATCCTCGATATCTGGCCCGCCTTCGACAAGCCGGTCTTTGCCGGCCGCTTCGGCGCGGCAATGCTCAAGGCCAAGCGGATTTCCAACAACATCGAGGACGATGTCGAGATTCAGATCTTCACGCCGGGCATTCCCTTCCAGGTTGGACCCTTCAAGGTCGAAGCCATCGAGGTTTCTCACTCGATCCCCGAATCCAATGCCCTGCTGATCGAAACGCCCGCCGGCCGCGTCCTCCACACCGGCGACTGGAAGATCGATCCCGAGCCCGTCGGCACCCCGCCCACCAACATCAAGCGCTTCCGGGAACTCGGAGCGGATGGCAAGCCGCTGGCGCTGATCTGTGATTCCACCAATGCCATGAAGGACGGCGACAGCCCCTCGGAAACCGAAGTCGGCGTCAATCTCGAGCGCCTGATCGCCACGGCCAAGAACCGTGTCGCCGTCACCATCTTCGCTTCCAATCTGGGCCGCATGATCTCGATCGCCCGCGCCGCCGCCAAGGCCGACCGTCAGGTCGTCGCCGCGGGCAGGGCGGTGCACCGCATCGCCGGCATTGCCCGCGAGTTGGGGCTGATGGAAGGCATCCCCGATTTCCTCGACCAGGACGCCTATGGCTACCTGCCGCGCGACAAGGTTGTGCTGATCTGCACCGGTAGCCAGGGCGAGGCCCGCGCCGCCATGGCCCGCATCGCCGATGGTTCACACCCGGTCATCGACCTTTCACCCGGCGATATGGCGATCTTTTCCTCCTGGGCGATTCCTGGTAACGAAAAGGCGGTCCTCGATATCCAGAACAAGCTGGTCGACAGGGGCGTCGAGGTGGTCACCGGGCGCGACGAGATGATCCACGTCTCCGGTCACCCGCGTCGGCACGAACTCGCCCAGCTCTACAATTGGCTGAAGCCGGACGTGCTGATCCCCGTCCATGGCGAGCCAATGCACCTTGAGGCCCACGCCACCTTCGGGCGTGAAAAGGGCATCAAGACGGTGATGTCGATCCGCAATGGCGACATGGTTCGGCTTTATCCCGAACCCAAGCACTTCCCTGGCGAGGTTCCCACCGGCGTTCTCTATCTCGATGGCAACCTGCTGTGCACGCCCGAGGAGTCCAATGTCCGCGATCGCCGCCGCCTCGGCTTCGGCGGCGTGGTCATCGTCTCGCTGGTGGTCAACGCCAAGGGACAGATCGTCTCAGGGCCGGTATTCGATCTGGACGGCATTCCCGATCTGGCAGACGATGACGATCCGTTGAGTGCGGTCGCTCACGATGCGGTGAGGGGCACCATCAAGAGCTTCCCCGAAAAACGCCGTGGCGATACAGGGCGCTTTGCCGAGGCCATTCGCCGGGCCGTGCGCTCCGAGCTCAACGCCGCCTGGGGCCGCAAGCCCATCGTCAAGGTGTTCGTCCACAAGGTGTGATCAGGAGCGTTGCCGGAAAGCGGTTTTTCGGTTCGGGCAACGCGACAAGGAACGAGTTCATGCAGCCCTTCACCTATGTCGCCATCTATTTCATCGTTTGGTGGACGGTCCTCTTCGCCGTGCTCCCTTTCGGCGTGCGCGGGCAACATGAGGATGGTGAGTTCGTCCAGGGCACCGAACCCGGCGCGCCGGTCAAGGCGCATCTATGGCAAAAGGTGCTGGCGACGACCGTGATTTCCGCCGTCGTCACCGTGCTGCTGTTCTGGGTCCTCTCCAATCCCGCGCTGCAGGAATACTGGAGCTAGCCGAAGGGCCGGTTCAGCTTTCGCGGTTTTCCGGTCAATTCGGGATTAAAGCCCGAGAATGACGCGGGAGAGGGGGCGCCGAAAAACACAGCCCTGCCGGAACCTCACCGCTCTCCCGGTCCTGGACCCGGAGACCCGCAAGGCCTCTTGCGGCAGCGGAAGAGGTGTGACCTCCGGCGCGCGCCCCGCATCCCCCGCTTTTCCTCACGTAAAATAAAAAAATGCAGGGCTAAGCCCTGCATTCTAAAAAAGTTTCGCGACAATCCACTGGTCTTACAGCGCGCAGATGGGCGGCCAGTGCTCCTCCCTTGACGTTGTCAGCGTCGGGCGGGTTGTACCCGCCGTTCGTTTTATGGGGCGGACCCTACCAAGGACATTTTGCCGCGACAAGAAGAAAATGCGTGGATTTGTCACACCGCGTCAAAAAACTGTCATAGGGGCAAACAAGGGTCCGCCTTGCCATCGTGCACTCCATTGCGCTTGATGGTTCCGCCCGGTATTGAGCCATTGTCGATTCTCGGCAGCTCGGAGTTTTCATGCGCCTCTCACGCTATTTCCTGCCCGTCCTCAAAGAGACCCCCAAAGAGGCAGAAATTGTTTCTCACCGCCTCATGCTGCGGGCGGGCATGATCCGTCAGCAGGCTTCGGGGCTGTATTCCTGGCTGCCGCTGGGGTTCAAGGTGCTGCGCAAGATCGAAAAGATCATTGAAGAGGAGCAGAACCGCTCCGGCGCCATCCAGCTCCTGATGCCCACCATCCAATCCGCCGATCTCTGGCGCGAGAGCGGGCGCTATGACGCCTATGGCAAGGAAATGCTCCGCATCGAGGACCGGCACGAGCGCGACATGCTCTATGGGCCTACCAATGAGGAGATGATCACCGACATCTTCCGGACCTATGTGAAGTCCTACAAGGATCTGCCGCTCAATCTCTATCACATCCAGTGGAAGTTCCGCGACGAGGTGCGCCCGCGCTTCGGCACCATGCGCGCCCGCGAATTTCTCATGAAGGACGCCTATTCCTTCGATCTGGACAAGGAAGGCGCGGTCAAGGCCTATCAGCGCATGTTCGTGGCCTATCTGCGCACCTTCCACCGGCTCGGGCTCACCGCCATTCCCATGCGGGCTGATACCGGCCCGATCGGCGGCGATCTTTCGCATGAATTCATCGTTCTGGCCGATACCGGCGAAAGCGCCGTATTCTGCCACAAGGAACTGCTCGAAAAGCCGATCCCTTCCGCCGACACCGATTTCCGCTCCGACCTGAGCCCCATTGTCGACGATTGGACCTCGCTTTACGCCGCGACCGAGGAAATGGTCGACATGGCCGAATATGAGCAGAACGTGCCCGAAGATCAGCGCGTTTCCGCGCGCGGCATCGAGGTGGGGCACATCTTCTATTTCGGCACCAAATATTCCGAGCCCATGGGCGCCAAGGTGATGGGCCCAGATGGCAAGGAAGTCCCGGTGCATATGGGCTCCTACGGCATCGGCCCCTCGCGACTCGTCGCTGCCATCATCGAGGCCAGCCATGACGACAACGGTATCGTCTGGCCGGTTTCGGTCGCCCCGTTCGAAGTGAGCCTCATCAATCTCAAATCGGGCGACGCACAGTGCGATGCGGCCAACGACAAACTCTATGGCCAGCTCCAGGCGGCCGGAATCGACGTTCTCTATGATGACCGCGAATCCGGCGCCGGGCAGAAATTTGCGACCTCCGATCTGATCGGTATTCCGTTCCAGTTGATCGTCGGCCCGCGCGGGCTCGCTTCTGGCGAAGTCGAAATCAAGCACCGCAAGACCGACGAGCGCGAAACGATCGGCATCGAAGACGCCGTTGCCCGATTGAAAGCGCTGATCGAACCCGAACGCAGGGACAACGTTTGACCTCCACCGACGCCGCCCGGCGGCAAAAGGGAACGCGACCGTTTTCGCGCTTTGAATGGGTTCTGGCCGGGCGCTATCTGCGCGCCCGCCGCCGCGACGCCTTCGTTTCGGTCATCGCTATTCTCACCATGGTCGGCATCATGATCGGTGTCGCCGCTCTGATCGTCGTGATGAGCGTCATGAACGGCTTTCGCGGCGAGTTGATCACCCGTACCTTGGGGCTCAACGGCCATTTCACGGGCTTTCCCATCGAGCAGCAGTTCACCGATTACGAACAGGTGCGCGCCAATCTCGAGGGCGTGGAAGGCGTGGTTTCCGCCGTCGCCTTCGTTGAAGGGCAGGCGTTGGTTTCGAGCCCCTACAATTCCTCGGGAGCCAATATTCGCGGCATGTCGCTCGAAGATATCGAGAAGCTGCCCTTGCTCTATCAAAGTGTCGAGTACGGCGGCTGGGAAGATTGGGATGAGCTGGAAGGGGTGGCCATCGGCTCGCGCATGGCCGCCAATCTGGGCCTTGCCATCGGCGATCCGCTGACCATCGTTACGCCCAACGGACCGCGCACGCCGCTTGGCTCGACGCCGCAGATCCGCACCTATCCGGTCAACGCGATCTTCGATGTGGGCATGGTCGAGTTCGACTCGCTCTTCGTCTATATGCCCATCGATGCGGCGCAGACCTATTTCCGCCTCTATGAGGATAGGCTGCGCGAGGGCTTCGAGGAACTCGATCCGCTCGCCACGGACGAGGAAATCGATGCTGCCTACGAGCGCGTCGGCATGGCAACGGCGGTCGAGGTGTTCCTTGCCGATCCCGATGCCACGGCGACCATGCAGCGTCCGCTCGAGGACGCGGCGGGCCGGCCCATGGTTTTCACCGATTGGCAGACGCGCAACCAGACGCTGTTTTCCGCGCTCCAGGTCGAGCGGGTCGTGATGTTCACCATCCTGTCGATGATCATCCTGGTCGCCGCCTTCAACATCATTTCCAGCCTCATCATGCTGGTGAAGGACAAGGCCGCCGACATCGCCGTGCTGCGCACCATGGGCGCCACCCGCGCCTCGATCATGCGGGTATTCTGCATCACCGGAACCGCCATCGGCTTTATCGGCACCATTCTGGGCTTCATTCTCGGCGTGGTCATCGCCCTCAATGCCGAGGCCATCCGCGCCTGGATTTCCAATCTGCTCGGCATCACCCTGTTCCCGCCCGAGATCTTCGCCTTTTCGGAACTGCCGTCGCGGGTCGATCCGCTCGAGGTCACGGTGGTTCTCGCCGTGGCGTTGGGGCTCTCGTTCCTCGCAACGCTCTACCCGGCCTGGCGCGCCGCCCAGTATGACCCCGTGGAGGCGCTGCGCTATGAGTGATGTCCTTTTGAGCCTTCGCGACGTCCGCCAGACCTATGGCGACGGGGAAGCGGCGGTGAATGTCCTCACCGGCGCCACCCTTACCATCAATCGCGGCGAGATCGTTGCCCTGGTCGCGCCCTCGGGCGCCGGCAAGTCGACTCTGCTCCATATCTGTGGCCTGCTCGAACGTCCCACCGGCGGCGATGTCGATATCGATGGCGAGCGCACCTCGAAGCTGGCTGACCGCCAGCGCACCCTCCTGCGCCGTCACCGCATCGGCTATGTCTACCAGTTCCACCACCTGCTGCCCGAATTCAGCGCGCTGGAAAACATCACCATGCCCCAGCTCATCGCCGGCGAAGGGCAGGGGACTGCCGACGAGCGTTCCAAGGCACTGCTCGACATCATGGGCATCGGCCACCGGGCCCATCATCGTCCCGCCGAACTCTCGGGCGGCGAACAGCAGCGCGTCGCCATCGCCCGCGCCGCCGCCAACCGTCCCAGCCTGGTGCTGGCCGACGAGCCGACCGGCAATCTGGACCCGGCGACCTCCGACACGGTCTTCGCCGCGCTCTCGGACCTGATCCGCCAGCAGAACGCCGGCTGCATCATCGCCACCCACAATCATGACCTCGCCCGCCGCGCCGACCGCGTGGTGACGATCGTCCAGGGCAAGGTCGAACCGCTGGCCCTCTGACCTCAGTCGGGATCGGTCCGATGCGTCCCCCCGGTTGGTTTCCCAGCGGGAGGTTTTCGTATGGATTCGCACGTCGTCGATCCGCGTTTACCCGCACTCGTCCCGGGCCGCTGCACCCGTATCCCGGCCATTTCGCACAACGGTGTCGGCAAACGCCGGGTAGACCTGGCGTAACTTTTCTTTAACCAGCGATCTCAAGCCCGCTATGGTCATATGGACAGGAACAAAAAAAGAACTTATAAGAACAAAACATAAACACAGGAGAGATCCCATGCTCGCTTTCGTCAAGGACTTCATGGCCCTGGTTTCGCTGACCGCCTTCGGTGGCGTGACGTTGTTCTATTTCGATATGATCACTTATCTCGCCTGATTCCCCCTGTGCAAAAGCCACCCTCAGGGTGGCACCGCACGGTTTGGAATGGCACAAGGAAACACCAGCTTTTCTCGGGTTTACGCTCCCAATGTCCGGTCCCGGCTTCGTTCATCTCCACGTCCATTCGGCCTTCTCCCTTCTCGAAGGCGCGCTGCAATTGGGTGCGATTCTGGAGATGGCAAAGGCCGATGGACAGCCGGCAATCGGCATTGCCGACACCAATAATCTCTTCGGTGCATTGGAGTTTTCCGAAAAAGCCTCGGGCAAGGGCATCCAACCCATCATTGGGTGCGAACTCACCCTCGATTTCGGCGCCGACGCTGAGAAGCCCTCGGACCGCATCAACCTGGGCAAGGGTACTGTCGTCCTTATCGCCACCAATTCGATCGGCTTTGCCAATCTTTCCGAATTGGTTTCAAAGGCTTACCAGGTCGGTTGCGATGGCCGCACCGCCGCTCACATCGACTGGGTCGTCGATCACGGGGCAGGGCTGATCTGCCTGACCGGCGGCCCGGAAGGCGCCATTGACCCCTATCTCGCCGCCGGTCTCGACGCCCAGGCGGAAGCCCGGCTCGGCGTGTTGTCCCGCATCTTTGGCGACCGGCTTTACGTCGAAATTCAACGCCATGACCGGGCCATCGAGAATTCGGTCGAGCCTCGCCTGATCGATCTTGCCTATCGGCTCGACCTGCCTCTGGTTGCCACCAACGAACCCTATTTCCCCAAACAGGACGATTTCGATTCCCACGACGCGCTCCTGGCCATCGCCGCGGGTTCCGTCGTTGCTCAGACCGAACGGCGCCGCCTGTCGGATCAGCACTATTTCAAGACGCGCGAGGAGATGATCGCCCTCTTTGCGGATCTGCCGGAAGCGATTGAAAATACGGTTGAAATCGCCCAGCGCTGCAGCTATCGCCCGCGCACGCTCGATCCGATCCTTCCCAAATTCGCCGCTGCCGAAGGGGTAAGCGAAGCCGAGGCCGTGGCCGCCGAAGGCGAAGAGTTGGCCCGGCAGGCACGCGAGGGTCTCAAGCGCAGACTCGAGGTTTACGGCCACGCGCCGGAGCGCACCACGACGGAATATGAGGAGCGGCTCGAATTCGAGCTCAAGGTTATCCGGGACATGAAATTTCCCGGTTACTTCCTTATCGTTTCGGACTTTATCAAATGGGCCAAGGCGCACGATATCCCAGTCGGCCCCGGCCGTGGCTCGGGCGCGGGCTCGCTCGTCGCCTATGCCCTGACCATCACCGATCTCGATCCGCTGCGTTACAATTTGCTGTTCGAGCGCTTCCTCAATCCCGAACGCGTATCGATGCCGGACTTCGACATCGACTTCTGCCAGGAGCGCCGCGAAGAGGTCATCCGCTACGTCCAGGACAAATACGGCTACGAGCAGGTCGCCCAGATCATCACCTTCGGAACGCTCCAGCCGCGCGCCGCCCTGCGCGACGTGGGCCGAGTGCTCCAGATGCCTTACGGCCAGGTCGACCGTATCTGTAAGCTCGTCCCGAACAATCCCGCCAATCCGGTGACTTTGGCGCAAGCCATTAACGACGAACCGCGCCTGCAGATGATGCGCGACGAGGACGAAACGGTCGCCGAATTGCTGCGCATCGCCGGCAAGCTCGAAGGGCTTTACCGCCACGCCTCGACCCACGCGGCGGGTATCGTGATCGGCGACCGGCCGCTGCAAAAGCTGCTGCCGCTCTATCGCGACCCGCGATCCGACATGCCGGTCACCCAATACAACCTCAAATGGGTGGAACCTGCGGGTCTGGTGAAGTTCGACTTCCTCGGGCTCAAGACGCTGACCACCATTCGATACGCCGTCGATATGGTCAAACAGACCGGCGTCGACCTCGATATCGATGCAATCCCGCTCGACGACGCGGCGAGCTACAAGCTTTACGCCGATGGCGACACTTACGGCATCTTCCAGTTTGAAAGTCCCGGCATGCGCCGGTCCCTGGTCGAGCTCAAGCCCGACCGCATCGAAGACCTGATCGCCATGAACGCACTCTATCGGCCCGGCCCGATGGACAATATCCCGAGCTTCATCAACAGAAAGCACGGCCGGGAAGAGGTCGAGTATCCGCATGAATCCCTGGCGGCCGTGCTCGACGAAACCTATGGCATCATCGTCTACCAGGAACAGGTGATGCAGATCGCCCAGCTTCTGGCTGGATATTCGTTGGGCGAAGCGGACATGCTGCGTCGCGCCATGGGCAAGAAGATCAAGGCCGAGATGGACAAGCAGCGCGTCCGTTTCCAGGAAGGCGCAGTGGCGAACGGCCTCAAGAAGGGCCAGGCCGATACCATCTTCGACTTGCTCGCAAAATTCGCCAATTACGGCTTCAACAAGAGCCACGCTGCTGCCTATGCCTGGGTTTCCTACCAGACGGCATATTTGAAGACCCACTTCCCGCAGCAATTCTACGCCGCCTCGATGACCCTCGATATGGCGCAGACCGACAAGCTGTCGGATTTCCGCCGCGAAGCGCAAAAGAAGGGGATCGAGGTCGTCCCGCCCTGCATCAACCGCTCCGAGGTCAATTTCTCGGTGCGCGAGGGCCGCATTCATTATTCCCTTTGCGCGGTCAAGGGGGTCGGCCGTCAGGTCGCCGAGCATATCGTCGAAGTTCGCGGCGATCGGCCGTTCAAGGATCTTGCCGATTTCGCATCGCGTATCGACCCCAAGATCATCAACAAGCGCACGCTGGAAACACTGATCAACGCCGGTGCTTTCGACGTCATCTCCAAGCGTCGCGAGCAGTTGGTCGAAGTGATCGACACCGTGGTCAACACCGCCCAGCGCGAGGCCAATGGCCGCGCCGACGGGATCGTCGACATGTTCGCCTCCAGCCAGCCCCAGGCGATCACCTTGCCGGAACATGTGACCCCCTGGAGCCTTACGGAACGCCTGGCCCGAGAGCATGCGGCCATTGGTTTCTATCTCTCCGCGCACCCGCTCGACGATTATTCCGAGCTTTTCGACAAGCTCCGCGTGCAACGATGGGCGGCGTTCGAGCGTGCGGCGCAGAACGGCGCGGTCGCCGGGCGCTTGGCGGGGACGTTGATTTCACGTCAGGACCGCCGCACGCGCAAGGGTTCGACGATGGCGATCATGATGTTCTCAGATCCCAGCGGATCATATGAATGCATTGCTTTTTCCGAGCAGATCAACGATTTCGGCCGCTGGCTGGAACCCGGAAGTTCGGTGGTCATCGAGGTTGGCGCCGAAGCCCGGCCCGACGGCGTGCGCTTGCGGTTGATCAATTGCGAGCCGATCGATGCGTCGGTCGAAAAGCTTGGCCGCCGCATGACGATTTTCGCCGGCAACGAAAAGTGCCTGGGCCCAATCAAGACGCAGCTTCAGCCCGGAGGCGAGGGGGTCGTCAGCCTCATCCTTGTCCGCGACCAGGGCGAGCGGGAATACGAGATCGAGCTACCGGGCCAGTTCCGCCTGACACCGCAATTGGCCGGCGGCCTCAAGGCCATAACCGGCGTCGTGGATGTGCGGCTGAATTAGGTTGGCCGAAATCTGCGTTCGTTGCGGCTCTGCGCTGGATTCTGGACACAAGTCCCGGAAGGATAGGGTAGGGTGGGCAGGCGCGGTTCTTCCATATGTCTCCGGGATTTATTACCGGAACAGAGCCAACGGCATCGGCCCAGCCCCGCACCCGTTGAAATTTGGCCCCAGCCGCACCATTTTAACATGCGTCGCAGAGCCAGGCAGCGCTTGCCTTAGTGCCAGCTCTCCTGTATAGGCCGCGACGTCAAATCCACATGCAGAGGCGGGTCTGTGCCTGAACAGATCCATCCGGTGGTGGGGCAACCCACCTCTTTTCCTTTGCAGAGGCATAACCGGTAAAGGAGTTACCCAATGGCATTGCCCGATTTTTCCATGCGTCAGTTGCTTGAGGCCGGCGTTCACTTCGGCCACCAGAAGCACCGCTGGAACCCCAAGATGGAACGCTACATTTTCGGCGTTCGCAACGACATCCACATTCTCGACCTGAGCCAGACGGTTCCGGCGCTTTATCGCGCGCTGCAGCTCATCAGCGACACCGTTGCCGACGGTGGCCGCGTGCTGTTCGTGGGCACCAAGCGCCAGGCTGCGCCGCTGGTTGCCGAAGCTGCCCGCCAGAGTGCGCAGTATTTCGTCAACTCCCGCTGGCTCGGCGGCATGCTGACCAATTGGCAGACGATCTCGAACTCGATCGCCCGCCTGCGTGAACTCGAAGCTCTTCAGGCTGAAGGCGCCACCGGCCTCACCAAGCGCGAGCGTCTGCAGCGCAGCCGCGAACAGGAACGCCTCGAGCGCGACCTGGGCGGTATTAAGGACATGGGCAACATCCCGAACCTGCTGTTCGTGATCGACACCAACAAGGAAGCCAACGCGATCAAGGAAGCCCGCCGTCTGGGTATTCCGGTGGTGGCCATCGTCGACACCAACTGCGACCCCGATGTCGTCGACTACCCGATCCCGGGCAATGACGACGCCGCTCGCGCCCTCGAACTCTACCTGTCGCTGGTGTCCAAGGCCGCGATCGACGGCATTTCGCGTTCGTCTGCTTCGCTGGGCCGTGACCTGGGTGCTTCCGAAGAGGTGATCGAAGAGCCCGCTCTCGAAGCCGAGACGGCCGAGCAGCCCGCAGAAGAGCAGGCAGCGCAGGCCTGAGGTCGGTCGTTTCTGTAGAGAACGAACGCTAAGGATTCCGCGCGTCATCTCTCCGACACGCTTTTTCTATTATCCGTGCCCACCCCGCGCTGTTTCGCGCGGGGCCAGGGCAGACAAAGAGGTATCGAGATGTCAATCAGTGCAGCAGACGTAAAACAGCTCCGTGAAATGACCGGCGTGGGCATGATGGACTGCAAGAAGGCGCTCACCGAAACCAATGGTGACATTGAAGCCGCCGTCGACTGGCTCCGCGCCCGTGGGCTGGCCAAGGCCGCCAAGAAGGCCGACCGCGTCACTGCCGAAGGTCTGGTGGGCGTTGCTGCGGCCGGCAAGCGTGCCGCCGTGGTCGAAATCAATTCCGAAACCGACTTCGTTGCTCGCAACGAACAGTTCCAGTCGATCGTGCGCAACACGGCCGAGGTCGCCCTGGACGTCAATGGCGACGTCGAAGCCCTGGCCGCCGCGGCCTATCCCGGCACCGGCCGCACGGTCTCCGAGGAGCTGACCGAAGCCATCGCCAAGATCGGCGAGAACATGACCCTGCGCCGCGCCGCCGTGCTCGAAGTGAGCGAAGGCGTTGTCGGCACCTATGTTCACTCGGCGATTTCGGATGGCCTGGGCCGCATCGGCGTGCTTGTGGGGCTGGAATCCACCGGCGACAAAGCCAAGCTCGAAGCGCTTGGCAAGCAGATCGCCATGCACGTCGCTGCCACCAAGCCGCTGTCGCTTTCCTCCGAGGACCTCGACCCCGAGGCCGTCGAGCGCGAGCGCGCCGTGTTCTCCGAACAGGCCAAGGCGTCCGGCAAGCCCGACAACATCGTTGAAAAGATGGTCGAAGGCCGGATCCGCAAGTACTACGAGGAAGTGACGCTTCTGGCCCAGACTTTCGTCATCGACGGCGAGAACTCGGTCGAGCAGGCGGTCAAGAATGCGGAAGCCGACGTTGGCGCACCGATCAAGGTGACCGGCTTCGTGCTCTTTGCCCTGGGCGAAGGCATCGAACGTCAGGAATCTGACTTCGCCGCCGAGGTTGCCGCCGCTGCAGGCACCGCGTAACGTATCCGCCACAATCGGATTCGTTAGCTCTTAAGCCTCAACAGCGGGACTTGCATGTCCAGACACGCCTTTTCACGCGTCTTGCTCAAGGTCTCCGGCGAAGCCCTCGCCGGAGACCAGTCATATGGAATTGAGCCTCAATTCCTCAACGCCATCGCGCGCCAGGTCGTGGACCTCACGCGGCAGGGCATCCAGGTGGCCATCGTCATTGGCGGCGGCAACATTTTTCGGGGCATGGCCATCGCAGCCAAGGGCGGCGATCGGGTGATCGGCGATCACATGGGCATGCTTGGCACCGTGATCAATTCGCTGGCCCTGGGCGATGCCATCCGCAGAGCAGGGGGTAGGTCGCACGTTTTTTCCTCTGTTTCGATGCCCTCGATCTGCGATACCTTCACCCAGCGCGCCGCCATTGCCGCGCTCGAAGGTGGGGCGACAGTGATCTGCGCGGGCGGAACCGGCAATCCATTCTTCACCACCGACACCGCCGCGGCGCTGAAGGCGATCGAATTGCGCTGCGACGTGCTTTTGAAGGGCACCAAGGTCGATGGCGTTTATTCGGCGGACCCCGAAAAGGACCCGTCAGCCACCCGGTTCGACGTCATTTCCCACGAGGAGGTGATTGCACAGGACCTGCGGGTGATGGATACGGCGGCTTTTGCGCTTGCGCGGGATAATGGCTTGCCGATAATCGTTTATGCCTTGTCGGACAAGGATGGTCTGGTGGGCGTTCTCGATGGGCGCACCCCCAGCACGCGTGTCGGCTGACCCGCGCATAGACAACAAGATTTTCGAGCAGCGCGCGCTGGCAAGGGCGACCTGCTCCAGACGACCGGGAGAAACCTGATGTCCGAAGCGTTCTCACTCGACAGCCTGCGCACCAGGATGAAGAAATCGATCGAGTCCATGAAGGGCGATCTCGCCGGCCTGCGCACGGGCCGCGCCAGTGCCAGCCTGCTCGAGCCGATCATGGTCGATGCCTATGGCTCGATGATGCCCCTCAACCAGGTGGCGACAGTATCGGTGCCCGAGCCGCGTATGCTCAGCGTGCAGGTTTGGGACCGTTCCATGGCCTCGGCGGTCGAAAAGGCCATCCGGGAATCCTCGCTGGGACTCAATCCCATGGCTGAAGGGCAGATCATCCGCGTGCCGCTTCCCGAGCTCAACGAGGAGCGCCGCCGCGATCTTTCCAAGGTTGCCCATCAATATGCCGAGCAGGCCCGCGTGGCCGTGCGCCATGTGCGCCGTGACGGCATCGAGCTGTTGCGCAAGCTCGAAAAGGATGGCGCCATGGGGCAGGATGAGGCTCGCGCCGAAACCGACAGGGTCCAGAAAGCGACGGACGAAGCGATCGCCGAGATCGACCAGCTCGTTGCCGCCAAGGAACAGGAAATCATGCACGTCTGAGCGGAGCTCCGCTTGGTCCCGTTCCGAGGGAACCGATGTCCACCAACCCGGCAGCAGCATCTATCGAACCCGAGCGCGATCTCAAGATCCCGCGCCATATCGGGGTCATTATGGATGGCAACGGACGCTGGGCGCAGCAGCGGGGGCTCGGTCGTTCGGAAGGTCATAGGGCCGGGGTCGAAGCGGTTCGCCGGATTGTCGGATTGGCCAGGGAATATGGCGTCGAATGCTTGACGCTGTTTTCGTTCTCTGCCGAGAACTGGCGCCGTCCGCCCGATGAAGTCCGCTTTATTTTCAGCCTGTTGCGGCGTTTCGTTGCGTCCGATCTCGATAAACTCGACCAGAGCAACGTCCGCATACGCATCATCGGCGAGCGCGATGGGTTGGAGCGCGGACTGCGCGGTATCATCGACGAGGTCGAAACCCGGACCAGGGACAACACGGGGCTCGATCTGATTATCGCGTTCAACTACGGGGCCAAGGTCGAAATCGTCAACGCCACCCGCGCCATAGCGCGCAAGGTCGCGGCGGGCGAACTGGCCCCAGAAGAGATCGATGAGGCGACCGTAGCGCATCATCTCGACACCTCCGGCCTGCCGGACCCGGATTTGATCCTGCGCACGAGCGGCGAAATGCGGCTCTCCAATTTCCTGCTCTGGCAATCTGCATATGCCGAATTGGTCTTTGTTCCTGAGAACTGGCCCGATTTCGATGAATCGGTTTTCGTTCGCGCGCTGAGAACCTACACTGAGCGCGACAGGCGGTTTGGCGGAATTCGGACGTGAAGGACCAGGAGGGCAGGGGAACATCGATCTATGCGAGGCTATGGCCTTTCGGACCGGACCTGCTGCCGCGCCTCCTCTCTGCCATAGTCCTCATACCCCTGACCGCGATTGCCCTGGTTGCCGGGTGGATTCCCTTCGCATTGCTGATCGCGCTGGTGATGGCCGGCGCTTATCGCGAATGGGAAACCATGATCACCGGCCAGCAGGCGCGCTGGCCGGCGGCGTTTTTCATGGGGCTGATCGCGCTGGTCGCTATCGCCCATCCCATGAACGGCGCATGGGCCAGTGCGGTCGTTTTCGGCGTCGCCATTGTCGCGGCGCTATTGATCAAGGCGCCCAACCGCCACTGGCGGATCAGCGGGCTGGCATTTTTCGGGCTTTCCACCATCGCCTTCCTTGCCATCAGGGGCAGCTCTGGCGTGGGAATCTGGGCCGGAATCTTCCTCGTTTCCATCGTGTGGATGACCGATATTGGCGCCTATTTCGTCGGTCGAATCGTCGGGGGCACCAAACTGTCCCCGGAAGTATCGCCATCCAAAACCTGGTCGGGGGCGGCCGGCGGTCTGTGCGCGGGCACGCTGAGCGGCATCGCCGTGTGGTTCCTCGCCGGCTGGGTGCTTGATACGCCGTCACCCTTCGCTATCGGACTTTTGATCTCGGTGGTGATCTCGATTTCCGGGCAATTGGGGGATTTGGCCGAGAGTGCGGTCAAACGTCGCTTTGCCATCAAGGACAGCGGCGACATAATCCCCGGACATGGTGGCCTGATGGACCGGATCGACAGTCTCACGGTCGCCGGTATCGTGCTTTGGTGCATAGGCTTGGCCAATCGGGGGCTGGGCGCGGTGCCACAGGGCATTCTGTTCTGGTAGCTCTATAATTGGACACATTGGCATTTCAAAAAGCCATGTGATCGCATCGACCGAAAGGGACTTCGATGATCGGCGAGCTTCCGTTCTTTCTCAACTACATCATCCCCTTTCTCGCGGTGCTGACCGTCATCGTCTTCGTGCACGAGATGGGCCACTACCTCGTCGCCCGCTGGAATGGGGTGGCGATCGACGCCTTCTCGGTCGGCTTTGGACCCGAACTTTTCGGCTGGACCGACAAGCATGGGACGCGCTGGCGCCTGGCGGCGTTGCCGCTGGGCGGTTACGTCAAGTTTACCGGCGACGCCAACGAGGCCAGCGTTCCGGACCTCAATGCGCCCGAGCAAAACGATCCCGCGCTCGCTCCGCGCCTGTTCGCCAATAAATCGGTGTTCCAGCGCATGGCTGTCGTTGTCGCTGGCCCCTTGGCCAACATCATCTTCACCTTCTTGATTCTCTATGCGCTGCTTTTGGGCTATGGCCGGCTGACCCTAGCCCCCGTCGTGGGGGAGGTCGTCCCGGATTCCCCGGCGGCGGTCGCCGGTCTGGAATCGGGCGATACGTTTATTTCGGTCGACGGTTATGGCATCCGGGGCTTCGAGGATGTACAGCGCATCGTTTCGACATCGCCCGATCGGCGAGTTCCCGTGGTGATCGAACGGGACGGCGAGAGGCTGGACGTGACGCTGATTCCGCAGCCGGAAACGACAACGACGCGCTTTGGCCGCGAGATCGAGGTGGGCCGTATCGGGGTGAGTCGAGAAGTCGGGGAGAACGATATCGTTCGCTATCAGCCCGACCCCCTCGAAGCGGTCGGCATGACCTTCGAGGAAATCTGGTTCATCATCGACCGCACCCTGATTTTTTTAGGTGACATTTTCATTGGCCGAGCCGATCTCGATCAGGTGGCCGGACCTGTTGGCATGGCTCAGGTATCGGGGGAGGTTGCGACCCTCGGCTTGTTAGCATTGGTTAACCTAACCGCACTTTTATCGCTCAACATCGGCATAATTAACCTCTTCCCAGTACCAATGTTGGATGGTGGTCACCTGATGTACTACCTCTTCGAGGCTGTGCGCGGTCGACCCCTGAGCCAGCGCGTTCAGGAAATCGGGTACCGCATCGGCTTTGCTCTGGTGTGTACGCTCATGGTCGCGACGCTTATCAACGACCTGATCTAGATCGGGCGCGAGGTATCAAGGGGTTAGCGAGTGTTGCACGAAAACATGCATAGCCATCTTTTGGCCGCAGAGCGTGGGGTTTCGCCTTGCTCGCGGATCAAAAACAGGTAAAACCTGTCGTCGGAGTATGGGGGAATCCATGTCTGGAGACGATTCCCGGCACAAGTCTCACAAGGCAAGCAAGAACAATCATGACCAAATCAGCCAAGCTTTTGCATAGCGTCCTCCTCGCCACGGCGCTCGTTTCAGTTGCGCCGTTTGCGGGGAGCGTGGCGCTGGCGCAGGCGCAGGTGGCCGAGGGAACTCAGGTCGCTGCGGTCGGGTTTGACGGCAATAGCCGCTTCAACGACAACCAGCTCACCGCGATGGTCGATGTTGCAATTCGCCGGGTCTATACCCAGTCGGGCATTGCTACTGACATCCAGACGATCCAGTCCGCCTATACCCAGGCTGGCTACTCCAACGTGACGGTGACCCATCGGGTCGAGCCGACCACGGACGGTCGCGTCCGCGTGTTCTTCGATGTCAATGAAGGCGATCGCGCGGGGATCGCTGCAATCAACTTCACTGGCAACAATTCGATCAGCTCCTCGGTGCTCGAGGGTGTCATTACCACCAAGGAAACGCACCTTCTGAGCTGGTTGTTCCGCGACGACGTCTATGCGGAAGACCGTCTTGCCCTCGATCGTGAACGCATTCGCCTCTATTACGCCAATCGCGGTTTCCCCGATGCGCGCGTGCTGTCGGCGGTTGCTCAGTTCGATGCCGAACGGAATGCCTATTACATCAACTTCACGGTTGATGAGGGGCAGCGCTACAATTTCGGCAACATTGCCATCGAGACCTCGATTCCTGGTCTTAATGCCGATGCGCTGCGCGGCAATATCTCGACTGGTAGCGGTAGCCGCTATTCGCTTTCGGACCTTTCAGAGAGCACTAGTGATCTGGCAATCGCCGCGACCAACCAGGGTTATCCGTTTGCCGAAGTGCGCCCGCGCATCAATCGCAACCCGGAAGCCGGAACCTTTGACGTGACCTATCTGGTCGATGAGGGGCCGCGCATCTATGTCGAGCGCATCAACATCACCGGTAATACCAAGACCCGTGACTACGTTATTCGCCGTGAGTTCGACTTTGCCGAAGGTGATCCGTTCAACCGCGCTCTGGTGACCCAGGGGCGTGCCGACATCGAGGCTCTCGGTTTCTTCCAATCGGTACAGGTGACTTCGGCTCCGGGCAGCGCGCCCGATCGCGTGGTTCTCAACGTGGCCGTGGTCGAAGGCAGCACCGGCAACTATGGTGTTGGCGCCGGTTACTCTACCCGCGACGGCATCTTTGGTGAAATCTCGCTCACTGAGCGCAATTTCCTCGGTCGCGGTCAGTATCTCCGCGCTGCCATCGGACGTTCGGAAAGCGGTGAAACCTACGATTTCAGCTTCACCGAGCCTCGTTTCATGGGGTTGCAGGTTTCGGCCGGCATCGATCTCTATCGCCGGGTGACCGACGAAGGAAACAACTTCACCTACGGTACGGCGACGACCGGTGGCCAGCTTCGCTTCGGCCTGCCCATCATTGAAGACCTCACGCTGACCACTCGCCTCGGCATCGAACAGGTGGAGTTTACCGACGACGAGAGTCCCTTGGCACCCGCCTACATTGGCGGCACACGTGACCGTCTCAATGTCGGCTACACGCTCACCTACGACACTCTGGACAACCAGCGCCGTCCGACCGAAGGCATGATCCTGTCCTTCTCCCAGGACTACACCACGCTCACCTCCGACTTCCTGACCACTGAAGTCCGGGCTCGCGTCTATTATCCGATCTGGGAAGAGATGGGTGTGGTCGCGAGCCTGCGCGGAACGGCCGGCACGGTCACCGACGTTGATGGCGGCGGCATCCACCCGACCGATGCCTTCCAGCTCGGCCCGGATCTTGTACGTGGTTATCGCTACGGTGGCATGGGTGCTCGCACCACTGCCAGCGACGATCCTGTCGGCATCCTTTCGTATGCTGGTCTTTCTGCCGAAGTCGACTTCCCGCTACCCTTCCTTCCGGAAAATTGGGGTCTGCGCGGCGCGGTCTGGGGTGACGCCGGCTGGATTGACGGTATCCCGGATACTGAAGGTGTGGAGACCACGGGCCTGGGCGGCGAATTCAAGTCGTCGGTCGGTGGCTCGCTGATCTGGGAATCGCCGCTAGGCCCGCTGCGTGGCGATTTCGCTCACGTCATCGACCCGAACGATCAGGACGAAACGCAGGTCTTCCAACTCACGCTGTCGACCCTGTTCTAATCGTCCAATTCATGGAAAAAGCTGAAACCGCGGCGTACCAAAGCCGCGGTTTCTTTTTCAGGCGGTCCAATGATCGACAAACGCTTTCATGAATGCACCGGGCCTGTCCGGCTGTCGAATCTGCTCACCTCTTCCGGTCACCACGATCTGGCGGCCACGCTTTCGGCCGATCCGCTAATCCAAGGCGCAAGCGATCTCTCGGACGCCGGCGCCGATGCCATCTCCTTTGCCGCAAGCAAAGCGTATTCCGATCAGCTCCCGACCAGCGGAGCCGGCGTCGTTCTGGTGACGGCGGATCTTGCGGAGGCCGTGGCGAAAGGTGCTCTCGCCGTCATTTGCGAGAATCCCTACGACGTCTTCGTCGACGTGCTCAATGTGCTGTACCCCAATGACAGCGCAGCGGTCATCCAGGCATCGATACGTTCCGAACCCGCGCCTCTTATCGAGCCGGGCGTTACGATCGGGGCGGGTGTGGCAATCGGGGCCGGCGCGCAGATCGGGTCAGGAACGGTTATCGGCGCGAACACGACGATCGGGGCAGGGGTGGCGATCGGGCGGAACTGCGTCATTGGCCCCAACGTATCGATCGAGTGCGCCTATCTGGGCAATGAGGTGGTTCTTCAACCCGGCGTGGTGATCGGAGCGGAAGGATTCGGTTTCCAGTTGCGGGCAGACCGGCACCGCAAGATTCCCCAGCTTGGGCGTGTTATCATTCAGGACCGCGTTGAGCTGGGTGCCAATACCACAGTCGATCGCGGCACGCTTGGGGATACTGTCATTGGCGAAGGTTCCAAGATCGACAATCTGGTTCAGATCGGCCACAACTGCCGCATTGGACGCAATTGCGTCATCTCGGGCATGTGCGGGCTAAGTGGCTCCACCATTCTCGAAGACGGCGTGGTGATGGGTGGCAATGTCGGAAGCGCCGGCCATCTGCGTATCGGCGCGAACTCGCGCATTCTCGCCCGGTCCGGCATAACCCACAGCTTTCCTGCCGGCTCCAATATTGCCGGAGCGCCGGCACAGGATGTAAGGATGTGGAAGCGCGAGGTCGCCGCGATCAGACGATTGACTAAAGGGGATAAGGTTTGAGTACGCTCAGTGAGGATACGGCCCGGCAGGCGGGCGAGCTCTCCAGAATGGAGATCGACGCGATTCTCAAGGCCCTGCCGCATCGCTATCCCTTCCTGATGATCGACCGCATCATCGATATCGATGGCGATGAGTCGGCGGTCGGCATCAAGAATGTGACGTACAATGAGCCGCAGTTCCTCGGCCATTTTCCGGGGGAACCGATCTTTCCTGGCGTTCTGATTATCGAAGGAATGGCCCAGACCGCGGGGGCGATTGTCATCAACCTCGAGAATCAGTCCGGTGCCCGGCACATCGTCTATCTGCTGACGATCGACGCGGTAAAATTCCGCAAGCCGGCCAAGCCCGGCGATCGCCTTGAATATCACATAAAAAAGATCCATCGGCGTAAGACTGTCGGCCGTTACGAAGCCAAGGCCATCGTGGATGGAACCGTGATTGCCGAGGCCGAAATTGGTGCGATGATCGTCAAGGAACAAGAGTGACCTCAAAAATCCATCCTACGGCCATCGTTAGCGAGAAGGCGACGCTGGGCGAAAACGTTTTGATCGGACCCTACTGTATCGTCGACGATGACGTGACGCTCGGAGACGGGGTCGAACTTGTTTCGCATGTGTCGATCGCTGGCCGGACAGCAATCGGCGCCCGCACCAAGATCTATCCGTTTTCCTCGATTGGCCACCCGCCTCAGGATCTCAAATTCGAAGGCGAGCCCAGCACCGTGACGATCGGTGAAGACTGCGTGCTTCGCGAATACGTCACCATCAATCCCGGCACCGCCGGCGGGGGAATGGAGACGCGTGTAGGCAATCATTGCCTGCTCATGGTCGGCGTGCACATTGCTCACGATTGCCGTGTGGGGAACTATGTGGTCATGGCCAACCAGGCCTCGCTGGCTGGTCATTGCGTGGTTGACGATTACGTCAGGTTCGGCGGCATTTGCGGCGTGCACCAGTTCGTCCGCATCGGGGCGCATGCCTTTGTGGGCGCCATGTCGTTCGTCGAGAACGACGTTATTCCGTATGGCTCCGTGCTCGGAAATCGCGCCTATCTCGGCGGGCTCAATCTCGTCGGTCTCAAGCGGCGCAAGTTCGACCGCGAATCCATCCATGCGCTCCGCGCCGCCTATCGAATGGTTTTCTCGAACGAAGGCACGCTGCGCGAACGCATCGAGGATGCCGCCGAAATTTTCAAGGGCGAGAAGCTCGTCGAGGACGTCATCAACTTTATCCGCAAGCCGTCCGAACGCGCGCTTTGCATGCCGCGCAATGGTAACGGCACGACAACCGAAGAATGAGCGCCCCTGGGCGGCTAGCGCTGGTTGCAGGCTCGGGAGACCTCGTGCCGCAGGCGATCGCCGCTGCTCGTGCCGCCGGCTGGGAGGTTCGCGTTCTGTCGCTGCATCCGCGTGCCGATCTTGCCGATGAAAACCCGTTCCCAATCAAGGTTTCGAGGCCCGATCAGGTCCTCCGCGAAATACGCAAGTTCAAAGCCACTCATGTTTGTGCCGTGGGCGGCATGCACATGTCGGACCGCGAACGCGAGACTTTCGCCGAGTTTGCCGGCGAGAAGGATGCGACGGCCAAGGGCGACAGCAGACTCTCGCAGCTCGGCGCGGCTCTCCTCAAGATTCTTGGACTCCCGTTCATCGGTGTGCATGAGATCGTATCCGATCTCCTGGCGCCCGCAGGGCAGATCGGTGCCGTGACCGCGTCTGATGAAATCGCTCGCACTGCCGAATTTGCTTTTGATGCTGCGCGAAAGGCAGGTGCCCTGGACCTGGGCCAGGCGCTGGTGGTGACCGGCGGCCGCATTGTCGCTACCGAGGACATTGGCGGCACTGACGAACTGCTACACCGCTGCCGGACCTACCGCGAGCGGGGTCTGATCGGGAACGGGCGAGGCCATATCGTGATGGCCAAAACGTCCAAGCCGGGACAGCCGCTGCACGTCGATCTGCCCGCCATCGGCGAGCGTACCATAGAATTGGCCCGCGAGGTAGGAATCGAGGCGATCGTCGTTGAAGCAGGGCGCACATTGTTGATCGGGCGCGCCGAGCTCGTCTCCGCTGCCGATGCCGCCGGTATAGCGCTCATCGGCCTCATGGCTTCCAATGACTAGCGTTTTCATTCTCGCCGGCGAAGCTTCGGGTGATCGCATTGGCGCGAACCTCATGGCCGGCCTTAAGAGCAGGCGTCCGGAGCTCGCCATTGCCGGCGTGGGCGGCGACGCCATGGAAGGCGAGGGGCTAACCTCGCTTTTTCCCATGGATGATCTTGCCGTCATGGGGTATCGCGACGTCATCGTCCGCCTGCCGCTCCTCCTCTGGCGCGCGAGGCAGGTGGCTTCCACTATCCTACGCCAGCGACCGGCGGCAGTCGTTTTTATCGATGCCCAGGTCTTTTCCAAGGTCGTGGCGCAATCGCTGCGCAGGCGCGGCTATCGCGGTTCGATCATTCTCTACGTCGCCCCCGCCGTCTGGGCCTGGGGTGCGGAGCGGGCCAAAAAATTGGCGGCGGTCTTCAACGAAGTTCTGTCCGTTCTGCCGTTCGAGCCCGAGGCGATGCGCCGGCTGGGAGGTCCGAAGACCGCCTATGTAGGCCATCCGGCGCTCAAGCAATAC
Organism: Pelagibacterium sp. H642; assembly: GCF_031202855.1. GTDB lineage: Bacteria > Pseudomonadota > Alphaproteobacteria > Rhizobiales > Devosiaceae > Pelagibacterium. Next base: position 3,607,184 of record NZ_CP101829.1, on the reverse strand, counting down.
CCTATGCGTGCCTCGCAGCCCGCGTCTGGACCGGTTTTGCTGCTTCCTGGCAGCCGTTCTGGCGAGATCGCCCGGCATCTTCCCATGCTGGGTGCCGCCGCCGCGCAGCTTGCCGACCTTCCATCGGTTACCGGTTTCGCCATTCTTTCGACGCGCTCCCAAGCCGCGCGAATCCGCAGCGTCGTCAGCCGATGGCCGCTCTCCGTTTCCGTGCTCGTGACCCGCGAGGAGCGGCACGCGGCGTTGCACGAGGCGGTTGCCGCCATCGCCGCCAGCGGCACAGTCACCCTCGAACTTGCTCTTGCCGGTGTTCCACAAGTGCTCACTTATGTTGCGGAGGGCGCGCAAGTACGCATGTTCGAAAAAGCCACCACGCAATTTATCGGGCTGCCCAACATCATCGCGGATCGCCAGGTGATTCCAGAGGTTCTGTTCGCCCACAAGGGCGAGACCGATAAGCTCGTGGGTATTGCCAGATCGCTGATCGGCAACCCGGAAGCTCTGGCTAAGCAAGTTGCCAGCTTCCGCGAAATCCGCGCGGTCATGGAAAAAGGGGCACCCGAGGCGCCCCTTCAAGATCCCGTCGAAAAAATTCTCGGCTACCTGCCGGCTTAGAGCCGAGGATTTGATTGACTCAAATTCTCGGCTCTAAGCCTTTGTTTTGGCGCGTGTCCGAACCGCAAAACCGTTTCCACTTTTGCTGGACACGCTCTATCTAGCGCTGGGCGATATCCACGTAGTCGCGTGTCGTGGCACCATGATAGAGCTGGCGCGGACGACCGATCTTCTTCTGCGGATCGCCGATCATTTCCTTCCACTGTGCGATCCAGCCGACGGTGCGCGACAGTGCGAAAATGGCCGTGAACATCGAGGTCGGGAACCCGATGGCATCGAGAATGATGCCGGAATAGAAGTCCACATTGGGATAGAGCTTGCGCTCAACGAAATAGGGATCTTCGAGCGCGATCTTTTCGAGCTCCTGGGCCACCTGCAAGGTGGGGTTGTTTTCAACGCCCAACAGTTCGAGAACTTCGCGTGCCGATTCCTGCATCACCGCGGCGCGAGGATCATAATTCTTATAGACCCGATGACCGAAGCCCATCAGGCGGAATGGATCGTTCTTGTCCTTCGCGCGCTCGATGAACTCGGGAATGCGATCGACGGTACCGATTTCGCGCAGCATGTTGAGCGCGGCCTCGTTGGCGCCGCCATGGGCGGGACCCCAAAGGCAGGCAACGCCAGCCGCGATGCAGGCGAAGGGATTGGCGTCCGACGAGCCCGAAAGCCGCACGGTCGAAGTCGATGCATTCTGTTCGTGATCAGCATGAAGCGTGAAGATACGGTCCATCGCCTTGGCGACCACGGGATCGACCTTGTACTCCTCGGCCGGCACGGCAAAGCACATGTGCAGGAAGTTCGATGCGTAATCGAGATCGTTGCGCGGATAAACGAAGGGCTGTCCCACCGAATATTTATACGCCATGGCGGCAATGGTCGGCAGCTTGGCAACCATGCGGATCGAGGCGATCTCGCGCTGCATGGGGTCGGAAATATCGGTGGAGTCGTGATAGAACGCCGCCATCGCGCCAACCACGCCGGTGACGATCGCCATGGGGTGCGCGTCGCGCCGGAAGCCGCGGTAGAAATAGTGCATCTGCTCATGCACCATGGTGTGCCGTGTCACGCGGTTTTCGAAATCGGCCAGTTCCGCCTTGCTGGGGAGTTCCCCGTAAAGCAGCAGATAGCAGACTTCGATGTATGAGCTCTTGGCCGCCAATTGTTCGATCGGGTAGCCGCGATAGAGCAACTCGCCCTTGTCGCCATCGATATAGGTGATGGCGCTGTCGCAGGCTGCCGTCGAGGTGAAGCCCGGATCGTAGGTGAAAAGACCTGACTTGGCATAAAGCGACCGGATGTCGATCACGTCGGGTCCCACCGTGCCGCTGAGCACCGGGAACTCGTAGGTCTCATCGCCCAGAGTTAGCTTTGCCGTAGTTTCGCTCATGAAGTGCCTCCCGGTTCATCGGCTCAGCGCCGTGGCGAGCGGTAGGGCCCGTCCGATCTGAGCACGCACAACGACTTCGTAAAAAATGCCTCGCTTGGGTATCCGAATTTGCAGAGCCATGCAACTGCGTCATGGCTCTTGACGTATAGGTAAGCTGGCGATCAGGCGCCACTCAGGCGCCGGCACGTGCATGTGTTACGTCGGCCAGTCGTGCAAGGCTTTCGTCCCTGCCGATCAGGACCATCACCTCGAAGATGCCGGGCGAAATGGTGCGGCCCGTAAGCGCCGCGCGAAGCGGCTGCGCTACCTTACCGAGCTTCAGCCCCACGCCTTCAGCATAGGTCCGAACCGTGGAGTCGAGGCGTTCCACTGTCCATTCATCGAGCCCACCAAAGGCGTCGGTAAGCGCCGTGAGATGCTCCAGGCTGTCCCCCGTCAGCAACTGAGCGGCTTTTTCTTCGATCGGCAGCGGGCGTTCGGCGTAGATGAACTGGGCAAGATCGATCAACTCGAGCACTGTTTTAGCGCGCGGCTGCAGCTCCGGGATCGCGGCCAGCACTGTGTCCTTGTTCGAGACCAGTCCGGCGTAGTCGGCGTTCCGGCCGGTTTCGGACGCGGTATCGACCATGATGTCGTAGAGGCGGGACGGCTCGGCCGACCGGATATAGTGTCCGTTGAGATTGTCGAGTTTGACGAAGTCGAAGCGGGAAGGGCCCTTGTTGAGCGCTTCGAGCGAGAACCACTCCACCATCTGCTCGGTGGAAAAGATCTCGTCGTCTCCATGCGCCCAGCCCAGCCGCGCCAGATAGTTGCGCAGTGCTTCGGGGAGGTAGCCCATCTGACGATATGCTTCGACGCCCATGGCGCCATGCCGCTTGGAAAGCTTGGCGCCATCGGGGCCGTGGATCAGAGGGATATGCGCCATTTCGGGCACGTCCCAACCCATGGCCTGATAGATGACGATCTGCCGGGCGGCGTTGGTCAGGTGATCGTCGCCGCGGATGATGTGGGTGACGCCCATATCGTGATCGTCCACCACGACCGCATGCATATAGGTCGGCGTTCCGTCCGAGCGCAGGATGATGAAATCATCGAGATTTTCGGCTTTGAACACCACATCGCCCTGCACGTGGTCCTTGACCACGATGTCTCCGGACTGCGGCGCCTTGATACGGATGACCGGGTTGACGCCCTCGGGCGCTTCGGAGGGGGCGCGGTCGCGCCAGCGCCCGTCATAGCGCGGCGGCCGGCCTTCGGCGCGCGCCTTTTCACGCATCTCGGTGAGCTCTTCGGGCGTGCAATAGCATTTGTAGGCGTTGCCGGACTGCAGCAATTCGAGCGCCACCTGAGCGTGCCGGTCGGCGCGCGCGAACTGGCTGATCGGTTCACCATCCCAATCGAGCCCAAGCCAGCTCATACCATCGAGGATTGCCGCCACGGCCGCATCGGTCGAGCGTTCCCGATCGGTGTCCTCGATGCGCAGCAGCATGGTGCCTCCCATCTTCCGGGCGAAGGCCCAGTTGAAAAGAGCCGTGCGGGCGCCCCCGATGTGCAGGAAACCTGTGGGAGAAGGCGCAAAGCGCGTAACGACGGGTTTGGACATAAGGCTTACCGCTTGGAGATTTGTTGGCCCCGTGTGTACCATAGCATCCGCCGAGCGCAAGGGCGGGGGGTGTGCGCAACGATGGTTGACTTTCCGGTCGCCAGAAATTTCGACGGGCAGCGAGGCGTCGGCCCATCGGGCAAGCTCTTGCGGGTATCCGCGACCCTCATCGGCACCCTGGCAGACGCTGTCTCCGACGCTGCCACGCAAAGACGCAATCTGATCCTTTGGCCCTTTATGATGATCGCCGGGCTGATCGTCTATCGTCTCTTGCCGACTGAGCCAACGCTGTTGACCTTGAGTGTCACCATCTTCCTTGCCGCCGCCTGCGCCATCGTGGGACGCAATGATGCAAAGGTGCGCGAGCCGGCTCTGCTCGGCGTGTTGGCGGGGCTCGGAATGATGCTACTGCCCATCCATGGCGCACTGTTCGGCACATCGATGCTCGAGACCGCGCGGTACGGAACCTACACTGCCCGCGTAGACGCCGTGATCTTCGACGACGGCGAAAACCAACGCTGGGTTCTCTCGGACGTCGCTGCCTCAGGAGAATCCGAAGAGTGGATGGTGCCCGACGTCCGGTTGGCCCGCGTAAGCGTCCATGGTGACTATGCGGTTTCACCCGGTGATGTCATCGAAACGCGTATCCGCTTCTATCCCGTTCCGGCACCGGCGGTTCCTGGAGGATATGACGCTCAATTCGTGAGTTATTTCGATGGTATCGGCGCGTATGGTAATGTGTTGGGCGAGGTTTCCCTCACATCGGCGGAAGAAGCTGGATTGAGCCGGTTCATCAAGGATATTCGAGCAGCGATCACCGCCAGACTAGTCGCTCAGCTTGGCGATAGGATCGGCGGAATTGCAGCCGCGCTCATCACTGGCGACCAGAGCCGGATCAGCGAGGCGGACTATGACGTCATGGCCGAGGCCGGTATCGTGCATGTGATCTCGATCTCCGGCCTCCATTTGACCCTCGTGGCAGGGACGATGTTTGCCGCTATACGCTTCGTTCTTGCGCTCAGCCATCGCGTGCCGCAACTGTTGCCCGTCAAAAAGATCGCGGCTGGCTTCGGCATCGTTACGGCGCTGGCCTACATGCTGCTTTCCGGCATGGTCATTCCGGCGGTGCGTTCGACCATTATGCTGGCACTGGTTTTCGCAGCCATCATGGCCGGGCGCCAGGCACTGACCATGCGCAATGTCGCGATTGCCGCGTTGATCATCATCATCTTCGAGCCTTCAAGCGTATTCCGCGCGTCTTTCCAGCTCTCCTTTGCCGCGGTCGTTGCCCTGATCGCCGCTTATGAACTGGCACGCCGGCGGCGGGAAGAGCGTGAAGCGCCCGCCCGGGCCAAGCTGTTCCGACTGACCGTAGATGTGGCCATGACCAGCCTCGTCGCCGGATCGGCCACCGTGGTTTTCTCCGCCTATCATTTTCAGCAGACCGCGCCATTCGGCGTTCTCGGCAATCTCATGGTCACCCCGGTCGTAAGCCTGGCGATGATGCCATCGGCGCTGCTTGGGACATTGCTGATCCCTATCGGTCTGGATGGCCTGCCTTACGCAGTGCTCGGCTGGAGCATCGAAACGATGCTCTGGTGCGCTGGATTTGTCAGCGAAATGAGTGGCGGCTTCGATCCTAGTCCCATCCTGGCGCCCGCCGCCTTGGTTGTTACACTCGCCGGGCTGACTTGGCTTGCCTACTTCCGCGACAGAATGCGGCTGGCGGGGCCGTTATTGGTGGTCCCGATCATCGCCTTGTTCTGCATGGAACGGGCGCCGGACATCTTCATCGCCGATCAAAGCCAGGCGGTTGCAATACGTCACAATGACAGCGTGGCACTGATCGCCGGCCGCAACGGCACCTTCGCCACCAACATATGGTCCGAACGCTACATCACGCCGATCGCCGACGGGCACGAGGCCACCAGTTGCGACAGCTTGGGGTGTGTGCTCGAGACGGATCAGGGGTATTCCGTTGCGCTGGTCAACGCACGCTCGGCCTTCGACGAGGATTGCCGCGTCGCCGACATCGTGATCGCGCGCATGGACGCACCCGAAGCGTGCCGGGCCACCGCACGTCTCGTGATCGACGCAACCGATCTCGCCCGCCACGGCGCACATATGATCGATTGGAATGGGCCCGACGCCCTGCCGCGCCTGCGCACTGCCATCGATACTCCCCTCCGCCCATGGCGCCTGGGGATAGAATAGCGACTCCCAGGCCTCTGAAAAAAACGCCCCGCTAGGCGGGGCGTTTTCATTCTAACCAAGCCCGAGGCGGCGTTGCCACCAGCCGACCTTTTTAGGTTTTTCTTCTGTTGCCTCACTGGCAGAGGATACGACGATCTCGTCAGCCGGGACGACCTTCTTGCGGCGGCCGCGCGTCTCGGCTTCTTCTGCCGATTCCGCGGCAACGGCAGCGGTCTCCTGTTCGGCCGGCACCGGTGCGGGTGCTTCTACCGGCTGTTCGGCGGCGGCTTCGGCTTCAACCTTCTTTTTGCGTGGCGCGCGGGGCTTGCGGGCCGGCTTTTCGGGCGCGGCTTCGGCAGCAGCAGGTGCCTGCTCTGTGCTTTCGACGGCCTCTTGAGCCACAGCATCGGCGGACGCGTCAACCGCCTTGGCCTTGCGGGTGCGGCGGACCTTCTTGGGCTTTTCTTCCGACGCAGGTTGCTCAACGGGCGCTTCGGCGGCGGTGACCGTTTCCGGCGCGGCGTCGGGAGCGGGAAGGCTATCGGCCACGGCCGGCTCGCGTTCCTCTACGGCATTCATGGCCTCGGCATCGCCGCCTTCTTCCACGGCTTCGCCAAAGCCGCCCTCATTGGGGCGCTTGTTGCGGCGTCCACCACGGCGACCACGGCGACGGCGCTTGCGCGGCTGGTCGTCTTCGTCGGCAAAGACCGCTTCGCCGCGCGGCTCGTCCTCGGTATCACCGGATTCCGCATCGGGGGTGGCAAGCTCGGTCGCCTGGACGGCCCCGTTATCGCGACCGCCGCGGCGGCGACGGCGGCGACGCTTGTTGCGTCCGCCCTGGGTTTCTTGAGAGGCTTCGCGTTCGGACTCGGCTTCTTCGGTGGCCTCCTCCTCGACCTCGGGCTCGTCATAATCCTCGATCGAGGCTGCATCGGCGCGGATGTGCTGAACGGGCGCAGCGGCGACCGGAGCGCGGGTTTCACCGCGTTCGATGTTGAACTGGGAACCGACAAGGCCGCTCTGGGCAGAGATGGTGATCGAAAGGCCATACTTGGCTTCGAGCGCCGTCAGCGTATCGCGCTTTGTGTTGAGGATGTAAAGCGCGACTTCGGCCGGCATGTTGACGTTGATCGACTGACCGGGCTTGCGCAGCACGTGGTCTTCGATAGCGCGCATGATCATCAGCGCCAGAGAGGACACCGAACGGACCAGCCCCGTGCCCGCGCAGGTGGGGCAGGAATGGGTCGAGCTTTCCAACACGCCGAAGCGGATGCGCTGCCGGCTCATTTCCATGAGCCCGAAATGGGAGATGTGGCCGACCTGAATGCGGGCGCGGTCGTTCTTGAGGCAGTCCTTGAGCTTTTTCTCGACGGCCCGGTTATTGCGCCGCTCCTCCATATCGATGAAGTCGATGACGATGAGGCCGGCCAGGTCGCGCAGGCGGAGCTGGCGGGAAATTTCCTCGGCCGCTTCCAGGTTCGTCTGGAGAGCGGTGTCCTCGATATTGTGTTCCTTTGTAGCGCGGCCCGAGTTCACGTCGATCGAAACCAGCGCTTCGGTCGGGTTGATCACGATATAACCGCCCGAGGGCAGGGTTACCTGCGGATGGAACATGGAGTCGAGTTGCGACTCTATGTTGTAACGCGAGAAAATCGGCGCATCATCTTTATAAGCCTGCACATTCTTGGAGTGCGACGGCATGATCATGCGCATGAAGTCCTTGGCCTCGCGGTAACCGGCATCGCCGGCGACGAGGACTTCCGTGATGTCCTTGTTGTAAAGGTCGCGGATGGTGCGCTTGATGAGGCTGCCTTCCTCATAGACGAGGCAGGGGGCAGAGGATTCGAGCGTCAGGGTGCGCACGATCTCCCAAAGGCGCATGAGATATTCGAAGTCGCGCTTGACCTCGGCCTTGGTTCGCGAGGCACCTGCCGTGCGCAGAATGACACCCATGCCTTCGGGGACATCGAGATCGGTGGCAATTTCCTTGAGGCGCTTGCGGTCGGCGGCACTGGTGATCTTGCGCGAAATCCCACCGCCACGGGCGGTATTGGGCATCAGCACAGAATAGCGGCCGGCGAGGGAAAGATAGGTGGTGAGGGCTGCGCCCTTGTTGCCGCGCTCTTCCTTGACGACCTGGACGAGCAGCACCTGACGGCGCTTGATCACTTCCTGGATCTTGTATTTGCGCAGATTGCGGCGGGGACGCTCCTGCAGGTCTTCGAGCGCGTCGCCTTCACCGATCTGCTCGACCTTCTTGGTCTCGCGCGGCGCATCGAGGTCGTCGTCGCCGTTTTCTTCAGTGAGATCGTCTTCACCCTCGACAGCTTCGATCTCTTCCTCATCGGCAGCATCGACGTCTTCCTCGTGCGCTTCCTCTTCGGCGCGCATCAGGGCTTCGCGGTCGGCGACGGGGATTTGGTAGTAGTCGGGATGGATTTCGGAAAAAGCGAGGAAACCGTGGCGGTTGCCGCCATATTCGACAAAGGCGGCCTGGAGCGAGGGTTCGACCCGCGTCACCTTGGCGAGGTAGATATTGCCCCGCAATTGCCGCCGTTCGGCGGATTCGAAATCGAATTCCTCGAGCTTATTACCGTTGGTAACGACGATCCGTGTTTCTTCCGGGTGGGTGGCATCCACCAGCATTCTTTTCGTGGCCATAAAATAGAACTCCGCGCGCTCGCGCGCCGGACCCGGCCTGCCTTCTTGGCAAACCGCCGGCGCCATGCGAGGCGAATGACAGTATCGTTGAGACGCCGTTGGCGTCGGGGAGGTATGGGGGAGGGGTCAGGGAATGGGACAGCGGGCAGCGGCGCGCCGGAAAAGCGATCGTGCCGATTGCCGCAAACAAACCCATTCGACCTCGTCCTAGAGAGGCAGAGCCATTCCGGTTCTGCCATTCGGGTTACCAAAGCCGGCAAGCCCGATATTCGTAAATCGATGCAAGTCGCGCGTCACATGCCCGGCTAAGCCGGCTTGTCGCGCCGGAGGCGATATGGGCTTGGGCGCAGACTCTTTGGCACCGAGTTACAGTCCTTACGGGTGTTCCTGCAAATTGGCAATAGTCAATCGCCGGGCGACCCGATGCGTCGGATGTGGCGTTCGAGGTGGGAAAGTTCAAGCGCAGCACAGGCGATTGCCATGGCTTTGCCGCTCAAGATCGCCTTCTTGCAATCGCGAGGGGGGAAATCACGTCCTTGCCTAATTTGGCCGGAGAATCGCATAAGGTGCGCCCGAATTGGAGTTTTCGATGATCTTTCCTGCAGTGCGTGCAAGGCTGATTTTTCTCGCCCTGGTGTGTGTGTTCCTCAATGCGTCGTTGATCGCGGCGCAGGAGGTCACTCCTGCCGAGACGGCGGGCAATACGAACGCGGCAACGCCGCCTGCTCTGCTCGACTCCCGGGTCACGGCCACTCAGGACCGCGCACGGCTGGTACTGGACCTGACAACGCCCACCGAATTTGCCGTTCATACGGTTGCCGATCCGATGAGCGTGGTCGTGGAACTGCGGGCCCAGACCGGCGACGCCGAGGATACTAATCAACCGGCCGGAGACGGATTGATCACCAGCTATACCGTGGACACACCGGGCAGCCAGAGAGTCCGCGTCACGCTCTCGCTGGCCGGACCTGCTCAAGTGCAGCAATCTTACATTCTCGACGCCTTTGAGGATCAGCCGGCGCGGTTGGTGATCGATCTGGTGCCTGATACGGCGGAAAATTTCGCAGCAAATGTGCGCGACACGCAGGCTGAGGAGGCCGAAGTCGAAACGGCCCCGACGGAAACCGCGCTCGACGGTCGGCAGACGGCGCCCGGTGAGACCGCGACGGCGACCGACGCCGTGCGGCCGCTGGTGGTTATCGATCCAGGCCATGGCGGGGTGGATGGCGGCGCCAGGGCCACCAATGGCCTGGAGGAAAAGAATATCGTGCTGGCTTTCGCGCTCAAGCTACAAAACCTGCTGGTTGAAACTGGGCGGTTTGACGTGGCGCTGACACGCGATACCGATGCCTTTCTGACGCTTTCCGAGCGCGTCGCGCTCGCGCGACAGAACCAGGCCGACCTGTTTATTTCTCTGCATGCCGATTCCTTCGATCAGGCCGATGTGCGAGGGGCCTCGATCTATACGCGCGGCGATCTTGCGACCAGTGACCTGGATCGGGTGCTTGCCGAAAATGAGAATCGGGCCGATCTCGTGGCGGGGTTTTCTCCGCCCGAGGATGAGGGCGCCGTGGACGTTCTCGTCGATTTTCTCGCCCGCGAAACGCGGAGGCAGTCCTATCTGGCGGGGCAGGCGCTGATCGAACAGCTCGAGCCTTCCGTGCAACTGCGCCGTTTCCCGCTACGGCAAGCGGACTTTTTCGTTCTCAATTCTCCCGATATTCCGTCCGTCCTGATCGAACTCGGATTTCTTTCGAACTCGGACGACACGCAGAACCTTACGACCGATGCATGGCTGGATCGCGTGGCAGCCGCACTGGCGCGGGGCGTGGCTGTTTATTTCGACGGGCGGCGCACCGGGCAATGAGATAACTGCCGGTGCGAGAATTCCGGGGGTTCCGCTTCGGGAAACTTGAGGTATTCACTTGGACGGCACGAGAAATCGCCCGTTCCGTCTCCTTCGAGCCACTGGTTATGGCGTGTCACCACCGATCTGGTGTGGAGTGCTATCGTTCTTTCCGGGCAGGCGGATGGAAACACCGTTTTGATGGCAAGATCGGGGTTTATCCCCACGGACGGCGGGATTCTGTTGGAACCGTTGAGGATTTGATTGCTTAAAATCCTCGGTTCTAACTCCTTGTTATGTCGCGTGTCCGAACCGCAAAACCGTTTCCACTTTCGCTGGACACGCTTTAGAGTAGGAATCGCGGGGATCAGTGCGAAGCTTTGGGCACGAGCCCGCGTGGGAATTGGATGGTTCGACTTTTAAGCTGGTTGTTCGGTTTTGGCGTTTTCTGCGGCGTCATCGTTCTGGGCGCAGTTTCCTACTATGTTTGGTCCCTCAGCGAGGATCTGCCTGATTATACGGTGCTGATGGATTATCAGCCGCCGGTCACCACGCGCGTGCATGCGGCAGACGGGACGCTGCTGGCCGAATTCGCGCGCGAGCGCCGGCTGTTCCAGCCGGTAGAGACGATCCCGCCCATGGTGATCGAGGCGTTCCTGTCGGCCGAGGACAAGGATTTCTATTCCCATTTCGGGATCGACATCGCCGGCGTGTTCCGCGCGGCGCGGGATAATGTCATGCAGACGATCGATGGCGGGGCCGGCAGTCTTGTCGGGGCTTCGACCATCACCCAGCAGGTCGCCAAGAACTTCCTGCTCACCTCCGACCAGACATGGGATCGCAAGATCAAGGAGGCCATTCTTGCACTTCGCATCGAGAATGCAATGTCCAAGGACAAGATTCTCGAGCTCTACCTCAACGAGATCTATCTCGGGCTCAATTCCTATGGCGTGGCGGCGGCGGCACTCAACTATTTCGACAAGGGCCTCTATGAGCTAACCTATGCCGAAGCGGCCTATCTGGCTGCGCTCCCCAAGGGGCCGTCAAACTACCATCCGTTCCGGCAGCCTGAGGCGGCGATCGAGCGGCGGAACTGGGTGCTCGATCGCATGGCCGAGAACGGCTATGTCACGCTGGAGGAGGCGGAGGCCTATAAGGCCGAAAATCTCAACGTCATCCCGCGCCAGGGCGGCTCGCAGCTTTATTCGGCCGAATACTTCACCGAGGAGGTGCGGCGGCAGCTCGCTTCGATCTACGGCTTCGATACCCTCTATGGCGGGGGCATGTCGGTGCGCACCTCACTCGACCCACAAATGCAACTCCATGCGCGCAAGGCACTGATGGATGGGCTGATCGCATACGACCAGCGCCAGGGCTTCCATGCGGTCGAGGCGACCATTGAACTCGGCGAGGATTGGGGGCAGGCGCTGGCGGAGGTGCCGCCCCTCTCGGATGTGCCGGAATGGACGCTGGCCGTGGTGCTCGAGATGGAGAACAATTCCGCGCGCATCGGGTTGCGGCCGACGATCGACGTCGATGGCGGGGTCAGCCCCGATCGCGTGACGGGAACTCTGCCAGGATCGGCCGTGTCCTGGGTAAGCCGGCCCCTGAGCGAACTTTTGAACGTCGGCGACGTGGTCTATGTCGAGCCTGTAGCGGGCGAGGACGGTGTTTATACCTTGCGGCAGGTGCCCGAGGTTGGAGGAGCGCTGGTAGCCATGGATCCACGCACAGGGCGTGTTCTGGCCATGGTCGGCGGGTTCTCGTTTGCCGAGAGCGAGTTCAACCGCGCCACGCAGGCGATGCGCCAGCCGGGATCCTCATTCAAGCCTATCGTGTACGCGGCGGCGCTGGACAACGGATATACGCCGGCCTCGGTTATCCTCGATGCGCCGCTGTCGATCGCCAATGCCGACGGCACTTTCTGGGAGCCGGAAAACTATGCGCGCCAGTTCTATGGCCCGCAAACCTTGCGGCGCGGCATCGAATTGTCGCGCAACGTTATGACGGTGCGGCTGGCACAGGATCTGGGCATACCGATGATCGAGGAATATGCTCGGTTGTTCGGGGTTTATGACGAGATGCCGAACGTTTTGGCAATGGCGCTGGGTGCGGGGGAAACCACCGTGCTGCGCATGACGGCGGCGTATTCCACCATCGCCAATGGCGGGCGCAAGATAACCCCCACGCTGATCGACCGCATTCAGGATCGGTATGGCGAAACGATCTACCAGCACGATGAGCGGCTATGCGAAGGCTGTGAGCAGCCTGAATGGCGAGGACAGGGTATTCCCACGATCATTGATACCCGTCAGCAGGTGCTTGACCCGATGACGGCTTATCAAATCACGTCGATGATGGAAGGTGTCGTCCAGCGAGGGACCGGCACGGCCGTGCGTTCGGTGGGCCGGCCGGTGGCAGGCAAGACCGGCACGACCAACGACTACAAGGACGCCTGGTTCGTGGGCTTTACGCCCGAGCTCGCCGTCGGCGTCTACGTGGGCTACGACACACCGCGCAATATGGGTTCGAGCTATACGGGGGGCGAGCTGGCGGCGCCGATTTTCGCCGATTTCGTATCAGCCGCTCTGGAAGGTGTTCCGCCCACCCAGTTCCGCATGCCGCCGGGCATGCACACGGACTGGATCGATCCCGTCACGGGCGTGGGAATCGTCGCTGGAGGCTCGGGGGTCGAGGAAGCGTTCAAACCGGGGACGGGACCGAACCTCACGACCTCGGTGATCGGCATCAACTCCCAGGCCTTCGACAACATCCAGACCGGTGCGACTCAGCAGCCGGCGTTCAATCCCGGCGGGCTGTTCTGATCGGCCGGCAGCGGTTGATTGTGCCGGTCAATGCCGTTAAGTCACCCCTGAACTTGAATACGCGGAAAGAGATATGCGCGCAGACGTTCTCAAGACGGTCGACGAAATCAAGCAGGCCCTAAGCCTGCTGAGGAGGCATCTTTGACTGGGATACAGCCGAAAGACGCCTCGACGAACTGAATGCCCGTTCCGAATCGGGTGATCTCTGGAATGATCCCGACCAGGCCCGCAAAGTGATGAGCGAGCGCCAGGCGCTGGAAGTCGCCATCACGGACGTGCGGACACTTGAATCGGGTCTCAACGACAATATCGAACTGATCGAACTGGGCGAAGCCGAGGGCGATAGCGAGATCGTGGCCGAGGCCGAGCGTTCGCTGGTCGAGTTGCAGGGCACGGCGGCGCGCATGCGCGTGGAAACGCTGCTGTCGGGCGAAGCCGATTCCAACGACTGCTATCTGGAAGTCCATTCCGGAGCCGGTGGCACCGAGAGCCAGGACTGGGCGCAGATGCTGTTCCGCATGTATACGCGCTGGGCCGAGCGGCGGGGCTTCAAGGTCGAGACCATCGAATACAGCGCCGGAGAAGAAGCCGGGATCAAGGGCGCCACGATCCTGATCAAAGGCCATAATGCCTATGGCTGGCTCAAGACCGAAAGCGGTGTGCATCGGCTGGTGCGCATTTCTCCCTATGACAGCCAGGCGCGGCGCCATACGAGCTTCTCGAGCGTTTGGGTTTATCCGGTAATCGACGATTCGATCGATATCGAGGTCAACGAATCGGATGTGCGGATCGATACGTACCGTGCCTCGGGGGCGGGCGGGCAGCATGTCAACACCACCGATTCAGCCGTGCGCATCACGCACATCCCGACCGGCATTGTCGTGCAGTGCCAGAATGAGCGATCCCAGCATAAGAACCGGGCGCAGGCCTGGGACATGTTGCGGGCCCGGCTTTATGAGCTCGAGCTGCAAAAGCGCGAAGAGGCGGCCAATGCCGAGGCTGCATCCAAGACCGAAATCGGCTGGGGGCACCAGATCCGCTCCTATGTTCTGCAGCCCTACCAGTTGGTCAAGGATCTGCGCACGCAGGTTGAGAGCACCTCGCCGTCAGACGTGCTCGACGGCGATCTCGACCAGTTCATGGAAGCCTCGTTGGCTCAGAGGCTGGGCACGGATACCGAGGATGCCTGATTAGAGATATGCAGCCAGCGCCCGGCCAGCGGCGATGAAGCGGGTCGGGTCGATGGCGCTGCCACTCCGGCGGACTTCGAAGTGGAGGTGGGGGCCGGTCGAGCGGCCAGTGGAACCCGCAAGGCCGATGCGCTGGCCGCCTGTGACGGTCTGGCCAATAGCAACGGCGATCTGGCTTAAGTGGGCGTAGCGGGTGGCATAGCCATTGCCGTGGTCGATCTCCACCATATTGCCGTAGCCGCCATTGCCGCCGGCAAACTTCACGGTGCCGCTCGCGGCGGCGAGGACTGGCGTGCCGGTGCTGGCGCGGAAGTCTATGCCGGCGTGAAAGGCGGCGCGCTTGAGGAACGGATCGGTGCGGTTGCCGAAATTGGAGGTCACGGTTCCCGTGCCGGAAATGGGCGTCTGCACAGGAGCTTTCAGCAAGGCGTGTCGTGCGGATTGATAGCGGGCGAGGGCATCGGCGACGGCATTGGCTTCATCGATGATCGAAAGGCCTTCGCCCTGGGCGGGAATGAACGGACCGCCAACACCTTCTGCCGCCAGTTCCGGCTCGATGCCGACGCTCCGCAACCGGGTGAGAATGTCGTTGGCCGACAGCGTCGCAGCATCCGACAACGATACGAGCGCCATGCGGGTATCTTCCTGCATGGCGATCAGACTTTCGGCCAGCGCGGCCGTGTCGCCCGAAAGGGGCGGTGTGGGAGCAGTGACATCGGCCGTCGCAGCAGGGGCTTGGGCAATGCCCATTTCCCGCGCCATTTCGGTGAGGGCCCGGACATATTCATGCTGCTCGGACAATACCTCCTGCTGCTGGACCAGTTCGTGCATCTGCAGGTTCATATCGCCCATCTGCGCGTATTGGCGCGAATGCAGCCGGTCGACTTCCAGCCGCAGTTCGGTGATGCGCTGCTCGTAAGCAGCAAGCAGAGCCGAATTGTCATCGCGCATTAACGCGCTGACCTCAGGCGCGAAATAAAGAGCCAAGGCGGTCAGTGCATTAGACACGAGAAGAACAGTGACGATCCCCATGTAGAGGATGTAAGCGCCGATGCGGCGGCCAGATCGCACTCGGACCTGCTGCCGGCCCAGCGTAATGGACTGATCGCCCGCCTGCACTGATAGCCCCCAAAGACGCAAAACGCACATCTGAGGGGACTATGGCGCTCTATGGTTAATGGCGAGCTAACCCAAGGACTTGACCACGCGTTCCACATGGCCTTTGGCGCGGATATTGGGCCAGATCCTGGCGATCTTTCCGTCGGCGTCGATAAGGAAGGTCGAGCGGATCAATCCCTGATAGGTGCGTCCGTAATTGGTCTTTTCGCCCCAGACGCCGAAAGGGCCGATGGCCTTGTGATCGGGATCGGAAAGCAAGATGGGCGAGAGTGAGTAGTCGGCGCGAAAACGTGCAAGCTTTTCAACGCTGTCGGGGGAGATGCCGACAAGCAGGGTGTTGTGTTCGGCGAACCAGTCGGCGTGGGCAGTGAAGGAAAGATTCTCGTCATTGCAGGCCGGCGTGTCGGCCTGTGGATAGAAGTAGATAAGCACCGATTTGCCGCGCTGATCCGAGAGGGTGAAGTGCGCTCCGGTATCGGTCTGGAGGGTGAAGTCCGGGGCAGCTTGTCCGGCGGCCAATTGGGTCATGTGCGTTCCCTCCAAGTTGTGTGCAAGCGTCAGTTTTTCCCAAACCGGCTACCAGCGCCATATTCAAGCCGATATGGTCGGTAAGAGACAGCTTTAAGAGCCGATTCTCCAGCCCTTTTGGCGGATTCTATGGAACCTGCACCTGACAGTGATTGAGACGACACGTCCCTGGCAAGCCATCTCGGGAGCGCAACGGCGGCTGGCGCTCAAGGTGCTGGCCTGGATCGGCATCGGATTGTTCGTCGCCTTCGCCGTTCTTTATGTGCGCCTGCTGTTCGGGCCAATCTCGCTCAACTTCCTGTCCGATCGGGTCAAGGGCGCGATTGCCGGTGTCGTTGCGGAAAACTTCGTCGTTGACTGGCAAGACTTCGGACTGTCGCTGACCGGGCCGGTGAGCATCGGTTTCCATTTTTCAACGGTTACGCTCACCGAGCGGGCGACGGACGCGACAATCGGGATGGAGGCGTTGGAAATCGGGCTTTCTCCCATCGGCGCCGCCATGGGGCGCCCCGACGCCCGGGTCATTTTGATCGAACCGAAATTTCAGATGCTGCAGAACCTGCTCGGTCCGCGCCTTTCCCGCTTCGAGTTCCTCGAAGTGGAGGGGACCGGAGAAACAGTAGTGCGCGTTCTGGAGGGGGAAGAGAGCGCACCGGCAGTGCAGATCGGCGATGACGGCATCTCACTGGGGGAGGACCGGGCTGCCGACCTCGGGCTGCGCTCGGACAATGACTGGATGGTGCTCAATGTCCAGGCGCTCAATCAGTCGCTGGCTCAGCTTGCCGAACAGGCGATGGCGGGGCAGGTGCGCCGGGTGGAAATCCGCGACGGCTCGATGGGCGTTCTCGATACCGTTTACGGGCTCTATAAATCCTTCGATCAGGTCAATGTGGATGTGCGGTCCGGGCGCATCGATGGGCGCGTGGCCGTCGACTTTTCGGCGCGCATCGCCGGTAATGTCATGGAAGGCGAGATCGTCCGGGAGATCGGGGACGACGGTGCGCAGATCGAGGCAGGCATTCGCAATCTCGATTTTTCGACGATCGTGCCGTTTCTCGATGATGCAAAGGGCTTGGCGGCGCTGCGCGGTGCGGGGGAGCTTGGACTGTCTGTCGACTTCGGACCGGGAGGCGAGGACAGCAAGGTGGAAACCGGCCGCATCACTGTCGATGTTTCAGGCACAGAGCTGCGGCTCAACAATGACATGTTTCCGATTTCGGCCGAGCCGATCCTTGTGGAGTGGGATCCGGAGCAATCACTGTTCAGCGTCGCCGACGTCGAGGTGGCGATCGGGCAAAGCAGGGCGACGATTGGTGGCGACATCGTAATGGGCTTCGACGACCAGTTCGGGCCCACACTGGGCATGTCGATCCGGGCGCGAGACGTGTGGCTGCATCCTGACGACCTCGAGGCGCCGACCGAGCCGTTCGAGGAAATCCATTTCGAGGGATGGTCGGCGCCGCTCTACGGTGCACTGGGCATCGACAGAATGGTCGCCGCCAAGGAAGGCGTAAGCGTTGTACTGCAGGGGCGCGTCGACATGGTACGCGAGGGCGTTGGGCTTGACGTAACCCTGAGCGGCCGGGGCGCTTCTGCGGATGATATCAAGCGGCTCTGGCCCTACCCGTTCGCGCGTGAAGGCCGGGAGTGGTTTGCCGAATATGTGGCTGACGGGTCCGTCCAGTCGGCCGATATGCACTTCAACTTCCCAGTTGGCAGCATCTCGATGGATGGCGAGCCGCGACCGATGCCTCAGGGCGCTATGCGAGTGGACCTGGTGGGGAGCGGTGTGCAGCTTTTGCCCATCGACGGACTCCCTGAAGTCCAGGTCGAGGGAGAAGCGCGGCTTACCATGCGCGACAACCAGCTCACCATGGCTTTCGAAAGAGCCCGGGTGCCCGAATTTGGTGATGAGGTTGCGATCACCAATGCCGCCTATATCAACCAGGATATCTCGGCAGCCGAGCAGATCTTCGAGATTTCCGGGGACGTGACAGGCTCGGTGCCGGGGATACTGGAAATCGCCAGTGGAGAAACGCTCGAACTGCTCGAGGATTTCGATATCGGCGTCGATATCGAGGACCTCGCGGACGATTTGACCGGGCAGGTACAGTCGACCATCATTGCCACGATCGAAACCGACGATACCGGGCGATCGACCAAAACCGACTACACGCTCAACGGCTCGATCACCGATCTGGCAAGCAGCCAGCCGATACAGGGCGTCGCGTTCGATGATGGCGATTTCAATTTTACGGCATCGCAGGCCGGGTTCCACGTAACCGGTGATGCCAATGTCGGGGAAGCGGAGGTCGACATCGAAGCCACCCAGTCGGGCGCAGGAGCACCCGAGGTGCTTATTGGCTCGACGTTCGATGTTTCCGATGCCGCGGCCCTGGGGATCGATCTTTCCGAATTCATGGGCGGATCGGTTCGGGTAGTGGCCAAGCCGCTCAACGACGGAACGATCGAGATTGCCGCCGACCTGACGGAAACGGAACTCACGATCAGGGACATTGGAATCACCAAGCCCGCCGGCACCAGCGGCGGTCTTGAGGCGATTGTCGCGATAAACGAGGAGGAGATTGCCATCTCCGACGTGACGCTGGCTTTTGGGACGGCGCGGCTGGAAGGCGATATGACGCTCACCACGCAAGGTGAGCTGGTCTCGGCCGATTTTCCGACCTTCCAGGTGAGCGAGGGCGACAATGCGCAGGTGAGTATGACTCCGATCGAAGGAGGCTATGCCTTCGAGGTCGAAGGCGAGCAGCTCGACATCAAGCCGGTGCTTGGGCGCTTCTTCAATCTGGACGGGAATGCCAGTGCCGAGGCGAGCGAAGACCTCGAGGATCAGATCTTCAACGTCAGCGTCGACCTCGACCGTGCGCTTGGTCACTATGGTACGGCAGTATTCAACGTGGACCTCGATCTGTCGGTACGGGGGGAGCAATTGCGCAGTGTCAACCTAGCCGCGCAATTCAGCGGTGGCAGGTCGGCATCGGCCACCACCAATCCACTGCCTTCGGGGCGCGTGATTTCGTATGCGACCAACGATCTGGGCGAGACCCTGCGCTTCATCGGCATTTACCCGCGTCTGGTGGGGGGCGAAGGCAGTATGGTGATGCGGTTCGATGAGGCGCATCAGGCCGACACCGGTGAATTCGTCGTGCGTAATTTCGCCGTCGTAGATGAAGTCAATCTCGATGCCATCGTGGGTTCGCATGACGAATCGCGCGAAGTGGTGGGCGGCGCCTCTGCAATCGAGTTCGATTATGGCAGGGCGGAGTTCGTGCGATTTTCCGACCGGATCGAACTGGTGGATGCAGCCATTTATGGTGATACGGTCGGCGGAACGATCCGGGGAAATGTTTTCACTGACGCGGGACAATACGACCTCGCCGGAACCTATGTGCCGCTGTTCGAGGTCAACAATTTCTTCCAGCAAATTCCAGTCCTCGGACCCATCTTCGGGGGGCGAGAGGGGGAGGGGCTTATCGGAGTGACGTTCGCGGTGCGCGGACCGCTCAGCCAGCCCGAATTGCTGGTCAACCCGGTTTCGATCCTCGCGCCGGGAGTGTTTCGGACGCTGTTCGAATACCGGGCGGCGAACCAGCTCAATTGATCCGCGGGAGCGGTGTTATGCGAATTTTATGGTGGCTCATCATAGTTGCCGTTGCCTTGGGTGCGTTCCAAACCAAGGCCGGAGAGTTTCCGGCCGTCGTCGAACACGCGCTGGGGCAGACAGTCGTGCCGGCGGAACCGGAGCGCATCGTAGCGATGACCAACCGGGACGCGGAAACACTGCTGGCGCTTGGCGTAGTGCCGGTGGGTATTCAATCCCAACTTGGCTTCGAAGGCGGGGTCGGGCCTTGGGCGGAGCCGCTGCTGCGAGATGCGCGGCCGGAGGTCTGGCTGGGCATGGAGATCAACTATGAAGCCGTCGTGGCTATCGCAGCTTTCCATCCCTTACGCGCTGGATCGGCTGTTGCCACGGATCGCTGAGGCGCTGGAAGCCGGGGAGTGATGTCCCGGCTTCCTTTGGATCAGACCGGCTTTAAGAGCACGTGGCGCTTCTTGCCGATCGAAAGCTTGATGACGCCTTCGGAGAGGACCTGGGCTTCGCCGAGGCTCATCTTCTCGTCAGTGACCGTCTCGTCGTTCACGCGGAGTGCGCCAGCCTGGATGTGACGGCGGGCTTCACCGTTTGAAGCGGCGAGACCGGCAGTAACCGTAGCGGCGAGGATGCCAAGGCCACCGCGCAGGGCCGACCAGCCGATCTGGATAGTTGGCAGCGAAAGATCGAGTTGTCCGGCTTCAAAGACCGCTATGGCGGTCGCCGCGGCTTCCTCGGCAGCGGAGCGACCATGGACGAGCGCGGTGACCTCGGTCGCCAGCACCTTCTTAGCTTCGTTAATGTCGGTGGCGACGCCGCCGACGACGCGGGCGATCTCATCGAGCGGAAGCGTGGTGAAGAGCTTGAGGAACCGTTCTACGTCGGCATCCTCGGTGTTCCGCCAGTACTGCCAGAAATCATAGACCGAGAGCGCATCGGCGTTGAGCCACACGGCTCCGTTGGCGGTCTTGCCCATCTTCTGGCCGGAGGCCGTGGTGAGCAGCGGCGAGGTCAGCGCGTAGAACTGGGTGTCGAGCATGCGATGGCCCAGATCGAGGCCGTTGACGATATTGCCCCATTGGTCCGAGCCGCCCATCTGCAAGGTGCAGCCGTAGCGCTGGTTGAGCTCGACGAAATCGTAGGCCTGCAGGATCATGTAGTTGAATTCGAGGAACGAGAGCGACTGCTCGCGGTCCAGCCGCAGCTTGACCGAATCGAAGCTCAGCATGCGGTTGACCGAGAAATGCCGGCCCACATCGCGCAGGAAGGCGATATAGCCCAGATCGAGCAGCCAATCGGCGTTGTTGGCCATGATGGCCGGGTTCTCGGCGCGATCGAAATCGAGGAAGTTGGAGAACTTTTGCTTGATGCCTTCGATATTGGCGCCAATGCCTTCGACGGTCAGGAGCTTGCGGGCCTCGTCCTTGAAGGAGGGATCGCCGATCATGCCGGTGCCGCCGCCCATGAGCGCAATGGGGCGATGGCCGGTCTTCTGCATCCAATGGAGCATCATGATCTGCATGAGGTGCCCAACATGCAGCGAAGCCGCCGTGGGATCGTAGCCGATATAACCGGTGACGATCTCGGTCGAGAATTTCTTGTCCAGTCCCTCGGGATCGGAGATCTGGTGGATGAAGCCGCGCTCGGAGAGCGTATGAAGGAATTCGGATTTGAAATGGGTCATTGGTCTTGATTCCAGAGCGTTGAAGCTGCCCGGCGATCTTGCGCCGGGCGGGTTGGGCTCGAAATCATCCCCTTGGTCGGGCGCCCTTGCCGCCCAGGATGAGATTCGCGAGGAGCCTTAAGGCTCCCAAACGATCGCAGGGTTAGCGTCCGCCGCCGGCGGCGATCTCGGCCCGGCGACGGTCGAGGTACTCGCCGCACGCCTCGATCAGTTCATCGATCCGGTTTTCGTAGAAGTGGTTGGCGCCTTCCACGATCTGTTGCTCGATGGTGATGCCCTTCTGCAGCTTGAGTTTGTCTACGAGTTTCTGAACGGCCTCGGGAGGCGCAACGCGGTCCTTGTCGCCATGGATGATCAGGCCCGAGGAGGGGCAGGGCGCCAGGAACGAGAAATCATAGAGGTTTTCCGGGGGCGAAACCGAAATGAAGCCCTCGACTTCGGGACGGCGCATCAGGAGCTGCATGCCGATCCAGGCGCCGAACGAGAAGCCAGCGATCCAGCACCCGCGGCTCTCGCGGTTCAATGCCTGCAGCCAGTCGAGCGCGGCGGCGGCATCGGAGAGTTCACCGATGCCGTGGTCGAAAATGCCTTGAGAGCGCCCGACGCCGCGCGAGTTGAAGCGCAGCACGGCAAAGCCGCGTTTCACGAACATATAGAAGAGATTGTAGACGATCTGGTTGTTCATCGTGCCGCCGAATTGCGGGTGGGGATGAAGAACGATCGCAACGGGCGCGTTGGGCTCCTTGCCGGGCTGGTACCGGCCTTCGATCCGGCCCTCGGGTCCGTTGAAAATCACTTCAGGCATCTACTCTTACCTTTATGCTCTTTGTACCGCATGGGAGCTATGCGTGAGGCCGCGCCTCGGCTTGACGAACGGGCTGGGTGCCCATAAAACTGACCATGAAAACCAGTTTAGAATAATTCCAAATGGATTTCGTGCCGGCTCCCCGGCGTTTGTGAGCGCTCCTTTTACTTAAGGAGTGAGTCGAATTTCAAGGATTGTTTGCTGTGGCAAGGTCCAGCCGGACGCCGCAGCGAGTTGACGGGTCGATGAGCGCATATCTCGATCATAACGCTTCGGCGCCTTTGTTGCCGCGCGCGCGCGAGGCGATGGTTGCTGCGCTTGCCATGACGGGCAACCCATCCTCGGTCCACGGGCCGGGCCGGGCTTTGCGTGCCCTTATCGATGCAGCGCGGGACAAGGTGGCGAAAGCGGCCGGAGCCGAGGCGAAGCAGGTGGTGTTTACCGGCTCTGCCACCGAGGCTATCACCCAGGCTATCGTCGGGGGCGTCAAGGCGTTTGCGATCGACAGGGTGATCCTGTGCGCCACCGATCATGCGGCGACGCTCAAGGCCGCCGAAGCCACGGGCGTTTCGGTGCGGGTGGTCGGAGTCGATAAGGATGGACTTATCGATATCGAGGCGCTGGGACAGCATATCGAGACCGCGAACCTCGCCGGTGAAAAGCTGCTGGTTGCCTTTTCCTGGGTCAACAACGAGACCGGCGTTATCCAGCCGCGCGGGCGGATCGAGGCGATGGTGGGGCCGACACCCCATATTCTCGTCATCGACGCAGTGCAGGCTTTCGGGAAGCGCGATCTGGACTTTGCGGCCTCGCCTACCGATATGATGGCCATCTCCGCCCACAAGATCGGCGGGCCGGCTGGGATCGGCGCGCTGCTTGTCAAGGGGCACGCCGATACTGTGCGGCTGGTTCCTGGCGGCGGACAGGAGCAGGGTCGGCGCGGTGGCACCGAATCGGCGGCGCTGATCGCGGGGTTCGGGGCGGCCTGCGAAGGGTTTGACGAGGCTTTCTCGGTCGAGCGCGTCGGGGGGCTTGTTGAGCAGTTCGAGGAACGGCTTCTGATGGTCGCGCCCGATGCCGTGATCTTTGGCCGAGAAACCGAGCGGATCGGCACTACCGTCAATTTCGCGGTGCCGGGGCTCAAGAACACCGTAGCGATGATGAGCCTGGATCTGGCCGGCATCGCCGTTTCGTCCGGTTCGGCCTGCTCGTCGGGCAAGGTGGGACGCTCTCATGTGCTTAGCGCCATGGGTGTAGCGCCCGAGTTAAGTGAATGCGGCCTTCGGGTCAGTTTCGGCTGGTCTTCGGCCGCCGAGGAAATCGACGCCTTCTTCAAGGCCTATGAAACGGTGCTGAGCCGCCATCGCCAAAAAGGCGCGGCGGCTTAGAAAGTGGAGACTACCATGTCAAATTATGCTGACATTCCGACGCTCAAGGAAAACATCGATCGTGACACGGTCGATCAGGTTCTGGCACTCGACGTCGACAAGTACAAATATGGCTTTGAGACGATCATCGAATCCGACAAGGCACCCAAGGGGCTGACCGAGGAAACGGTGCGGTTCATTTCGGCGCGGAAGAACGAGCCCGAATGGATGCTTGAATGGCGTCTCGAAGCGTTCCGCCGTTGGCTGACGCTGGAAGAGCCGACTTGGGCGCGCGTCTCGTATCCGGCGATCGATTTCCAGGACCAGCATTACTACTCGGCTCCGAAGGGCGTGAACGGGCCCAAGTCGCTCGACGAGGTCGATCCTGAACTGCTGGCGACCTACGAAAAGCTCGGTATTCCGCTGTCAGAGCAAAAGATCCTGGCCGGCGTGCAGGATGCGGGCGAGCCGCAGGGCACTCCGTTCAGCGGCAATGTGGCCGTCGACGCCGTCTTCGATTCGGTGTCGGTGGTTACGACTTTCCGTGAGGAATTGGCCAAGCAGGGCATCATTTTCTGCTCGATTTCGGAAGCTGTGCGTGAGCATCCCGAGCTGGTGAAGAAGTACCTCGGTTCGGTGGTGCCCGTGACCGACAATTTCTATGCCACGCTCAATTCGGCGGTCTTTACCGACGGTTCGTTCGTCTACATTCCCAAGGGTGTGCGCTGCCCGATGGAGCTTTCCACCTATTTCCGCATCAATGAGCGGAATACAGGGCAGTTCGAACGCACGCTGATCATCGCCGAGGAAGGCTCCTATGTGAGCTATCTCGAAGGCTGCACGGCGCCCATGCGCGACGAGCACCAGCTACATGCGGCTGTTGTCGAACTGGTGGCGTTGGATGATGCGGAGATCAAGTATTCCACCGTCCAGAACTGGTATCCGGGCGACAAGGAAGGCAAGGGCGGCATCTACAACTTCGTCACCAAGCGTGGCGATTGCCGCGGAAAGAATTCCAAGATCTCCTGGACACAGGTCGAAACCGGTTCGGCGATCACCTGGAAGTATCCGAGCTGCATCTTGCGCGGCGATGGCTCGCGCGGCGAGTTCTATTCGATCGCCATTTCCAATGGAAAGCAGCAGGTCGATAGCGGAACCAAGATGCTGCACTTGGGCAAGAACACGTCCTCGCGCATCATCTCCAAGGGTATCGCTGCGGGCAATTCCGATAACACCTATCGCGGGCAGGTCTCGGCGCATCGTCGGGCGACGAACGCGCGTAACTTCACCCAGTGCGACAGCCTGCTGATCGGTGACCGCTGCGGGGCGCATACGGTGCCTTATATCGAGAGCCGCAATTCCTCGGCGGTGTTCGAACACGAGGCGACGACTTCGAAAATCTCGGACGACCAGATGTTCTACTGCCTGCAGCGTGGGCTCTCCGAAGAAGAGGCCGTGGCGCTGATCGTCAACGGCTTCGTGCGTGACGTGCTGCAGCACCTACCGATGGAGTTCATGGTGGAAACCCAGAAGCTCATCGGCATCTCGCTCGAAGGCAGCGTGGGCTGATCGGTCGCAACAGTTTTGCCCTCACGGGGCACCAACCATATGGGACGGCCGCTGGCCGGATTTGAAATGACGACACCTTTGCTTGAAATCAAGAACCTGCATGTCCGCGTCGAGGACAACGAAATCCTCAAGGGGGTGAACCTCACCCTCAATCGCGGCGAAGTGCATGCCATCATGGGCCGGAACGGCTCGGGCAAATCGACGCTGTCTTATGTGCTGGCTGGCAAGGAAGACTATGAGGTCACCGACGGCGAGATTCTGTTCGACGGCGAAAATCTCCTGGAAATGGAAGCCGACGAGCGCGCTGCCGCCGGGCTGTTCCTGGCTTTCCAGTACCCGATCGAAATTCCGGGCGTCGCGACCATGACGTTCCTCAAAGCCGCCATGAACGCCCAACGCAAGGCGCGCGGCGAGGCGGAGCTTTCGACGCCCGAGTTCATGAAGGCGGTCAAGGACGCTTCGACACTGCTCGATGTGCGGCAGGAGTTCTTGAAGCGCCCACTCAATGTCGGGTTCTCGGGTGGCGAAAAGAAGCGCGCCGAAATCCTGCAGATGGCGCTGCTGAAGCCCAAGCTCTGCATCCTCGATGAAACCGATTCCGGTCTCGACATCGATGCGCTCAAGGTGGTGTCGGAAGGGGTCAACAAGCTACGTGCGCCGGAGCGCTCGATGCTGGTCATCACCCACTACCAGCGGCTGCTCAACTATATCGTTCCAGACGTCGTGCATGTGTTCTCGGCCGGCCGGGTGGTTGAGACCGGCGACAAGTCGCTGGCGCTCGAGCTCGAAGCCAAAGGCTATGCCGACTTCGACGAAACCAACGCTGCCTGAGGATTTGACGCCGTGAACATTCAAACGCCAGTTCGTCTGAGCGGCGCCGAGGAAAGCCTCGTTGCCCAGCTCGAGAGCGTCGGGGCCGCCGATGCGGCCGAGCGCCTGCGCGTGATCGGACTGCCGACCCGCCGGGTCGAGACCTACCACTACACTGATCTCAAGAGCTTGCTGAGCCAGGTGCCGCCGCTTGCGAAGACCGCAAACGAGGCAAGCGCGCCCGCGATCGACATTCCCGGTGCTTACCGCGTTGTCATCGCCAACGGGGTCGTGCAGTCGGCAGCGACGGCTCCGGCCGGCGTGATCGTCGGCAAGGCAGCGGGATCGGTGCTGACCACGCGAGACGATGTCATCGTTCGGCTCAACGCTGCAATGGTCGCTGAATCGCTGACGCTGGAGCTTGCCGGATCGGTCGATCCGGTGATCCATGTCGACCGGCGGCTCGAAGGCGAGGCCGCTCACGTGCAGTCCGGTGCCAGGGTCAATGTCGCGCCCGGCTCCAAGGTCACGATCGTCGAAACTATCTCGGGCAGCGATGCAGCGCATATGGGCAATTCGGGCAGCTTCGTCTCGCTGGGCGAAGGTGCTGAGGTCACCCATGTGCTGGTTGATCTTTCGGCCCGACAGGCGACTAATTTCGCGACCGTCGAATACCGCATCGCGGGGGACGCCAATCTCAAGTCGATCGTTATCAATGCCGGCGCGCATCTAGCCCGGGCCAATGTATTCGCCGATTTCGTCGGTGAAGGTTCGCACGGGGATTTCTTCGGACTCAACGTTGTCGATACCGACGAACACCGCGACATCACGCTCGATGTGACTCATGGCGTGCCCAACACGACTTCGGCCGAGCTCTATAAGCAGATCGCACGCGGGCGTGGCCGGGCGGTGTTCCAGGGCAAGATCAACGTGGCGGTCGATGCGCAAAAGACCGACGCCAAGATGATGACCCAGGGGTTGATGCTCTCGGAAGAAGCGGAAATCCTGGCCAAGCCGGAACTCGAAATCTTCGCCGACGACGTGGTCTGCGGCCACGGCGCAACCTGTGGCGATCTTGACGAGACTTCGCTGTTCTACCTGATGAGCCGCGGCATTCCCAAAGCAGAGGCCGAGACGATGCTGATCCGCGCCTTCCTGGAAGAGATCACCGAAGCGGTCGACGATGAATACGTTGCCGAAGCGCTGTCGGGAATTGTGGAGCGCTGGCTCAAGAAGGACGCCTGATGGCTTTCGATCTCGCAGCCGTTCGCGTGGATTTCCCCATTCTCGAGGAGAAAATCCACGGGCGGCAGTTGGTCTATCTCGACTCCGGTGCCTCGGCGCAAAAGCCGGTGCAAGTGCTCGACCGCATGGACCATGCCTACCGGCATGAATATGCCAACGTCCATCGCGGACTTCATACGCTGGCCAACCGGGCGACCGAAGCGTTCGAGGCAGCGCGCGAGAAGGTGCGGGCCTTCCTCAACGCGGGCCGGGTCGAGGAGATTGTTTTCACGCGTTCGACAACTGAAGCGATCAATCTCGTCGCATCCTCTTTCGCCGGTCCACGCATCGGGGAAGGGGACGAGATCGTTATCTCGATCGCCGAGCATCACTCCAACATCGTACCCTGGCATTTTCATCGCGAGCGCAAGGGCGCGGTGATCAAATGGGTGGATGTGGCCGATGACGGGAGCTTCGATCTCGATGCTTTCGCGGCTGCGCTGACCGACCGCACGAAAATGGTGGCGATCACGCATATGTCGAACGTGCTCGGCAGCATCAACCCGGCTAAGGAGATCGTCGAGATCGCACATGCGCGCGGCATTCCAGTGCTGATCGATGGCAGTCAGGGCGCTGTGCACACCAAGGTCGACGTGCAGGATATCGGCGCGGACTTTTACGTCTTTACCGGGCACAAGCTCTACGGCCCAACTGGAATCGGCGTCCTCTACGGCAAGTACGAGCTTCTGGCCGAGATGCAGCCCTTCCTTGGGGGCGGGGAGATGATCGAGGAGGTGACTACGGATATGGTCACCTACAACGCGCCGCCGCACCGCTTCGAGGCCGGGACGCCGCCGATCGTGCAGGCGATCGGGCTGGGGGCGGCCATCGATTACGTTCGCGAACTTGGACGTGATGCGATCGAGGCGCACGAGCATGAAGTGGCGAGCTATGCTGCCGAGCGGCTGTCGCGCATCAATGCCTTGCGCATGATCGGAACGGCGCCGGACAAAGGCGGGATTTTCGCCTTTACGCTCGAAAACGCCCACGCGCACGACGTTTCGACCATTCTCGACCGCTACGGCGTGGCCGTGCGCGCCGGCACCCATTGCGCCATGCCGCTGCTGCAAAGATTTGGGGCAACCTCTACATGCCGCGCTTCGTTTGCCCTATATAACGGAAAGGACGATGTGGACGCGCTTGTCGAGGGGATCGAAAAGGCGCAGTCTTTCTTTTGATATTGGACCGTCATGACTGATACCGCACCGGAAAAAACCGAAACCGAAGCCAAGGGCTTCGTGGAAGGCGGCTCCGCATTGCCGCCGGAAGACGTGGAGCGCATCACCGCTGATCTGATCGCCGCGCTCAAGACGGTGTACGATCCGGAGATTCCCGTCGACATCTACGAACTCGGGCTGATCTACAAGGTCGACCTCGACGACGATCGTAAGCTCACCATCGACATGACTCTCACTGCGCCTGGCTGCCCGGTGGCCGGCGAAATGCCGGGCTGGGTCGAGAATGCGGCGCGGTCGGTAGAAGGCATCCAGGACGTGGAAGTCAACATGGTGTTCGATCCGCCCTGGGGGCCGGACCGGATGAGCGAGGAAGCGCAGGTTGCGCTGAATTGGTGGTAGATATGGCCTTCGCGATCATGCAATTGACTGATGCCGCATCCGAGCGCATCAAGGAAATTATCGAAGACAGCGACAAGCCGGTGATCGGCGTCCGCGTCGGCGTCAAGAACGCAGGCTGTGCGGGCATGGCCTATACGTTGGACTATGTGACCGAGCCGGTAGCGGGCGACGATCACATCCAGGATAAAGGCGTTGATGTTTGGGTGGAGCCCAAGGCTACGCTGTTCCTGTTGGGTACTGTTATGGATTTCGAGGAAACCAAAATGTCCTCGGGGTTCACTTTCAATAACCCCAATCAGGAAGGGGCCTGCGGTTGCGGCGAGAGCGTGCAGCTCAAACCTGCCGATTTGGCCGAATTGGCCAAGGCTCGGGCAGCAACGGCGGTTTAAGGTCGCTAGGCACGTCAGAGGCAGTTGCTGCCCCGGGTACGTCGCGCTCACTCATCACGCGATTTCGGCCGGCGCGTTTGGCCGCATAGAGGCACTTGTCCGCCCGCTCGATCAGGCTGGCAACAGTGTCGCCTTCTCGCCATTGGGCAGCGCCCACCGACAGGGTGATGCGCCCAAGCTTTTCATTGGTCGAGCGCTTGAGAAGTTCCTTTGCCTGCACCGACCGGCGGATGCTTTCGGCCACCGAGATCGCACCATCAAGCGATGTTTCGGGGAGGATGGCAATGAATTCCTCACCGCCAAACCGGGCCGGCATGTCCCGGCCCTTGAGATTGGCTTTCAGCACCTGAGCGACCAGCCGCAGCACCTGATCGCCGGTCAGATGGCCGTAGGTGTCGTTGAACGCTTTGAAATGGTCGATATCGAACACCAATAGCGAGAGCGAAGCGTTGGATGACTCCATCCGTTCCAGCTCTGTGGCGAACTGTTCATCGAAGCGTTTGCGGTTGGGGATCTTGGTCAAGGGATCGAGCATGGATTCCTTGCGCACCTCGTCAAGGTCACGCTGGAGCAGCGATATGTCGTGCTTGGAATTTTCCAGTTCCGCTTCAAGACGTCTGTTCATGTCCTGCATGCGCCGCGTTTCCTGGAGCAGGCGCGAGGACAGCATCTTGAGTGCGTCCTCATCTATGCCGGCCTCGAGATCACCCGAAGCCTGTTGCAGCGAGCCGGAATAGGAATCGGCCGACTCCATAGCGATATCGATCGCTTGGTTTACGTCCGAGATCTTCTGGCTCATCATCTGCGACATGGCGCGCAGCTTGTCTTCTATATCCGAAATCTTGAGGAAGCGCTCGCACAGTGCCGAGGCCGTTTCAATGCTGAGCGGGCCTTGCGGCAATATGGCGTTGATCTCGGCGTTGAGATCGGTATTGGCGCCGGTCGCGTAGGTATAGAAAAGTTCGAAATAAATCGGAAAGGGAGGGATTTGCGAGCGCTTGAGCAATGCAAACGCCGCATTGGCAAATCGCGCGGTCAAAGTCCAGGTTCGTCACGATGCGTCAACCATCACCTGTTCTGGCCCAATCGTAGGCCGGGATGGTTTAAGCGCGCCTTAAAGCGTCCATTGCAAGTGCTACGGAGATCGACAACATCAGAGCCTCAGCTCGTGCAGATCAAACCTGTGCATCGCAATGTGCAACTGCGTCCGAATGCGCCAGCGGCCCCCCGGCTCGGAACGATCGACTAGCTAAAGTCTGGCCGCTTCGTTGTCCAGTTAAAAATGTGTTTGCGTAGCAATGGCATAGCGCTCCTGTAGGGGCAGCGCGCTATTTGCCCACGGGACGGAGCAAAAAGGCCGGAATGTGTCCTTCGGTCTTGAAGCTTGCCGGACCGTCGTCATTGCTGCCACGCCGGGAGGTCTCCCGACGTTTGGGCTCGGCGGACTTGCCTTGCCGGGGCTGATCTTCGGCGGGTCGCTTGCTCTTCTGGCGCGAGCGTTTCGGCGCGGCTTCTGGTTGAGCATCGCCACCTTGAGAAGGTGCACTCACCGGAGCGGCATCGAGCCATTCGATGTCGCGCTGGATCAATTTGGTTATAGCGTCGACATATTTGCTCTCGCCGGGTCCCACCAGCGTGATCGCCGAACCTGAGCGGCCAGCACGACCCGTACGCCCGATGCGGTGCACATAGTCTTCGGCATGGGTGGGCACATCGAAATTGAAAACATGGCTCACGGCGGGAATATCAAGGCCGCGGGCCGCGACGTCCGATGCTACCAGAATGGGCAACGATCCTGCGCGGAAGCGATCGAGGGTCTCCATCCTCGATTTCTGATCCATGTCGCCATGCAGGGCGCCTGCGGAAAAACCATGGCGCTCGAGTGATCGCGCCACCGTGGCGACATCGCGCTTGCGATTGCAGAAGATGATGGCGTTTTTCATCTCCTTGGCGCTGCGGATCTGGTCACGCAGTGCGGCACGCTTTTCGGCCGGGGTTTTGCCGACCTTCAAGAGCTTTTGATCGATATTCTCGTTTGTCGAGTTCTGCCGGGCAACTTCGACCTTCACCGGATCGCGAAGGAAGCGCTGGGTCAGTTTCTGGATTTCCGGCGGCATGGTTGCCGAAAAGAACAGGGTCTGCCGGCGCGGCGGCAGCAGTCCGCAGATGCGTTCGATATCGGGGATGAAGCCCATGTCGAGCATGCGATCGGCTTCGTCTATGACGAGAATATCGACCCCGGTCAGAAGCAGGCGCCCCCGCTCGAAATGATCGAGCAGGCGGCCGGGTGTGGCGATCAGGACATCAGCACCTCGGTCGAGCTTCTTGTTCTGGTCTTCAAAGGAGACGCCGCCGATGAGCAGGGCGACAGTCAGCCGGTGATTCTTGCCATATTTCTCGAAGTTTTCATGAACCTGCGCCGCGAGTTCGCGCGTGGGCTCGAGGATAAGCGTGCGGGGCATGCGAGCCCGGGCGCGGCCTTTTTCAAGCAGCGAGAGCATGGGAAGCACGAAGGACGCGGTCTTGCCCGTACCGGTCTGGGCTATGCCGATCAGGTCCTTCTTCTCGAGGACGTGCGGAATGGCCTGCGCCTGGATATCGGTCGGCTTGGTATAGCCGGCTGCGGCGACTGCTTCGGTGACTTTATCGCCCAGGCCCAGCTCGGAGAATTCAACAGTCAAAATCGGGTGTCCATCATGTTCGTGTCAGATGCCACGGAAGTCATTGGCCATCGGCCTCTGATCGTCCCATTTCGAGGTGTCGCCAGCGGAAACGGTACACTTCATCCACACTTGGAGCTCTTCACGCTGGAAAACGCTTAGCTCGAACCCTGCATGGAATACGCAAGCGAACGGGTGTGGCCTCTGACGAGCGGGACCATAAACTACATTAGGTTCAAGTCAATCTTGATTTGGCCATCAAGATTAATGCGAGATGCCGCAATGCCGATCAAACATCGACATCGGTCACAAAGGCCGCCTTTTCAGAGATAAACTCGAAACGGGCCTCAGGCTTGTTGCCCATCAGCCGGTCGACTGTCTCGGTCGTTTCATCACGATCGGAAACGACACGGACCTGCAGCAGCGTTCTCGATTTGGGGTTCATCGTCGTTTCTTTCAAGTGGGCGTGAGGCATTTCGCCCAACCCCTTGAAGCGAGTAACTTCGACTTTGCCGCGGCCGGTGAATTCTTCCCTCATGAGCCGTTCCCGGTCGGCATCATCCATGGCATAGGCGGTCTTGGCGCCTTGGGAAAGCCGATACAAGGGCGGCAACGCCAGGTAAAGGTGGCCCTGCTCGATCAGCTTGGGTAGTTCCTGATAGAAGAAGGTCATCAAGAGCGAGGCGATGTGGGCGCCGTCCACGTCGGCGTCGGTCATGATGATGATCTTGTCGTAGCGCAGATCATCTTCGCGATATTTGTCGCGTGTGCCAACGCCAAGCGCCTGCAGCATGTCGGCAATGAGCTGATTGGCCGCAAGCTTGTCGCGGCTGGCGCCAGCGACATTGAGAATCTTGCCGCGCAAGGGCAAAACAGCCTGGCTGGCGCGATCGCGTGCCTGCTTGGCGCTGCCGCCGGCGCTATCGCCTTCGACGATGAAGAGTTCCGCCCCCTGAGCTGCCGATTGGCTGCAGTCGGCCAGCTTGCCGGGCAGACGCAACTTGCGGGTCGCCGATTTGCGGTCAATCTCCTTTTCCTTGCGCCGGCGCAGGCGGTCCTCGGCCCGCTCGATAGTCCAATCGAGGAGCTTGTTGGCTTGGTTGGGCGCTGCGGTGAGCCAGTGGTCGAAGGCATCGCGGATGGCGTTGTCGACGATGCGGGTTGCCTCACCAGACGCGAGCTTATCTTTTGTTTGCCCGACGAATTCGGGTTCGCGCACGAATACTGAGAGCATGGCGCCGCAATGACCGAGCACATCTTCGGAGGTGATGACCGAAGCGCGTTTGTTTCCGACAAGATCGGCGTAGTTCTTCAACCCGCGCAGTAGCGCGGTGCGCAGGCCAGCTTCATGCGTTCCGCCATCAGGCGTGGGCACCGTGTTACAATAGGAGGAGGTAAAACTATCTCCGATATACCAGGAGATAGCCCATTCCACAGAGCCGTGGCCGCCTGGTTTGCCGGTCTTGCCCGAAAAGACGTCGTCGATGATGCGCGTCTTGCCTTCGATGCGGCGCTCAATGAAATCGCGCAGCCCGCCGGGGAAATGGAAGACGGCCTTAGCCGGCACATCGTCGGAAGCGAGGACTTCGTCGCAGGACCAGCGGATTTCCACACCGCCGAATAGATAGGCCTTGGCGCGCGTCATCCGGAAGATGCGGTCGGGAATGAATTTGGCGGAAGCGCCGAAAATTTGCGGATCTGGGCGGAACCGGATCGTCGTGCCGCGCCGGTTGTGGACGCGCCCCATGTTTTCCAACGTCGATGTCGGAAGGCCACGCGAATAGGTTTGGCGGTAGAGAGTCTGGTCGATAGCGACTTCGACAATCAGATCATCGGTCAGGGCATTGACCACCGAAACGCCGACGCCATGCAAACCGCCCGAGGTTTCGTAGGCTTTGGAGTCGAATTTGCCGCCCGCATGGAGGGTGGTCATGATGACTTCAAGCGCCGAGAGGTGGGGCCGCTTGGGATGGCTGTCGACGGGAATGCCGCGGCCGTTGTCGATGACCGTTACGTAGCCATCCGCGCCCAAATGCACTTCGATCCGGGTCGCGTGCCCGCCGATCGCCTCGTCCATCGAGTTGTCGATGACCTCAGCGAACAGGTGATGGAGCGCGTTGACGTCCGTACCGCCGATATACATGCCCGGGCGGCGGCGCACGGGTTCGAGTCCCTCCAGAACCTCGATGTCGGCGGCCGTGTAGGATCCCGACGGCGCCGGCTCGCGGGCCGGAGCCGGCCGCTGCGGCTGGGGAGCCGGCGAGGGGGGAGTGTCACCGAAAAGATCGTTGTTGTCCGTCATGGGCCTCCAACGTCGCGCAATGCGAATCAGGGGAAGAAACTTGGCCTATCATAAGGCAATGAGATAAGGCGGAGACACCATAGTTTCCGCGCCATTTCAACTGTTTTGACGCATGCGCCGCAAGCGACGTGGGTGCTGCCCTAATCTCAACTTGGGACAGCTGGCGGCGCGTAAAACCGGGCACCGTTTACCTTCGGTTTGCCACTCGTCAGCACTTTCTTAAGTCTGATGGACTAGAAATTTCTTCATACGGTTCATGAGTTTGGAGTTGCCGTATGCCTGCCGAGCTTGCCGGGGATGCTGCGTATCATGCACCTGGTGCGGCACGCGAAAAGTTCAGGTGGGGCCAGGCCGGGTTGAAGAGTTCTGCGTACCGGCTTGCCCACCTATCTCTTCCCAAGATCGTGCTTCTGCCAAGCCTTGTGGCGGTGTTTTTCCTCGTCTGATTGCTCTGTGCCATTGCGCGCCTAGGCGGCGGGCGATAACAAGTGGCCGAGATGTTCCGAGGAGTTCCGCGTGTCCGAGCCGCAGGCAAAGCCCATTCGTCCGCTGTATTTCGTCGCCTCGTACCCGCGGTCGGGCAGCAATTGGGTGCGTTCGGCGATCTTTCTGATGATTGCGATGGCCCAACCCAATCCGCCCAAGCGGATCGACATGCGCAACATCGACAACATTATTCCGCTCGATTCCCAGGGCCGCTTCTATAAGGAGGTGACTGGCAAGGATGCCGGGGCGCTGGGGGAAGAGGAAGTGGCCGAAGCGCGGCCGCTCGTGCATCAGTTTTTAGCGAGCCAGCACAAGGGTTTCCCCGTGGTCAAGACCCACGCGATCCGGGGAACTTTTCATGGCCATCCCACCTTCAACACCAAGGTTTCCGTAGGCGGAACCTATGTTGTGCGCAACCCGCTGGATGTCGCGGCAGCACTGGTGGAGGCAACCGGATTGCAGCCGGTGCGGGTGATCGAGGCGATGATGACGAAGGATCGGCGGGTGAAGGCCAATCCACATCTGGTTTCCGAGCCGCAGGGTTCGTGGAGCCAGAACGTGGCGAGCTGGACGGCGCAGCGGCAGCCCGCGGTGCATGTTATTCGGTTTGAAGATTTGCGCGCCGATCCCGCCAAGCAACTCAAGAGGTTGGCGGCGCATATGAAGATTCCGGTTTCCGATAAGGGGCTTGCCACGGCGGTCGGATTGCTTGCGGAGACGCACAAGGCGCGGGGGCGCGAAGCGGGGGCTCGGGACTATCGCGAGACGCTTAAACCCTTGCATGCGCGAGCAATTATCGAAGCGCACGGGGTGCAGATGGATGCCCACGGGTACCTGACCGACAAGGTGCTCCAGTATGCCGACATCGACCGGCGGGCGGCTCTGGTTCTGGCGCAACGGCATGCGCCAAAGATCGCAAACTAGGCTTGCCCAGAACCCCGCATATTGCCAATATACGGGTCGAGATTGGCGTTTAAAATAATGGGAGGACGCCGTGGACAGCATTTGGCGACACTGTCGTGCGCGTGGACCTGTTTTTGCCCTGCAGCAGATGTTGCAGGGCTGACCTCCCCGGACATTCCGTACTCGTTTTTCCGCAAGGGTCTGCCCTAATCGAGCGCTGGCATCCATCACGTGATGCGGCGAGGCAGAAATTTGGCGTGCCGATTTGGCCGCCAACACCCTTCGAGACGACAATGACGACGATCACCCTCAAATCAGCCGGCGTGACCGGCAAGACGCAATTGTTCAACGAACTGACCCTCACGGTCGGACCTGGCGACCGGGTCGGGCTGGTGGGCGCGAACGGCGCGGGCAAATCCACACTGCTCAAATGCCTTACCGGCGAGGCCGATCTGACGAGCGGTGAGGTGACACTCTCGCGCGGGGCGCGGGTGGGGCAGGTGCCGCAGAGCGTGCCGGCAGAATTGCTTGAGCTCAGCCTGTTCGACGCCGTGGCGAGCGGGCTGAAACCGGAAACGCTTGCGAGCGAAAGCTGGCGTGTCGACGTGGTGCTGGACTCGCTTTCAACACCTGAGGAACTGCGGGATCGGCGCGTGCGGGAGCTGAGTGGGGGCTGGCAGCGGCTGATGCTGCTCATGCGTGCCTGGGTGGGCGATCCTGACGTGCTGGTGCTCGATGAGCCCACCAACCATCTCGACCTTGAAAAGATCGCGCTGCTCGAAAGCTGGTTTTCGGGGATCGGCAACGTGCCGGTGATCGTCGCCAGTCACGACAGGAGCTTTCTCGATGCGGTGACCAACCGCACGCTGTTTCTGCGGCCCGAGGTGTCGCGTTATTTTCCCTTGCCTTACAGCAAGGCCAAGGCGGCGCTGGCGGGGGAGGACGCGAGCGATGCGGCCAAGCGCGAACGTAATCTGAAAGAGGCGAACCAGCTTCGGCAGCAATCGGCCAAGCTCAAGAATATCGGCATCAATTCGGGCAGCGATCTTTTGCAGAGAAAGCAAAAGCAGCTTCGTGAGCGGGCCGAGAAAATCGAGGCGCAGGCCAAATCGCTGCACAAGGAGCGCAGCGGGGATATTCGGCTCGCCAATCGCGGAACGCATGCCAAGGTGCTGGTGGCGATCGAGAACCTGACGGTCAAAACGCCAGATGGGCGGAAGTTGTTCGGAATCCCCAAGCTGCATATCTTCCAGGGCGACCGGATCGTGCTCCTCGGGCGGAACGGCACGGGGAAATCGACGCTAATCGAGATGCTGCGCTCGGTGCTGCTGGCCGGGCGTGCCATCGAAGGTGTCAGGGCGACGCCGAGCCTTGTCACCGGATACATGGATCAGGCACTCGATTTCGTGCCGGAGAAGGAAACTCCGTTCGGCTATGTCTCGGCGCTGGGGCAGAACGATCAGCGAACGCAGGCGCTGCTGGCCGGGGCGGGGATCGACGTGGAGGCTCACGCGACGCCCATCGCGCGGCTGTCGCAGGGGCAGAGGGCGCGGTTGGGCCTGTTGGCGCTGCGGTTGATCGAGCCCAATTTCTATCTGCTGGACGAGCCGACAAACCACGTGGACATCCCCGGGCAGGAGACGTTGGCCGGCGAGATCATCGAGCACGAAGCCAGTTGCGTCCTGGTTTCGCACGACCGGGCGTTCGTGCGCGAGGTGGCCAACCGATTTCTGGTGATCGAGAGGGGGCGGCTGATAGAGGCCGAGGACGCCGAAGAGTTCTTCGCGGCAATGGCAGCGCATAATCAACTGTCCCGCGCCAGCAGGCGCGGGACAGGTTGCGTCACCGGCTATCGGGCACCTTGCCATCGCGGTAGAAGATCATGCCGCCATGGTAGAGGACATCGTCAATGAATTCGCCGTCGGCGGTGAAGCCGGTGTCGTCCCAGTAGTCGATGTGATTGCCGGACACCTCGTAGCGGCCCTGATAGGCGCTCTCACGGGTGCCGCGAGCCTCATCATAGCGGCCGTTTGGCAGGAGTTGCTGGCGAACGTGGCCATCGGCGGTGATCCACATGCCGACATAGGGGTGCGTTTGGGTCATGGTTTGCTCCGGTAGTACGGGGGTGGCAAACGCGATCGTGGTGATCGCAAGGATCGCGAGTCGGGGCATCAGTGCGCCGCCGCCGTTGGACGAATAACGATTTCATTGACGTCGACATCATCGGGCTGCTCGATCGCGTAGCAGACCGCCCGAGCAATGGCGTCGGGCTGCATTGCGATCGCGCGATAGTCTTTCATCGCCGCCGCTGCGGAGGGATCTGTGATGGTGCTTGCCAACTCGCTTTCCACGACGCCGGGATGAATGCAGGTCACGCGCAGATGCGTGCTTTCCTGACGCAGGCCATCCGAGATTGCCCGAACGGCGAATTTGGTGGCGCAATAGACGGCGGCCGTGGGCGAAACGACCAGCGCACCCACCGAGGCGATGTTGACGATGTGACCGAACCCCTGGCTGTTCATCGTCGGCAGGACAGCGCCAATGCCGTTGAGCACGCCCTTGATGTTGACATCGACCATCGCGTCCCATTCGTCGAGCTTGAGCGAGGCCATGGGCGATAGGGGCATGATCCCGGCATTGTTGATGATGACGTCGATCCGCCCCCACAGGGTCCGGGCGGCTTGCGCGAAGGCATGAACGTCTTGCCTGTCGGTGACGTCGAGGCGGCGGGCGATCGCCTGGCCTCCTGCGGCGTTGATCTCATCCGCCAGCGCTTCGAGCCTATCCAGTCTGCGGGCTCCCAGCATGACCTTTGCGCCCGCGTGCCCGAGTTCGCGGGCGATACCCTGGCCGATGCCGCTGCTCGCGCCGGTGATCAGGATGACCTTGTCGAGAGACATTGTTCGCTCCTTGTTTGGATGAAGACGGTGTGAAGTTAGGCAGAGGTGATTGGGGCAACAATCCGTGCAATAGTGCATGGCTTGGTAAGTGGAGCTAACCAATGAGCGACCTTAACGCGATCAGCGTGTTTCTGGCTGTCGCCGATCTGCGGAGTTTTCGGGGCGCGGCGGAACGGCTCGGGGTGACCCGGTCGGCCGTCAGCCAGGCGATCCGGCGCCTGGAGAGCGATCTGGGCCTTGCCTTGCTCCAGCGCACGACCCGGAGCGTCAATCTGACGGAGGCAGGGCAGGCATTTCATGCGCGGGTCGCGCCGGCCATGACCGAGATCGATGCGGCTCTCGCACACGCGCGGGACCAGGAACAGACGCCGCGGGGATTGTTGCGGCTTGCCGTCTCCACCATCGCAGAGAGCTTCTTGTCGGGCCCGCTGCTCGCCGGCTTTGCCGAACGCTATCCCGATGTCGCGCTGGAGGTGACGGTGACCGATCAGGAGTTCGACATCACGGCACAAGGGTATGATGCCGGGGTGCGGTTGGGTGAAGTCATCGAAAAGGACATGATAGCCATTCCCGCCTCGCCGGACCAACGGCAGGTGGCCGTCGCGGCTCCGTCCTATCTCGCAGCGCATGGCGCGCCCGAACATCCACGCGATCTCGCCGCTCACCGCTGCATCGGGTGGCGCCCGGTGCCGGGCGGAGCACCCTATCGCTGGGAATTTGCCGAGGATGGGCGCGCTTTCGACGTGGAAGTCGAGCCGGAGGTTACGACCAACGATATGTGGCTGATGGTGCGGCTGGCACGAGCGGGGGCCGGAATAACGTTCGGCATGGAAGAGACCTTCGCCCCCTATATCGAAAGGGGAGAGCTGGCCACGGTATTGGAACGGTACTGCCCGGCATTTCCGGGATTTTTCCTCTACTACCCTAACCGCCGACACCTTGCGCCAAAGCTGCGCGGGCTGGTCGATCACGTCCGCCGATGGCGGAAAACCGCGACTGGTTGACAATGTCACCTTGCTCGTTAGGTTGACGTTGTCAACTTAACGGAACGTGGGACATGCCTACAGTTCTCATCACCGGCGCAGCAATTGCGCGCTTATGGCGTCAAGGTATCCGGGTCGTACTGGATCGTCCTCGCTGGCGTCGGTCCGTCGGCGGCGACTGCCATTGGGCAATTGATCGAGAGCGAGGGCATCGGCGGGCTCGATGCGATCGTGTGCAATGCGGGAGCATCGTTCGCCGGACGGGTCGGCTACAGCGTCGATGGCTACGAAAGAACGTTCGTCACGAACTATCTGGGACATTTCTTGCTGACGGAACTGCTGTTCGACCAATTCCGGGATATGGGGCGCATCGTGATGGTGGCGAGCGGCACGCACGACCCCGATACGATGGATGGCAGGATGGTGGGGCCCGCCGTGGAGCCGGACGCCGTTGCGCTGGCCAATGTCGGCAAGAACGGGTCAAAGCCATTGTCAGGCGGCAAGCTCTATGCGACGTCCAAATTGTGCATGATCCTGATGACCTATGAAATGGATCGCCGGTTGCGCCGCGCGGGGAGTTCGATTGCTTCGATCGCCTTTGATCCAGGCGCAATTCCAGAAACCGGATTGACGTGCACCGTGCTGGGGCCGATCCAGAGCCTGACCCGCTCGGCACCGGTCAAATGGTTCCTGACGCGGATCGGCACGGCGGGATCGCTCGAATTCTCCGGAAATGCGCTTGCCGACGTGGCTATTGGCCCCGAATATGCGATGATTCCGGCAAATACCTACAATCGAACAACAAGAAGTTGCAGGCGACGAGATTGTCCCGGATGTCCTATGACGAGCAACGGGCGGCGAAACTATGGGAAGACTCAAAGCGGATGGTGAAGCTGCTGCCGAGGAGGCCAATGGCAGGAGCAATGCCGCCAAGGGGCAGATGGGCGTTCGGGCTGGAATGAGCATGCTCATACGCCTGCTGTCCAAGAGCGGATAATTTCTGGCCTAGAGCCGTTCAGGATTTGATTGCCAGCCGTCGTTTTCCGTTTCCACTACGGCGATGATATCGCCCAGCAGCTCATGTAGGCGATCACGATAGCCGTTGCCGCCGGAGGGGTTGGTGGGATCGGACGTCATGACGACGGTGAGGTCGAGATCGGGGACGATGTAGAGCATCTGGCCGCCATAGCCCCAGGCGTAACGGGTGGGGTGGCCGGCGATGTCCGAGAGGAACCAGCCATAACCATAGCCGTGGCCGCCGAAGCGGGTGGTGGTGCGCTGCTCCCAGGATCGCTCGATCCACTCTTCTGAGACGATCCTCTCGCCATCGGCAGTGATCCCACCATTGCGGATCATTTCGCCGAAAGCCAGGAGCGAGAGGGGCGACATGGCCAACTCGTTGCCGCCCAGATAGACCCCTTGCGGATCGCGCTCCCAGGCGGAGATGGAAAAGCCTTCGATCGGATCGAACCACTCGCGGGCGAGGGCGAGACTGGATTGGCCGCCGACTTCGGTGAGAATGGCCGAAAGCAGATGGGTAGAACCCGTGGAATAGATCATTTCACCCCCCGGTTCGTCGACAAAGGGCTGGGCGAGGGCGGAGCGCACCCAATTGCTGCTGGTGACCCAGGCGCCGTAATTGGCGCCCGATGTGGCGCGCAGGCCCGCCTGCATCGACATGAGGTGGCTCAGCGTGATGTCCTCGAGGCGAGGGTCAGGGGATTGGGGAAGGTCATCGGGGAGCAGGTCGGCGATCGGCTGGTCGGGGCCTTCGAGCAGGTCCCGTTCGATGGCGATGCCGATCATTGTGGTGACGATGACCTTGGATGCGGATTTGATGTTGGTGGGCTCGGTCGTCGCGTAGCCGTCATAGCCGCGCTCGGCGATGATCTCGCCATCGGCGGAGACCACCACGGTGCGCAGAGCAGCGAGGTCGGCGGCGGCCTCGAGGATATCGGCCAGCGTGGCGTCCTGGGCAAAGGCCGGGAAGGGAACGGCTAGGAGGGCGGCTACGGTCAGGGCGCAGGTTTGGCTTGTGGGGGGCAATGCCGGCATGTGGGTGAGATCCTCGCGAGGGCTGGAGGGGATCGATTGGCGTGCAAGATGGGTATTTGTGCGGCTGAACCGGGGGCACCAAAGCAACTTTTTGCGAGCCTCATGTCACACCCGCCTTGCCTGGCTCGTCTTGTCAATCGCGACAACATTGCAAGGAGAACCACAATGACCTCCAGACCCAACCCGTTCCAGGGGCATTTCGCTCTGGTGAAGCCGCTGATCGATTTCGGAACGACCAACCAAAAGGAGCTCGATCCCACGATTGCCGAACTGGTGAAGATCCGCGCCTCGCAGATCAATGGCTGCGCGACCTGCCTGCAGATGCATACGCGGGAGGCGCGCAAGAACGGAGAGAGCGAAGAGCGGATCTACCTGCTCGACGGGTGGCGCGAATCCCCGCTCTATAACGACAAGGAACGGGCGGCGCTGGCCTGGACCGAAGCGCTGACGCGGGTCGACCGCGAGGGCGGTTCGGACGAGGCGTACCAGGCGCTTAGCAGCCAGTTCAGCGAGGAGGAGCAGGTGAGGATCACCCTTCTGATCGGCGCCATCAACGCCTTCAATCGCGTCAATGTCGGGCTGCGCGTGCCGTTGGCGGGCACCGTGGGCAAGAAGGTCGCTTGATGGCGGGCACGTTGCATCAGGCCGCAGCGGAGAGCTTTTCTCCGCTGCGGCCCAAGCTGATCCGCATCGCTTACCGCATGCTCGGTTCGGTGGCCGAGGCCGAGGACGTGGTGCAGGACGCGTTCGTGCGCTGGATGGCAGTCGATCAGAGCACGGTGCGGGATGCCGAGGCGTTCCTGCGCCGGATCGTCACGCGGCTCAGTCTTGACGTGCTCAAATCGGCGCGGCGGCAGCGGGAGACCTATGTGGGCCCCTGGTTGCCCGAACCGGTGGTGGGGCCCGAGCTGGACGAGGTCGACGACGTGACGTTGCCGCTGATGATGGCGCTGGAGCGGTTGACTCCGCTCGAGCGTGCGGCGTTTCTGCTGCACGATGTTTTCGGGATCGGCTTTGACGAGGTGGCGCGCACCATCGGGCGCGATCCGGCGGCGTGCCGGCAATTGGCCAGCCGGGCACGCGCCCATGTGCGGGCCGAGCGGCCAAGGTTCGAGGTGACGCGCGAGCGTGGGTTCGAGATCGCGCAGGCGTTCTTTGCGGCGTCGCGGGAAGGGGACATGGGCCGCTTGCGGACGCT
The DNA here is from genome assembly GCF_031202855.1 of Pelagibacterium sp. H642. Lineage (GTDB taxonomy): Bacteria > Pseudomonadota > Alphaproteobacteria > Rhizobiales > Devosiaceae > Pelagibacterium. The sequence continues at coordinate 3,564,629 of NZ_CP101829.1, read as the reverse complement.
GCTTGCCGACGATGTGACCGTCTATTCGGACGGCGGCGGGAAGCGTTCGGCGGCGGCGGCGCCGATCGTGGGCATCGAGGACGTGGTGCGGGTGCATGCCGGGCTGGCGGATTTCTTTGCCAGGGACAACAACATGTCGAAGCTGGTGCGCTATGACGTGATCAATGGGCTGCCGGGATTTCTTACCATCGAGAGCGATGGAACGGTGCAGACGACGGCGCTCGAAATCGTCGATGGGAAGGTGGTGGGCATCTATATCGTGCGCAATCCCGACAAGCTCCGGCATCTGGATGGCGGCAAGCTGCACTGAGCGCGGCAACCTAGGATGGGGGAAGGAACGGTTGCCTGTCGCGGGGGCTTCCTCCTTGGCTGTTCCAATGGCAAGGAGACCGATCTCATGGCTCGATATGTTCACCGTCATGGACGCACCGTCGTTTCGGATCGCTTCTGGGGCGAAACTCCGGGACTGAGCCGGCTGGGCCGGCCGGACCCGCGCGGGCGATCAGGGGGCCATTACGGCTCCAATGAGGACGACGAATACGACCCCTATGATTTCGATCTGCCGCGTGAGGGGCGCGAGGGCCGGCCGCGGAGCAACCAGGGGATCAAACGCCCCGCCCATGTGGATGTAGGGTACGAGCCCGACCAGCCGGTGCCCAGTGGCTGGGGGCTGGCCGATCCGGCAGGCGAGCGGCACCGTCGAGGCTATGCCGGGCGAGGGCCGAAAAGCTACCAGCGAAGGGATGACCGCATCCTCGAAGACGTTTCGGACCGGCTGATGGAGGATCCCTTTCTCGACGCGTCTGGGATCGAGGTCAGCGTCAACGCCGGGGAAGTGCGGCTGGATGGAAGCGTGGATGCCCGGGCCGACAAGCGGCGAGCCGAGGACGTGGCAGAGATGGTCTCGGGCGTGGGCAATGTTCAGAACAATCTGCGGGTTCAGCACCGGGATGTTTCCCGCTCTTGAGAAGGAGTTTTCCGATGAGCACCGATCCCAAATATACGCCTTCGGGCAAATCGACCAATTCGGACAAGTCCGCTGGTCCGGCTCACAAGGGCGGCAGCGGTCAGCAGAATGCCGAAAAGTGGGGCGGAGGCAGCAAGGCGGCCAAGGGCGGAGTGTCCAAGGCCGACAAGCATAATGAGAATTCTTCGAGCAAGAGCTGAACCGGAGTCGTCCCGTTCAGCTCTCCCCGATGGTCAGGCGTTGCCGACGGTTTCCCCGGATGCCCAAAGCGTGCGGATATCCTCGTTCAGCGCCGCGCGCACCTTTTCGGCCTGGCCACGATCGATGTGACGGTCGAGCACGCGGTACACCGATTTGACGGCGTCCTCGGCATCGATCGGACGGGTAAACTGCAGATCGTCTTTTACGGCCTGGAGAAACTCGTCGCGGGTGCGCAGTTGGCTGGGCTGGCGTGCCGGCTGGTACTGGTCGTAATAGGCGCCTCGCACGAGCAATGGGAGTTGGCCGCCCAGGTGCGCTGAAAGATCGGGCGGAAGCTTGTCGCGCGTGGTGCGCAAAACACTGCCCAGGATGTGCCAGGCCACCTGTCGGTCGGGGCCGTGCTCGGCCATGATCTCGTCCAGCCAGATGTTGGTGGTCTGCAACGACTTGTCGAATACGTCGAGTCCATTGGCGCTCATGGCAAATGTCCTCCTCTCGATGTGACGGATTGCGCCGACGCCCAAGGGTGGGCTGTCGAACCGAAGGGGAACGGGCACGCGCCGCCAAGGTTCGGCGCCTTAGTCAGAGGTTAATCTGTCAGATGCTGAGGAGCGCGTAGGGCTTGCCATCGGGCTTGGGGATGGGGGCGGCAACGTTATAAACCGGTGCGCCGCCCGGGGTTTTCCCCTGATAGCTGCCGTGATGGGCGTGACCGTGCACGATGGCGCTGACCTTGAAGCGATCCACGGTTTCGGCGAGGCGAGACGAGCCCAGAAAAGGGAAGATTTCTACCGGTTCGCCCTGGAGCGTTTCCGGAATGGGCGCATAGTGCAGCACCACAAGGACGCGGTCGGATTCTACATGCCTCAAGGCATTTTCGAGGTTCATGGCCTCGTGGGTACTTTCGCTCACCATCGCCTTGATGGCCGGCTCGCCGAACGAGCTCAGCATGTAGCGGCCAAAGCCGCCGGCAAAGCCCTTGACGCCCACGAAATCGACGCCGTCGATACTTGTCGATTGGCCTTCGAGAAGATGGACGCCGGCATCCTTGACTATGGAGGTGACCTCTTCGACGGCGCCGCATTCATAGTCGTGGTTGCCGAGGACCCCCACTACGGGAATGGAGCAGGATTTGAGTTGGTTGGCGAGGATTTCGGCCTCGGCGGGCCGCCCAAGGTCGGTGATGTCGCCGGCAAGGACCAGCACGTCGGCCACCTCGGAAATCTCGCCAAACAGCTCGCTATAGGAACGGCTGCCATCCTCCTTGACGTGCAGGTCGCCAATCGCCGCGACCTTGAGGGACTTGCGGGCCTTGGTCATCACGTTCTCCTTATTGTTCGCGCCACTCGCCTTCGCCGCCGACATCGGCAAAGCCCCATTCGGCGACATCGATCTCGTAGTCGGCACGCGAAAGCATGCGGCCGCGGCAGACCTTCATCTCGGGCAGGGGGAGCTGGCGCTGGGCGTGGAGGCGGTCGAGAAGCTCATCGAGCAGCCAGCCGGGAATGCGCTCACGCTCGGTGGGATAGATCCAGCGGAAGTTGAGAAGGTGGACGAGAAGCACTTCCCAGTGCACTTCCATATAGGCCAGCAGACGCTCCCAATCGATCTCCTCATGGGTTTTGAGGATGAGGTGAGCGACGTCGGCGCCATCGTAGCGCGTACGGTTCTGGATGAAGCATTTCGACCAGATGAGTTCCGTCGGGGGCACGATCGAGACGCGGCTGCCGAACAGCTCAATGGTGTGGGCACCCTCGAACCAGGCATCACCCACCGGCATGGTGCCGTTCGAAGACGCAAAGATCACGTCGAAGAAATGTTCGCCTTCGCAGACCTTGCCCAGCCAGCGGTCGTCCTCGATGCGGATCGAAAAGCCCAGCTCGCGAAAATGGGAAAGGATGCGGGTGTAGTCGCCCGCCTTGCAGAAGATGTCGAGATCCTTGGTCTGGCGGGTGATGCCGGTATAGGCGCTCACGGCATAGGTGCCGCTCACCAGAAACGGACACTCCAGATCGAGCAGTTGGCGAAGAGCATGGGTGTAGAACGCTTCGGCGTCGGGATTGGCGAGAGTGGGTGATGCCTTTGCATCCATTTGGCGGCTCGATCCATCGAGAGGTTTACGTTGCCAGAACCAAACGGGGAGAGCGGAAGGGCGTTCCACCGCCAAGTATGCGTTGCACAATGAAAAAGGGCCCCGTGCGGGGCCCTTATCTTGTTCGATAAGCTCAGGCTTATGCCGAATAGTACATCTCGTATTCGACGGGGTGCGGAGTGTGCTCGAAGCGGATGACTTCTTCCATCTTGAGCGCGATGTAGGCGTCGATGAAGTCATCGTCCATGACACCGCCCGCCTTGAGGAAGTCGCGGTCCTTGTCGAGGTTTTCCAGCGCTTCGCGCAGCGAGGCAGAGACGGTCGGAATGTCCTTGAGCTCTTCCTTGGGCAGTTCGTAGAGATCCTTGTCCATCGGATCGCCCGGGTGGATCTTGTTCTTGATGCCGTCCAGGCCAGCCATCAGCAGAGCGGTGAAGGCGAGGTAGGGGTTGGCGAGCGGATCGGGGAAGCGAACCTCAACGCGCTTGGACTTGGGCGACTGGCCGAAGGGAATGCGGCAGGAGGCCGAGCGGTTGCGGGCCGAATAGGCCAACAGCACGGGGGCTTCGAAGCCGGGGACCAAGCGCTTGTAAGAGTTGGTGGTCGGGTTGGTGAAGGCGTTGATGGCCTTGGCGTGCTTGATGACGCCGCCGATGTAGAACAGGCAGGTTTCCGACAGGCCCGCATAGCCGTCGCCGGCGAAGAGCGGCTGACCGTCCTTCCAGATCGACTGGTGGCAGTGCATGCCCGAGCCGTTGTCGCCATAGACGGGCTTGGGCATGAAAGTCGCGGTCTTGCCATAGGCCTGGGCGACCTGATGGACGCCATACTTATAGAGCAGGACCTGATCGGCCGACTTGATCATCGGGGCGAACTTGATGCCGAGCTCGTGCTGGGCCGACGCCACTTCGTGGTGGTGCTTTTCAACGGTGACGCCCATGGCGGCCAGCGCTTCGAGCATCTCGCCACGGATATCCTGGGCGCTGTCGAGCGGAGGAACCGGGAAATAACCCTTCTTCAGACCGATGTGGTGACCGGTGTTGCCGCCCTCGTAATCGGCATTCGAATTGGCCATCAGCTCGCCGGCGTCGACCGCAAAGCCCACATTGTAGGTGGTGGTCGAATACTTCACGTCGTCAAAGAGGAAGAATTCGGGTTCCGGGCCGAAGACGACGGAATCACCGATGCCAGAGGTCGCGACATAGGCCTCGGCCTTCTTGGCGATCGAGCGCGGGTCGCGGTTGTAGGGCTGATAGGTGGCGGGCTCGAGAATGTCGCAGTTCACGCAAAGGGTGGGCGCCGAGAAGAACGGATCGACATAGGCGGAATCGTTGTCGGGCATGAGCACCATGTCGGACTCGTTGATTGCCTTCCAGCCGGCAATCGAGGAACCGTCAAACATTACGCCTTCTTCGAACATGTCGGCATCAACGACCGAGGCGTCCATGGTGACGTGCTGAAGCTTGCCGCGCATGTCGGTGAAACGAAGGTCGACATATTTGATGCCTTCGTCCTTGATCTTCTTCATCAGATCGTTTGCTGAGCTCATAATAGATCCCCAGTTTGAAGTTTGTTGTTTATCGCGCGTTTGTTCGGGAGGAGGTTTCGCGCGCCTGTCTCTAATTGACTACGCCCTTAAAGGGCTTCGTCTCCGCTTTCGCCCGTGCGGATTCGAATGGCCTGTTCGACCGTCGAAACGAAAATCTTGCCGTCGCCGATGCGGCCGGTCTGGGCCGCGTTGCGAATGGCCTCGATGGCCTTGTCGGCCAACTGGTCGGGCACGACGACCTCGACTTTGACCTTGGGCAGGAAGTCGACGACGTATTCGGCGCCACGATAGAGCTCTGTGTGGCCCTTCTGACGGCCGAATCCCTTGGCTTCGGTGACCGTGATGCCCTGAAGCCCGACCTCTTGCAGGGCTTCCTTGACCTCATCGAGCTTGAAGGGTTTGACGATGGCCTCGATCTTTTTCATGTCCACGTCTCCTCTTTGGTTCGGGACCGGTTGGCCGGTAGAATGCATGGGCTGTGCCAGTCGGAAGAACGGGAATAGAAAGCAAGTCCCATCAATGTCTTGTTGGGATATACTAATCAGCGTTCACAACTCGCCGTCGCGTCATCTGCGCGAAAGATGGGCAATTTGCACAAATGTTGTGCAGATGAGTTGGCACTGCGTTGCGGCAATTGACTAAGAAGACGGCAGAGGCGGAAGCCTCAGGGACGCCCCACGCCGGGCAGGGTAGTTTCAATCAAGCTTTGACTGGAAAGGGAAGTTGGGCTAGGACGCGTGCCAACTCGGCGCCCGGCGTACGAGATCACGCGGGTGTGGCGGAACTGGCAGACGCACTGGATTTAGGTTCCAGCGCCGCAAGGCGTGGAGGTTCGACTCCTCTCACCCGCACCACTATCGCCGGCCAACCTCGAATATTCAAAGACGGGATCGAACAGAAATGAATGTGACTGAAACTCTGAACGAAGGGCTGCGCCGCAAGCTCGATGTGACCATTCCGGCGACGGTGCTCGCATCCAAGCTCGACGAAAAGCTCGACGAGGTTCGGGGCAAGGTTCAGCTCAAGGGCTTCCGGCCGGGTAAGGTGCCGACCGCGCACCTCAAGAAGGTCTATGGCCGCTCGCTGATGAGCGAAGTGCTCCAGGATTCGATCAACGACACCGTCAACAAGACGCTCGAGGAACGTTCGGAAAAGGCCGCCAGCCAGCCCGAGATCGACCTGTCCGAAGACCAGGCGGTGATCAACCGCGTGCTCGACGGCGAAGGCGATCTGCAGTTTTCGGTGAGCTACGAAGTGCTGCCGCCGGTCGAGCTGATGGATTTCTCCACCATCAAGCTCGAGCGTCCGGTGGTCGAGGTGACCGAGAAGGAAATCGACGAGGAAGTCGAGAAGTTCTTCAAGCAGAACCGCGGCTATGAGGACAAGGGTGACGAAGGCGTCGTCGAGAATGGCGACCGCGTGGGCCTTTCCTTCGTCGGCAAGATCGATGGCGAGCCGTTCGAAGGCGGTTCGGCGGACCACACCCACCTGGTCGTGGGATCGGGCCAGTTCATCCCCGGCTTCGAAGAAGCTTTGATCGGCATCAAGAAGGGCGAGGAAAAGACCATCAAGGTCACCTTCCCCGATGATTATCAGAACGAAGAGCTGGCTGGAAAGAAGGCCGAGTTCGACGTCAAGATGCTGCATGTCGACGGGCCCAAGGCCGATGTCGAGCTCAATGACGAGTTCGCCAAGACGCTCGGGCTCGAAGACCTCGCCGCTCTCAAGAAGGCGATCGGCGATCAGATCGAGGCGCAGAATAAGAACCTCTCCCAGCAGCGGCTGAAGCGCCTGGTGCTCGATGCGCTGGATGAAGGGCACAAGTTCGACGTGCCCGAAAAGCTCGTCGAGGCCGAGTTTAACGCCATCTGGAACCGCGTGAAGCACGAGGTCGAGCACCACGGCAAGACCTTCGAATCCGAAGGCACGACCGAGGAGAAGGCCCGCGAGGACTACCAGAAGATCGCCGAGCGCCGCGTGCGCCTGGGGCTGGTGGTTGCCGAGATCGGCAATGTCAACGAGGTCACGGTGACCGATGAAGAGCATCAGCAGGCGCTGATCGCCGAGGTCCGCCGCTTCCCCGGCCAGGAACAGCAGGTCTACGACTACTACCGCAAGAACCCCAATGCGCTGGCAAGCCTGCGGGCGCCGATCTTTGAGAACAAGGTCGTCGATTTCGTGGTGGAAAAGGCCGATGTCACCGACAAGCCGATCGGCCGCGAAGAACTGGTGAAGCTGGTTCGCGAGGGCGAGGACAGCTTCGACATCGACAACGATCACGAGCACTAGGCTCGCACGTTTGTTGGGTTTGAAAAGGGGCCGCGAGGCCCCTTTTTGTTGCGGGGCGCCGAGGATGAAGCGACGTGTGGCGTTTCTTCGCCGATGCAACGCTGGATTTCGGGATGACGGTTGGAGGTGGTCGGCTGCAGCCAAGCCACCGCTGTTGCTTGCGATCACGGCCACGTTATCGACACAGACATGATTTCAAACGGGCTCCGCAACGCTTGCGGGGTCCGCTTCGTTTAGGGGAGCCCTATCAGCTTCGGAGTTCCTTTCGCGTGCAGGACCTGCTTACCCCCAAACAGATGGCCCTGGCCGACAAGCTCGCTGTCGAAAACGGCGTGGCATCGATGACGCTGATGGAGAATGCGGGGCAGGCGGTCGCCTATGAGGTCAGCCAGCGCTTTCCGCTTCAACCGGTGCTCGTGCTCTGCGGGCCGGGGAACAACGGCGGAGATGGATTCGTGGTCGCGCGCCTGCTCTCGGAGCGCGGATGGCCGGTGCGGCTGGGGCTGACCTGCGCCAAGGGTGAGCTCAAGGGCGAAGCGGCGATGATGGCGCGGATGTGGGGCGGGAGCATCGAAAAAGCGCAGCCTCAGATGTGTTCCGACTTCGGGATCATCGTCGATGCGCTGCTCGGCGGCGGATTGTCGCGGGACGTCGACGAGGAGATGGCCGGACTGGTGGAGGCCATCAATGCCAGTGGAGCGCAGGTGATCGCCGTCGATATCCCGACAGGGGTGGATGGCGAGAGCGGCGAAATCCGCCGAGCTGCGGTCAAGGCGAACCTGACGGTGACGTTCTTCCGGCACAAGCCTGGACATCTGCTCGAACCGGGGGGCGGGCTGTGCGGGGAGGTATTGCTGGCCGATATCGGTATTCCCGATGCGGTGCTGGCGGAGATAGACGTCAAGCTCTTTGAGAACGATCCCCGACTATGGCGATTGCCGGTGCGTGAAACCGCCGGGCACAAATTCGATGCGGGACATTGCGTGGTGGTGTCGGGAGACGCGCTGCACACCGGAGCGACGCGGCTTTCCGCCATGGGCGCGGCGCGGATCGGGGCGGGGCTGGTAACGCTGGCCGGCGAACGCGAGGCGTTGATGGTGCATGCGGCGCATGTCACCGCGATTATGCTGGCCGAGGCGGCGGACGCGGAAGAACTCGCTGAACTGTTGGAAGATGTCCGCAAGAACGTCGTCGTGATGGGGCCGGGGATGGGAGTCGACGCCCGGACGCGGGCGATGGTGCTGGCCGCGCTGGAAAGTGGGGCACGGTTGGTGCTGGACGCGGACGCGATGACGAGCTTCGAGGGCGAGTCCGAGACGCTGTTCAAGGCGATCGGTAGGCGCGAGCCGGAATCGGTGGTGCTGACGCCGCATATGGGTGAATTCAAGCGATTGTTCGGGGAAATCGAGGGCGCCAAGACCGAAAAGGCGACAGCGGCGGCTGAACGCTCGGGTGCGGTGGTGCTGCTCAAGGGCTCCGATACCGTTATCGCCCATCCGGAGGGGCGAGCGGTGATCAATACGACGGGGACGCCGCTGCTGGCGACGGCGGGGGCGGGCGACGTGCTGGCAGGGCTGATCGGAGGATTGCTGGCGCAGGGGATGGACACGCTCGGAGCTGCATGCGCGAGCGCTTATATTCACGGGCGAGCGGCCATGGCGTTCGGCAAGCGCGGCATGGTAGCCGAGGATCTGCCGGGGATGGTGCCGGTGGTGCTGGACGATATCGCGCTTTATTAGGCAGGGCTTATTCTCGGCAATCCTCGGGCCGAGCCCGAGGGGCGAGCTCCGAAAAGGCCGCGTTGCAGCCGCTTATGCGCTGGCGAGTTCGAGTTCGGCCTGCTTGCGCTTGAGGAAGGGGTCGTTGAGGAAGGTGCCGAAGGGGAAGAAAGAGGCGATCGTCGTCCGGGCCCATTCGAGCGGAGTGAAGCCCTTGCCCCAAAGCGCGGCAATCATAGCCACGATGTAGGCGATGAAGGCCCAGCCATGGATCATCCCCACCGGCGGCACGAGGCCGGGGGTGTCGAACCAGTATTTCAGGGGCATGGCGACGAGGAACAGCGCCAGGGTGGTTACGCCCTCGATGAGGGCGATGATACGGAAGATTTTGAACATGAAACTCTCTGCTTAAAATCAAGGCGCTAAACGATATTCAGCGCGCGGCGGTATGGCTGGGTTCCCGGATCAAGCCAGGCTCGGCTTGCGGCACACCTGTACCAAAATCCAACCATGAACGGTCTGTCAGCGTGACCGGTCGTCGCGGTTACTGCCTATTTGAAGATTGACATTGAGCCTCTGGCGTAAAGCTGCGACAGCGCAAACTGGCCATGCCCCCGCCTTGCCATGGCCGGAAATTTCGTTAGGGAGGGGCAGATCAATAAGGAGAGCATCGTGAGCGACCTTACCGTTTCCCAGGCGATCGACGCCATCTACGCCTCGATCAAGAACGACAATGAAGAGCTCGACGCCCATGTCGCGACCCTCAAGGCCGCCATGGCGCGCGAAGGGGTCAAGGAAGCCGTGTTCGAAACCGTAAAGCTCGCCCAGCCCAACCGGCAGGGGCGCAAGCTCATGCAGTCGTATTTCCGCAAAAAGGGCGTGGCCATCAGCTTTGAGTGAACCGGGCTGGGCATTAAGCATGCGCCATAATTGGGCCACTGTGAGGCTTGCTATTGAAGTCGAACAGCGCCAAGCCTATGTGACTTTTACCAGCCCTTAAGCAGCGTTCGCCTGCAATCTGGCGACATGCCGAATCTTTCCCCGGGGGAGTTACCCAGTATGCGAGATCCCGTCGATCTTTATATGAACACGCTCGTGCCGATGGTGGTCGAGCAGTCCAATCGTGGCGAGCGAGCCTTCGACATCTATTCGCGCCTGCTGCGAGAGCGCATCATTTTCGTGACGGGCGTCGTCGAGGACAATATGGCCTCGGTGATCGTGGCGCAGCTCTTGTTCCTTGAATCGGAGAATCCGAAAAAGGAAATCGCCATGTACATCAATTCGCCCGGCGGGGTGGTGACGGCAGGGCTGTCGATCTACGACACCATGCAGTTCATCCGGCCCAAGGTGCAGACCCTGTGTCTGGGACAGGCGGCTTCCATGGGCTCACTGCTCTTGACCGCCGGCGAAAAGGACATGCGCGGCTGCCTGCCGAACGCCCGTGTCATGGTTCACCAGCCTTCGGGCGGTTACCAGGGTCAGGTGACCGACATCATGATTCACGCTCGCGAAGCGGAGAATCTGAAGCGCCGGCTCAATGAAATCTACGTGAAGCACACCGGCATGGAGTACCAGCAGGTGGAAGACCTTCTCGAGCGCGACAAGTTCCTCAGCCCTGAAGAAGCCAAGGAACTCGGCCTTATCGACCACGTTCACGAGAAGCGGGCACTGCCCGAAGGCGGAGCATAAGTCTCGCCCTATATAAAACTGGTGGCGGGCGCCAGGAATGCGCCCGTGCCGATTGCGCCCCGGCTTATCGATCTTTATGGTCGGAGTGACAAATTGTTCATGTGTCGTCGGCTAGCGTTGTAGGTCGGCGAAACGAATACTCAAGCGTTTGCAACGCTTCCGGAGTTGCTAGATGTCCAAGGAAAATTCGAGCGGAGAATCCTCAAAGAACACGCTGTACTGCTCGTTCTGCGGGAAATCCCAACACGAAGTCCGCAAGCTGATCGCCGGACCCACCGTATTCATCTGCGATGAATGCGTGGAATTGTGCATGGACATCATCCGCGAGGAATCGAAAACCTCGATGGTCAAGTCCGCAGATGGCGTGCCGAGCCCGGCCGATATCTGCAAAGTGCTCGACGATTACGTGATCGGCCAGCGGCGTGCCAAGCGCGTGCTGTCCGTTGCGGTTCACAACCACTATAAGCGCCTGCACCATGCGACCAAAAACCAGGATGTGGAGCTTTCTAAATCCAACATCCTGCTGATCGGTCCGACCGGCTGCGGCAAGACGCTGCTGGCCCAGACGCTGGCGCGCATTCTCGACGTGCCCTTCACCATGGCCGATGCCACCACGCTGACCGAAGCCGGTTATGTGGGTGAAGATGTCGAGAACATCATTCTCAAGCTTCTGCAGGCCGCCGACTACAATGTCGACAAGGCCCAGCGCGGCATCGTCTATATCGACGAAGTTGATAAGATTTCGCGCAAATCCGATAACCCCTCGATTACCCGTGACGTTTCGGGCGAGGGCGTGCAGCAGGCGCTTCTCAAAATCATGGAAGGTACCGTGGCTTCCGTGCCGCCGCAGGGCGGACGCAAGCATCCGCAGCAGGAATTCCTGCAGGTGGACACGACCAACATCCTGTTCATATGCGGCGGCGCGTTCGCCGGGCTCGAAAAGGTCATCGCGGCGCGCGGTGAAGGGTCTTCCATCGGCTTTACGGCTGCCGTCAAGGACCCGCAGGATCGCCGCGTAGGGGACGTTCTGGCCGAGGTCGAGCCCGAGGATATGGTCCGGTTCGGACTGATCCCTGAGTTCATTGGCCGTCTGCCGGTGATCGCGACGCTCGAGGACTTGGATGAGGATGCGCTGGTGCAGATCCTGTCCGAGCCCAAAAATGCGCTGGTGCGCCAGTATCAGCGGCTGTTTGAGATGGAAGACGTGGAACTGACCTTCCACGAGGACGGGCTCAAGGCCATTGCGCGGCAAGCCATTGCCCGCAAGACCGGTGCGCGCGGCCTGCGCTCGATCATGGAAGCAATCCTGCTCGACACCATGTACGATTTGCCTTCGCTCGAAGGTGTCGAGGAAGTGGTGATTAGCCAGGAAGTCGTCGAGAACAAAGACGTACGGCCGCTCTATATCTACGCAGAGCGCGCCAAGGAAGACATGAAGTCCGGCGCTTGATCCAGTGCCAAGCGACTGAATGACGGGTCCGGACCGAAAGGTTCGGACCCTTTTCGTTTCCAGAGACGGAATTTGGCTTCGTGGCGGTTTTCCCGATCGGTAAAGCCGATTATTGTCCCTGAATGATCAAGCGCTGATGATTTAGGGGACGGACATGAAGCTCTCGAAATATGCACTCGCCATCGGTGTGCTGCTCGCAGGCGCCGGTACCGCAACGGCACAGCCGCAGACGAAACTGGTCAACGGGCTGGACAAGGCTATGATCCAGGCGATCTGGTGCAGCGCTCTGTTCTTCGAAGAATCCTATTATCACGAGGCGGAAAGCGATGAGGCGCTCCGCTACGAAGATCTTGCGTTTGATCTAGGTGCCGATATCGACACTCTCCTTTTGGATCACGGTATGCGGCAGGAAGAGGTCGATGAGATTTGGTCGATTTTCGATTCGGCTGCCTATGATCTTGCCGAAATGGATGACGAGAGCTTCCTGGTTCAGGTCGAAACATGCGAAAGCAATTACGACAACCTGCTCTGAGAGTAGATTTCCTTCGTTTACCCGAATTTGCAGGGTCTGCGCCCAGCGCATGCCGCCTTTGCCGTACTTGAAACGAGGAAATCGGCAGCGGCGAACTTGTGAACCCGCGCCATTGCCCTATCTTAGTGGACGAAGAGTCGTTTCGGTTGGCAGATCCTACACAGGGTTAGGCGCTTACTGAACGCAATACACTACAAGTTGCCGGGCATACCCTCCCAATCCGGCAACGGCGAAAGGATAGTCCATGTCCGATACCACCAAACCCTCCGCAGTCCCGTTCGACCGCGACAAGGTGTATCCGGTCCTGCCGCTGCGCGACATCGTCGTGTTCCCCTCGATGATCGTCCCGCTGTTCGTGGGGCGCGAAAAATCCGTGCGCGCGCTCGAAGAGGTGATGCGCGAGGACAAGCACATTCTGGTGGTCACCCAGAAGAACGCGCAGGAAGACGATCCGGCGCCCGACGGCATCTACGAGATCGGCACGATCGCGTCGGTGCTGCAACTGCTCAAGCTGCCCGACGGCACCGTCAAGGTGCTGGTGGAAGGCCTGCATCGCGCCAAGATCGAGAACTACGTCCAGACCGAGAATTATTTCGAGGCCCAGGCCGAAGTCCTGCCGGTCGAAGGCCATGACGCAGTCGAGGCCGAGGCCCTGGCGCGTTCGGCGGTGACCGAGTTCGAAAACTACGTCAAGCTGAACAAGAAGATCTCGTCCGAGGTTGTCTCGGCGGTCACCCAGATCGAGGAGCACTCCAAGCTGGCCGACACGATCGCCAGCCATCTGGCCGTCAAGATTCAGGACAAGCAGGATATTCTCGCGACTCCGTCCGTCACGGAACGGCTGGAGCGGGTGCTGGGCCTCATGGAAGGCGAGATCGGTGTGCTGCAGGTTGAGCGGCGCATCCGCAGCCGGGTCAAGCGCCAGATGGAGAAGACCCAGCGCGAATACTACCTCAACGAGCAGATGAAGGCGATCCAGCGCGAGCTGGGCGATGGTGAAGAAGGCGCCAATGAGCTCCAGGAGCTTGAGGAGCGCATCGCCAAGACCAAGCTTTCCAAGGAAGCGCGGCAGAAGGCCGACGCCGAGATGAAAAAGCTCAAGCAGATGAGCCCCATGTCAGCCGAGGCGACCGTCGTTCGCAACTATCTCGACTGGATGCTCAACCTGCCGTGGGGCAAGAAGTCCAAGATCAAGCGCGATCTTAAATTTGCCGAGGGCGTGCTCGATGCCGATCACTATGGCCTCGATAAGGTCAAGGAGCGCATTGTCGAGTACCTTGCCGTTCAGAGCCGGACCGGAAAGCTCAAGGGCCCGATCCTCTGCCTCGTCGGTCCTCCGGGCGTCGGCAAGACTTCGCTGGCCCGCTCGATCGCCAAGGCGACCGGACGCGAGTATGTCCGCATGAGCCTCGGCGGAGTTCGGGACGAAGCGGAAATCCGCGGCCACAGGCGCACCTACATCGGGTCGATGCCCGGCAAGGTGATCCAGTCGCTCAAAAAAGCAGGCAAAGCCAATCCGCTGTTCCTGCTCGACGAGATCGACAAGATGGGTCAGGATTTCCGCGGCGATCCGTCCTCGGCGCTGCTCGAAGTGCTCGATCCGGAGCAGAATTCGACGTTCAACGACCATTACCTCGAAGTCGATTTCGACCTTTCGGACGTAATGTTCGTGACGACGGCCAATACGCTCAACATCCCTGGGCCGCTGCTCGACCGCATGGAGATCATCCGGCTTTCGGGCTACACGGACGAGGAAAAGTGGGAAATCTCCCGCCGGCACCTCATTCCCGAGACGCTCAAGGAGCATGGGTTGCGGGCGGAAGAGTTCGAGCTGCCGGACGAAAGCCTGACGCTTCTGACGCGGCGTTACACCCGCGAGGCCGGTGTGCGTAACCTCAAACGCGAGATCGCCAACCTGATGCGCAAGGCGGTCAAGGATATTCTCCTGACCGGCAAGAAGAAGATCGTGGTCACCCCCGAACTCGTTGAAGAGTATCTGGGTGCTCCGCGGTTCCGCTATGGCGAGATCGATGCCGAGCCGCAGGTGGGCGTCGTGACCGGGTTGGCCTGGACCTCGGTGGGCGGCGAGTTGCTGACCATCGAAGGCATCATGAGCCCGGGCAAGGGCAAGATGACCGTGACGGGCAATCTCAAGGACGTGATGAAGGAGTCGATTTCGGCTGCCGCCACTTACGTCCGTGCGAGAGCCCTCGACTACGGGATCAAGCCGCCCCTCTTCGAGAAGCGCGACATCCACGTGCACGTGCCGGAAGGCGCGACGCCCAAGGATGGACCTTCGGCTGGTATCGGCATGGCCACGGCCATCGTTTCGGTGATGACGGGCATTCCCGTGCGCCACGACGTTGCGATGACTGGTGAGATCACGCTTCGCGGTCGGGTATTGCCGATCGGCGGGCTCAAGGAAAAGCTCCTTGCCGCTCTGCGCGGCGGTATCAAGAAGGTGCTGATCCCAGAAGAGAACGTGCGCGACCTCAAGGAAGTGCCGGCCAACGTCAAGGAAGGCCTGGAGATCGTTCCGGTGAGCCGGATGGGCGAAGTGCTCGAGCATGCGCTTGTCGAGATGCCGCAGGCGATCGAATGGACCTTCGATGATGACGCCAAGCCGGTACCGGCCAGCGAAGGCGACGACACCGGCGCGGCACTGCCTCACTGATCTCCTTACGAAAAATGCAGACGGCGCCTCCTTTGTGGGGCGCCGTTTTCGTTTGTTGGAGCCGGATCGGTGCAGATGCGTCGACGGTGCCACGTTGGCATGATCCTTTGAGGCTGGTGGCGGCGAATCAAGGGCCAGGCCATGGGACCAATGATGGAATAGCGACCGATGATGAGAATCGCAGGCAGACCGGGGTTTATGACTGATTCGTCGGGCGGGAGCGCGTTTGTGGTTAACTTTATCGCGAGGGGCTTGCCACAATTTGAGGGGGAGAGGGATTTCAGGCCGTTTTGCACGTCAAAACCGCCTGAATCCCGCAGTTTTCCTTGCTTTTGCCCTGGAATCGTAAAAGGGTGATGCCGCTTCCGCTCGTCCTTTGACGGATGGGCATATCATTGTGAGGAAACGCTATGAACAAGAACGATCTGAGCGCGGCGGTCGCCGAGAAAGCTGATCTCACCAAGGCCCAGGCGGCAGCGGCAGTCGATGCTGTTTTCGATGCCATCACCTCGGCGCTCAAGGGCGGCGACGAAGTGCGTCTGGTGGGCTTCGGCACTTTCGCTGCCAGCCAGCGCAAGGCCACCAAGGGCCGTAACCCGGCGACTGGCGCGGAGATCGATATCCCCGCTTCCAACCAGCCCAAGTTCAAGGCCGGCAAGGGCCTCAAGGACGCGCTGAACGCATAAGTTCTGCTTTTAGCGGCTATTGGCGACCCCGGTCGATTTTCGATCCGGGGTCTTGCCTTTTCTTTCCCCTGCGCTTTGGGCGGACCGCTATTGACGGGACAGGGGATTGCGCCTAATCAGGCGCGGCGTTCGCGCCGGCTATATTTCAAGCCCGCGCGCTTCCGCATTTTGCGGCAAGGGCGATTAGCTCAGTTGGTAGAGCGCCTCGTTTACACCGAGGATGTCGGCAGTTCGAGTCTGTCATCGCCCACCATCGCTTTTAGGCGATTTCGGTTCTCCTTCACAGCCAAGATTTGATGCGGGCTCTTTGGTTGGTGGCCGATGAGCCTTCCCAGATTTTGGACTGCGATTTTCAATCGACCGATGGCTTGCGTTGCCGCAGGGCCTTTACCGCGCCGCGGCGGGTTTTTGTATCCATCCGCCGCTGCTTGGAGGCGAGGGTGGGGCGTGTAGGACGACGCTTACGCGGGACGATGGTGGCAGAGCGGATCAGTTCGGCAAGACGGGTGAGCGCGTCGGCGCGGTTGAGGGGCTGAGTGCGGTGTCGATCGGCGGTGATGATGATGACGCCATCGCGCGTGGCGCGGGCGCCGGCCTTGGCAAGGAGCCGCGTCTTTACCGGTTCGGGAAGAGATTGAGAGGCCGGCACGTCGAAACGGAGCTGCACCGCTGTTGCGACCTTATTGACGTTCTGGCCGCCAGGCCCGGAACTGCGCACGAAACTCAACTCCAACTCGGAGAGCGGAATCGAAAGCGTAGATGTGATTTCGAGCTGTTCAGGCATTGGCTGGAAGTCAGTCGAGCTTGACGGCGGTGCCATAAGCAAGAATTTCGGCCACGCCCTGGGAAATGGCAGAGATGGAGAATCGCATGGCGATAATGGCGTCCGCTCCCATGGCCTGAGCGCTGACAACCATACGGTCATAGGCCTGTTCACGCGCCTCGGCGAGGAGTTTGGTGTATTCGGGCACTTCACCCCCGACGATATTGCGCAGGCCCGCGACGATGTCGGTGCCAACATGGCGGGCGCGAATGGTGTTGCCGCGAGCGATTCCCAGGGTCCCGCCGATCGTGCGACCGGCGATGGTTTCGGCTGTGGTGACGATCATCGGGCAGCTCCTATCTGTCGACAGTCCTGTCGTAGTGGTCATCTTCGGCATTGTTGAGCCGCTGATGGATGACGACGGCCAGCAATCCAAAAATCACCGCAATGAGAACAAGCCCGAACACGCCAAAGGGCACGACGGAGAGCATGCCAGTGATCGCCACCCCCAGCCAGAGGAGCGCAAAGACAATGACGATGGCGAGCGCTATGGCATCGAGTCGCATAAACGGTGTTCCGACCAAGGTGGCTAACGTTATTTTAGCAGTGTCAGGTGCCATGCGACAGTTTTTTGAAAGGAAAGGAGCGCGCTAAATCAAGGATTTACGGATGTTTTGGGGTGCCGTCGGAGCACGCGAATGGGGAAAGTGCATTTTCTTGGCAAAAGGGGACGGGAAGCCGCTTGACTTGGGCAGGGGACCCCGTTAAACGAAGCCCACCTTGCGGGGGCCGAAGCGCTTCCGACACGCAAGGGGGTGTAGCTCAGTTGGTTAGAGCGCCGGCCTGTCACGCCGGAGGTCGCGGGTTCGAGCCCCGTCACTCCCGCCACTTTCCTCCAATATTACGATGATCTGACAGTTGCATGACAGGTGTTCAACGCCTGCAAACGCGGCTGGATGTTGTCCGTTACTACGGACAAAATGGGGCCCGGCTTGAACCGAACCCCATTCGTTCGCATGATACGAAGTCTAGGCGTCAGCGCATTTCTTCGGAAATCGCCACGCCGGCAGCGCCACCACCGGCTGCGCCGAGAATCGCGCCGGGAGTCCCAGCGACCGCGCCGCCCACGGCGGCACCCGTCGCGCCACCGATAGCGGCACCCGCCATGTTGTGCTGAGTCGACGTGCAGGCGGTGAGCGAGAGAGCGCCAACAACGATCAGCGCGGCAGAAGTGAGCTTTTTCATTAGTTTAGTCCTCCAAAGGATCATTCAAGCGCACAAGCTCTAGGGGCCGAGCTTGTTCCAACCGTGACGATTTTTTGGCAAATGATAGTCGCGCGCATTATTGCGTGAATTCGTGGAGCGTGCCGTCCTCATAAACGAGAGCGCTGACGCAGGCGATGGTGACGATATCGTCGGGATGGAGTTGCTCAAGCCGTTCGAGCACGGTGCCGGCGACGACATCCTCGTGAATGTAGGGCTGGGCGGGGGGAATGCCTTCGGCGCGATCGAGGATGAATTCCCCGATTCTCTCGCCCAGCACATCCTCGAAGCGAATTGTGCCGTCGATCAGGCGTATACCCAAATCACCCTGAGGCTGAAGGGTTACTCTGATGGCCTTTTCATCGCCTTCGCTCTGGGACTCACCGAGTTCCCATTGTTCGACAGTGAGAATGCCTGCCGATTGCCCGTTCAGGCACTCGATTGCCAAGCCGCCCGGTATGGTGAGCGCCAGGGATGTGAAAGCCAAAAGTAACCGTCGCATTACAACCTCCTGAAATGAGAGGGAAATGCGGCTGGGGCCCTGCAGGTTTCACATTGAGCTGGATGGGAAGCTTCACAACGTCGAAATGGTGCGAAGGAAGAGGGGGAGCCGGGCCGCCGAGCGGCCCGGACCGGCTCAGGCGCAATAGGCGCGCACGAGATTGCCTGAAGCATCGACCTCAAGGTTGAGGCGATCGGCGCGGAAATCCTGGGTGACGGCCATGCCTGGGGTGATGACACGCAGGCTGCCGGGGACCGTGATCGGCTCACCACCCACGCGAACGTCCTGGGGCGTGCTGCCAACCACCGACTGACCTGTCTGGCCGGACAAAGCTTGGGCGCCGCAATCGACCGGGGGTGGCATAGAGGTATCGGGTGGGTTGGCCGTACTCGAACAACCAGCCAGAGCCACGGCCGAGGCCAAAGCTAAGCCGGCAAGTGCGGATGATTTTATCTTGGTGGTGGGCATGCACGTCTCCTGTCGATGGACTTTAAGATCCGGGTAAACTGCAAGCGGACAACGAAAAAGGCCGGAAAACGATCCGGCCTCATCATTTCCGTCGATCGACACCGATCAGTCGCGAGGAGAGAAAAGTTTGCGCACGCCGCCTTTTACCCAGCGGCGGAAATGGCCGAAGCTCTCGCGCGCATCGCCGCGTAGATCCTGATAGATGCCCGACAGCATGAGGCCCAGATCGCGAAGGTTCTCGATCCACTCAGGCTCCGGTGCAGTCATCGCCGCTTGGGCGCGACGGGCGCGCAGACGGAAAAGAAGCGAGTTTTCGTTGCGGGCCATATCCAACCCCTCGTGCTATCGTTACTCAATCGTTGTCAATATAAGTGTGGCGAATGCAAGGACAATGTCGATCCGCCATCAATGTTCCACAAGGTCGCCCGCCGTTGTCTTGCGGAGCGATCGCGCATAAGGGTTGAGTGGATCGGTCCGGCGGGAATCGGCCGCCGGCCCATGGGACGGAAGGAAAGTGTCGATGCGCCAAGCTCTTCGGATCGCGACGGTTCTGGTTCTGGCGGTATTTTCCGCAGCGCCAGCACTCGCCCAGCGAACCGATATCGTCGTGGGGCTGGTGCTGGAGCCACCGCATCTCGATCCAACCTCAAATGCGGCAGCCGCGATCGATGAAGTGGTCTATGCCAACGTCTTCGAAGGGCTGACGCGGTTCGCGCCCGACGGGCAAATCGTGCCCGGACTGGCCGAAAGCTGGGACGTTTCCGAGGACGGACTGGTCTACACGTTCCATATCGCGCAAGGCGTGACCTTCCATGACGGCAGCACGCTGACGGCCGAGGACGTGGTTTTCTCTCTCGATCGTGCGCGCGGCGAGGATTCGGTCAACGCGCAGAAATTCCTCTTTGACGATATTGAAAGCGTCGAGGCGAGTGACGAGAGTACCGTGGTGGTGACGCTGGCGCGGCCGAACGGAAATTTTCCCTTCAACATGGCATGGGGGGATGCGGTGATCGTGGCGCCGGAAAGCGCTGACACCAACACGACGAATCCGATCGGCACCGGTCCATTCCGATTCGAAAGCTGGCGGCAGGGAGACAGCGTGACCCTCGTGCGCAACGAAGATTATTGGGGCGAGGCGGCGCTGCTCGACCGCGCGACCTTCAGGTTCATTTCCGATCCCACGGCGGCCTTTGCGGCAATGATGGCAGAGGACGTCGACGCCTTTCCGGTATTTCCCGCGCCAGAGACCCTTATCCAGCTCCAGTCCGATCCGCGTTTCGAGGTTGTGGTCGGTACCACTGAAGGGGAGACAATTCTGGCCATGAACAACCGCCGCGAGCCGTTGAACAATGTGCTGGTGCGCGAGGCTATTGCGCATGCCATCGACCGACAGGCAGTGATCGACGGCGCGATGTTTGGATATGGCACGCCCATCGGTACGCATTTCGCGCCGCATCATCCTGCCTATGTCGATCTGACCGAGCTATCGGTCTATGACCCTGAACGCTCGCGTGAGCTTTTGGCTGAAGCCGGCAGCGAAGACCTTCGGCTGTCATTGGCCCTGCCGCCGCCGGTTTATGCCCGAAGGGGCGGGGAGATCATCGCGGCGCAACTCCGCGCGGTCGGCATCGAGACCGAGATCGTCAATGTCGAGTGGGCGCAATGGCTCGAGCAGGTGTTTGGCAATGGGGATTTCGATCTGACCGTCATTTCCCATACCGAACCCCTCGATATCGAGATCTATGGGCGCGAAGATTACTATTTCGGCTATGGCGCGCCCGAATTCCAGGAGATCTGGGATGAGCTGAACCGTACGGCGGACCCTGAGGCGCGGAACGCGCTGTTGGGCGATCTGCAGCGCAACATTTCGGAGAATTTCGTCAACGCCTATATTTTCCAGCTCGCCAAGGCGGGTGTGGAGCGGGTGGAACTCGAAGGCCTATGGGTAAACGCGCCGACGCAGGCGACCGATCTGACCAAGGTGCACTGGGTGCAGTGATGGAAGCCCTTGGGGCGGCGCCATGGTGAGCTTCGTCCTGCGGCGACTGGTTTCGCTGGCGGTCAGCCTTGCCGTGGCCAGCGTGGTTATCTTTTTCGTGCTCGAAGTGCTTCCCGGAGACCCCGCCCGGTTCATGCTCGGCCTGAACGCTTCGCCTGAAGCTCTGGCGGCGCTGCGGAGCCAGTTGGGGTTGGATGCCCCGGTCCTTGTGCGGTTCTGGGACTGGGCCGGCGGCATGATGCATGGGGATTTCGGAATCAGCTACACCTACCGCGTCCCCGTGGCCGAATTGATCGGCGCGCGGCTGTGGGTGTCGCTGCCGCTGGCCATCTATGCGCTCGCGCTGGCGATGCTGATCGGCATTCCGCTCGGCGCGCTCGCGGCGAGTCGGCGCGACACGGCGGTCGATTTCGGCACGATGGGACTGGCGCAGGTCGGCATCGCGCTGCCCAATTTCTGGTTTGCCATGCTGTTGGTGTTGCTGTTTTCGGTGACGCTACGCTGGTTTTCCTCGGGCGGGTTTCCAGGATGGGAGGACCCGGGAGCGGCGCTGGCGGCGCTTACGCTTCCCGCCATTGCCCTGGCCCTGCCGCAGGCGGCGATCCTGGCAAGAGTGATGCGCTCGAGCCTCATCGATACGCTCGATGAGGACTATGTGCGGACCGCCCGGGCCAAGGGGCTTTCGCGCCGGCAGGCGCTGTGGCGGCATGCGTTTCGCAACGGCTTGATTCCGGTGCTGACCATTATGGGATTGCAGTTTTCCTTTCTTCTGGCCGGCGCCATCATCATCGAGAACGTCTTCTATCTGCCGGGATTGGGGCGGCTGGCCTTCCAGGCGATTTCGTCGAGAGATCTGATCGTCGTGCGCTCGGTGGTGATGATTTTGGTGTTCGCGGTCATTGTCGTGACCTTCCTCGTCGATATCGGCTATGCGGCCATCGACCCGCGATTGCGGCGGACCGTTCGTTGAGGCGGGCGGGGCTCAATCTCAAAACGGGAGCCGTGCTGACCGGCGTGTTGGCGGCAATGGCGCTGGTCTCGCTGGTCTGGACGCCTTTCGATGTCACGCAGATTTCAGTCGGAGCGCGGTTGCAGCCGCCTGGGGGAGAACACTGGCTGGGCACCGATCATTTCGGACGCGACATGTTTTCCATGATTCTCGTTGGCGCGCGGACCTCGATCGCGGTTGCGCTTGTAGCCGTGGGGCTGGGGATGGCGGTTGGCGTGCCGCTGGGGCTGGTTGCCGCGGCACAGTCGGGCAGATGGATCGATGATGTGGTCATGCGTGGGAACGATCTGGTTTTCGCGTTTCCGGCGCTGATCATTGCCATCCTCATCACTGCGGTGTTCGGGCCGGGGGTGATTAACGCGATCATCGCGATCGGGATTTTCAACATACCCGTATTCGCGCGGCTGACGCGCGGGGCGGCGCTGTCGGTGTGGCAGCGCGAATTCATCATGGCGGCACGGTTGGCGGGCAAGGGCGGGGCGCTGATCTCGCTCGAACACATCCTGCCCAATATCGCCAACATGTTGATTGTGCAGGCCACGATTCAGTTTTCGCTCGGGATTTTGGCCGAAGCGGGACTGGCCTATGTGGGGCTTGGGGCGCAACCTCCGCTACCGAGTTGGGGCAGGATGCTGGCGGAGGCACAAACGATGATCGCGCTGGCTCCGCATGTGGCGCTGGTGCCGGGGCTTGCGATCGTTTTTTCCGTGCTGGGGCTCAACCTGCTCGGAGACGGCTTGCGCGACCTTTTCGATCCACGTTTGCGCGTGAGGGCGGCATGAGCCTTCTCGAAATCAAACAGTTGAGGCTTGCGATCGGCGGCGTACCGATTCTCGACGGGGTGTCGCTTGAGATCGGCGCGGGAAAGGTGCTTGGGCTGGTCGGGGAATCGGGTTCGGGAAAATCACTAACGGCGCTATCGATCATGGGACTGCTGCCGTCTGGCGCTGCCCGGACGGGACGGATTTTATTCGAGGGACAGGATCTAGCCGCTGCGGGCGAAAAGGAGATGGACGCACTGCGCGGGCAGGCGATCGGCATGATCTTCCAAGAGCCGATGACCGCGCTCAATCCATTGATGACCATCGGCGACCAAGTCGCCGAAACTGTCCGTGTGCATCGGCGTATGGGGAAGAAAGAGGCGCGGGCGCTGGCAGTGGAGACGCTGGAGCGGGTGGGACTGGCCAGCATCGCTCCCGACCGGTATCCGCACGAGCTTTCCGGTGGGCAGCGGCAACGGGTGGGGATCGCGATTGCCATCGCGTTGCGACCGAAGCTTCTGATTGCCGATGAGCCGACAACGGCACTCGATGTGACGACGCAGGCGCAGATTCTCGATCTGCTCCACAGCCTGGTGCGCACCGACGACATGGCGCTGATGCTGATTACTCATGACCTCGCCGTGGTGTCGCGGATGGCCGACACGATTGCAGTGATGCAGGCCGGGCAAGTCGTGGAAACCGGGCCTGCGGCCAATCTGATCGGGGCACCGCAGCAGCGGTACACGCAGACGCTCCTGGCTGCGACAACGCATGTTCCGCGCCGGCCGGTGCGGAAGACGGGCGGAGAGGTTCTGTTGCGGGTTGATGGGGCAGTCAAGGACTACCCGCTTGGACACGGCCTGCGGCTGAGGGCACGTAGGGCGTTCCGGGCGTTGGATGGCGTGGGGCTGACGGTGGCGCGCGGGGAAAGCGTGGGATTGGTCGGGGAGAGCGGCAGTGGGAAATCGACGCTGGCGCGAACCATTCTCGGGCTTGATGCACTGTCCGAAGGGCGGATCGAATTTGCGGGGCAGACAATAAGCTCGGCGGGACGAGCGGCGCGGCTAAGGTTGCGCGACATGCAGATGGTTTTCCAAGATCCTTACGGTTCGTTCGATCCGCGCCATAAGGTGGCTCGGCTCGTTGCTGAGCCGCTGCATCTGCTGGGAGATGACGCGCCGCGGGGAGCGGAGCGGGACGGGCTGGTGGCGCGGGCACTCGATGCGGTTGGAATCGGCCCTGAGGCCGCACAGAGATATATCCATGAATTCTCCGGCGGCCAGCGCCAGCGGATCGCGATTGCGAGGGCGCTGATCGTCGAGCCGGCGCTGATCGTGCTCGATGAGGCTGTTTCGGCGCTGGACGTTTCAATCCGCGCACAGGTGCTCGATCTTCTGGCGGATATCTCGCAGCGATCGCAAATCGCGTATCTCTTTATCGCCCACGATCTTGAGGTCGTTCGGACCATTACCGACAGGGTATTGGTGATGCAGGCCGGGCGGATCGTGGAGGAGGGGCCGACGCAGGAGGTGCTCGACGCCCCACGGCATGACTATACCAAGGCCCTTGTCGCGGCTGCGCCGAAACTTGCGATCCGGTAAAGCTTGCGCAGGGTATCGGGCGACGGTATTGAGCAGCTTGTTAGCACTACATTCACGACTGGGGCATTGAACGATGGTGGACTTTGCACGTGCTCGCCGTACCATGGTCGACAACCAATTGCGGACCAGCGGAATCACGGATTGGCGAATTCTTGACGCAATGAATCGCGTGCCGCGGGAACGTTTCGTGCCCGACCATCAAGCCGCTTTTGCCTATAGCGACGAGGATATCCCGGTCTCGCCCGGCCGTGTGTTGGCAGCCCCTGCTGATTTTGCGCGCATCGTGCAACTGGCCGAGGTGAGCAGCCAGGATGTTGTGCTCGATGTGGGGTGCGGCACCGGGTATTCCACGGCGGTGCTTTCGATGCTGGCCAATGCCGTAGTGGCACTGGAGAGCGATGAAGTGCTGGCCGGCAAGGCCAATGATATTCTCGCCGATCTCGACATCGGCAACGCGGCCGTGGTTGCGGGGGCGGTCGAGAACGGTATCGCCAAGGAAGCACCGTTCGACGTCATCGTACTCGAAGGTTCGGTTGATATCGTGCCGCCGGCCTTGTTTGAGCAGCTTCGTGATGGTGGACGATTGGTCGCGGTCCTGGGCAGCGGCAATGCGGCGGTCGCCCATCTTTATGTCAAGTCCGGAGATGAAGTCGGCGGAACATCGGCGTTCAATGTGAGCCTGCCGGTTTTGGGGAAGTATGCGGCCGCGCCGGCGTTCGTTTTCTGATACGCAGCCGGAAGCTCGCTCTTGGCGATCACCTCAGGGTGTTGCCGACTCACAACTGATGCAATCTTGATGCAATGTAGCCAACAATAAGAATTGGATACGGCGTCCATTTGGCGTTGAATACCAACTAGCAGGCCCATAGGTATGGGGGCGTGGCGCTGGAGGCCGCGATTATGTTGTTTTTTCGCGTAATGAAATTTGGCGCAGTTGCGCTGTTGGGGCTTACGGCAACGGGTGCACAGGCGCAAAGCCTGACTTCAGCCTTGGCCTATGCCTATGAAAATAACCCGGAAATTGCTTCCTCGTTCATCGCTGTGCGTTCGGCGCGGCAGGATGTGATCGAGGCGGGCGGCGCGCACCTTCCCACGATCGGCGCGCAACTGAGCATTAATCAGACATTCACGAATGCGCCCGAGACAACGGGGCCAGGTGGTGTGCCCATGGGGGGAACGAGCAGCACCACCAGCGACAGCATCGGACTCAATTACCAGCAAAATCTCTGGGATAATTTTGCCAGCGACGCGGCGATGCTCGCCGCGCAGGCAGCTTACGAGGCTCAAGCGTTTTCGGCAGCCAATACCGAACAGACGGTGCTGTTGAACGCCGCCACGTCCTATTTCAACGTTCTGCGCGACCGCCGGCTGGTCCAGATTGCCGAAGAAAATCTCGGCTTCGTTCAAGCCCAGTTGCAATCGGCACGGGATCGGTTGGAGCTTGGTGAAGGCACCGAACTCGACGTTGCTCAAGCGCAGGCGGCTGTGGCACAGGCGACCGCTGCCTACCAGGCCGCCCGCAGCAGCCTTCTTTCGAGCGAAGCTTCCTATCAGCTCAATGTCGGGCGTGAACCTGGCGCGCTGTCGAGCGGTTTCGTGACGGCCAACATGCCCAGTTCGATCGATTCGGCACTGGCCGCGGCGCGCACCGGGCATCCGGCCTTGCTCGCGGCGCAAGCGCAGGTGCGTGCTTCCGCGCATCAGGCCGACCAGATCGACGCCAGCTTTGGCCCCCAGCTTTCGCTGAGCGCCAACGCTGGGGTCAGCGGGTTTACGGGGGATGATGGCGTCACCCAGCAGGCGCAGATCGGCCTCAACCTCTCGGTTCCAATCTATACCCCGAGCCGAGACCCGAGTGTCGAACGTGCCAACCTCGCGCGCATCAGCAGCGAGTTGCAGTCGCTTTCCACCTACAACACGCTCGAAGAAGCGATTCGCAGCGGCTGGGCAGGGGTGCAGACCGCTACCGCCCAGATCGAAGCCACCACGGCCGCCGTTGCCGCCAGCCGACTGGCGCTCGAAGCGGTGATCGAACAGAACGAGCTGGGCCAAGCGACGACGTTGGATGTTCTCGATGCTCGCGCCGACCTGCTGGCTGCAGAAGAGCAACTTGTCCAGGCCCAGGCGCAGCGGGCACTGGCCAGCTATTCGCTTCTCTCGGCTACCGGGCGGATGACCGCCACTCAGATGGGGCTGCCCGTTCAGCCGCGCACGGTTGAAGGTGACGTGATCGTTCCCGTTACGACCGCGCCGGTCCAGGCCGATGCCTGGAGCGGGCTGCGATAAACTACTTATGACCTCGCTTTTCCGTGGATTACCGCGGGGTAGTGGGGTCGTCCCCTTTCCGGGCGCGAAACTCTCACGTTAAGGTATTGTAAAGCGAATCAACAATTTCGCCGTTGGACGCTTAGCATCGAGTAACGGCCATCTTGGCCAGAGAGTTTGTGATGGCGTTCTCGGAAATGCTCCGAGGCGCCAGAGAGCGGGGCAACATGAACCAGCCGGCATCCAAAGAACCGACCATGGACGAGATTCTCTCGTCGATCCGGCAGATCATCGCCGATGACGACGAGGCGGCGGCGCAGAAAATGCCGTCGAGCAAGCCAGCCGTGCTAAAGCCGGTGCCGGCGCCCGAGCCGGTTTCCGCACCTATGTCGGTAGCCACCGATATCGATCCGTTCAGTGATGACGACGATGACGTCGTCGCGCCTTTGGCGCTTTCGCCGGAACAGATCGTCAAAGATGCGCCTCCGGCTGAGCCTGAACCTGAGGCGGAAGAACAAGACATGCCATCTGCTGGGAGCCTTCAAGCCGCCGCTGAACTGGTGGTTCCGGACGACGTTGCCTTCGAACAGGACAGGGACGAGGAGCCGCAGCTCGAGACAGAGCCTCAAGCCAAGGCTGAGCCCAAGCCGGCAAGCTTCGCGCAGGCCGCTCCGATGCCGGATGCAAGTCTCAGCAGCGATCTGGCCGAGGAACTGCTCGAACCGGCAACGAGCGCGGCCGTGCGCAGCGCTTTTTCTAAGCTCAATACGCCCAAGCTCATGCCGGACCTCGCTCTTGGGGCAAGCGGATTGACGATCGAAGGGATGATCCGCGAAATGTTGCGCCCCATGCTCAAGGAATGGCTGGAAGAAAATCTTCCCTCCATGGTTGAGCGCATCGTCGCTCAGGAGATCGAGCGGGTTTCGCGCGGCGGTTGACTTCGCCCGCCGGCTTGGCTTTACACAGAAGCTGAATTCCTTTTCAGACCCGCTCCAGGCCCGGAGCGGGTCAGATCGTTTGGCGTGGCGCCGGACGTTCAAGCGTTTGTTCTATCGCGCTTCCAGACCGCGGAAGGGTATTTCTGCAGGAAGCATCAAGTGTGACAGGTATCGGCAAAGATGATCGAAAAGACCTACGAACCGTCTTCGGTTGAGGGGCGCATTTACCAGGCCTGGGAAGAGGCGGGAGCCTTCAGGGCTGGGGCGGGCAGCAAGCCTAGAGCGGAGAGCTATTCGATTGTCATTCCGCCGCCCAACGTGACCGGCTCGCTCCACATCGGCCATGCGCTCAACAACACCATCCAGGACGTGCTGATCCGCTTCGAGCGCATGCGCGGCAAGAATGTGCTCTGGCAGCCGGGTACCGACCACGCGGGCATTGCGACCCAGATGGTGGTCGAGCGGCAGATGATGGAGCGGCAGGAGCCGGGGCGACGCGAGATCGGGCGCGAGAAATTCCTTGAAAAAGTCTGGGAATGGAAGGCGGAGAGCGGGGGAACGATCCTTAATCAGCTCAAGCGCCTGGGTGCTTCGTGCGATTGGTCGCGCGAGCGGTTCACCATGGACGAAGGACTTTCCGAAGCGGTTCTGCGTGTGTTCGTGGAGATGTACCGCAAGGGGTTGATCTACCGCGCCAAGCGACTGGTCAACTGGGACCCGCGGTTCGAGACGGCGATCTCGGATATCGAGGTGGAGAATACCGAAGTCAACGGCCATATGTGGCATTTCAAATATCCGCTGGCCGACGGTGAGACCTACACCTATGTGGAGAAAGATGCCGACGGGAACGTGATCTTCGAAGAAGAGCGCGACTACATATCGATCGCCACGACGCGCCCTGAAACCATGCTGGGCGATGGCGCTGTTGCGGTGCATCCCGACGATGAGCGTTACGCGCCGATCGTGGGCAAGATGTGCGAAATTCCGGTGGGGCCGAAGGAGCACCGCCGGCTGATTCCCATCATCACCGACGAATATCCCGATCCCACATTCGGCTCGGGTGCGGTCAAGATCACTGGCGCGCATGACTTCAATGACTATGAAGTGGCGCGGCGCAACAACATTCCGATGTACTCGCTGCTCGACACCAAGGCCGCCATGCGCGCCGATGGGGCCTCGTATGCAGAGCAGGCGAAGATCGCCCAGGCGATCGCGCGTGGTGAGATCGAATTCGATGACGAGACGACGACGGCGATCAACATCGTTCCGGACGAGTATCGCGGGTTGGACCGCTATGAAGCGCGCAAGCGGATCGTTGCCGACATCGACGCCGAAGGGCTGATGGTCAAGGTCGAAGACAAGAAGATCATGCAGCCGTTCGGGGACCGCTCGAAAGTGGTGATCGAGCCGTTCCTGACCGACCAATGGTTCGTCAAGGCCGACGTGCTGGCGCAGCCAGCGATCGCCTCGGTGCGTGAAGGGCGAACCAAGTTCGTGCCCAAGAGCTGGGAGAACACCTATTTCAACTGGATGGAGAACATTCAGCCCTGGTGTATCTCGCGCCAGCTCTGGTGGGGGCACCAGATTCCGGCTTGGTACGGTCCCGATGGCGAGGTGTTCGTCGACTATGACGAGGCGGGAGCTCGCAGAGCGGCTGAGACTCACTACGGCGAGGCCGTGGAGCTGACGCGCGACGAAGACGTGCTGGACACCTGGTTTTCGTCCGGGCTCTGGCCTTTTTCGACCATGGGCTGGCCCAAGGAGACCGACGCGCTCAAGGCCTACTATCCGACATCGACGTTGGTCACCGGGTTCGACATCATTTTCTTCTGGGTTGCCAGAATGATGATGCTGGGTCTTGAATTTACGGGTGAAGAACCTTTCGAGACGATCTATGTGCATGCGCTGGTCCGCGACGAGAAGGGCCAGAAGATGTCGAAGTCGAAAGGCAACGTCATCGATCCGTTGGAACTGGTCGACGCCTATGGCGCGGATGCAACGCGGTTCACGCTGGCGGCAATGGCGGCGCAGGGCAGGGACCTCAAGCTTGCCACCTCGCGGGTGGAAGGCTACCGGAACTTCGTCACCAAGCTCTGGAACGCGGCGCGGTTCCTCGAGATGAACGAATGCGTGCGGGTCGAAGGGTTCGATCCGGCGGCGCTCTCGGATTCGCTCAATCAATGGATTGCAGGCGCGACGTCGCGGGCCGCGGCGAATGTGACGCAGGCGATCGAGGACTACAAGTTCAACGAGGCTGCCAATCACGCCTATGATTTCGTGTGGGGTACGTTCTGCGATTGGTTCGTGGAACTGGCCAAGCCAACTCTTTCCGGCGACGACGCGGCGGCCAAGGGCGAAACACGCGCGACGGCGGCCTGGGCGCTGGATCAGATCCTCAAAATGCTGCACCCATTCATGCCGTTTGTGACCGAAGAGCTGTGGGCGGAAACCGGCAAGGTTGGCCCGGCGCGGGATGGATACCTGATGCTGTCCGACTGGCCCGAACTGGACGCCATCGCCTATCCGGCGGCAGAAGCCGAACTCAATTGGCTGATCGAGGTGATTTCGGCGATCCGTTCGGTGCGCACCGAAATGAACGTTCCTGCCGGTGCCAAGGTGCCGCTGGTGGTCGTCGGCGCGAATGAGGCGACGGTAGAACGCATCGCATCCCATCGGGCGGCGATCGAGAGGCTGGCGCGTGTTTCGACAATCGAGACCGACGCGGCCATTCCGCAAAACTCGGCGCAGTTCGTCGTTGGCGAAGCCAATTGGGGGCTTCCGCTTGCCGATCTCATCGACATTTCCGCCGAACGGCAGCGGCTGGAAAAGGACGTGAAAAAGCTTGATGGCGAAATTGGCGGGTTGGAGAAAAAGCTTGGAAACGAGCAGTTTCTCGCCAAGGCGCCAGAGGAAGTTATCGAGGAGCAGAAGGAGCGTTTGGCCGAGGCGCAAGCGCGACGGGAGAAGCTTAGCCAAGCGCTCGATAGTCTCTCCTGATTGGCTCGATCCCTGCTCTTGTGACAATTTTGCTACATGCGCATAAGACTCGTGACTGCGGATTGCGCGGTCACGGTTTGCTAAGGGACTGCGCCACAATCTTACCCTAAACCAGCCGGACAACGGATGGTGGTGGGCGGATATGGCAATGTGGGGCGCAGTGTGTGTTGCGCTTTCAAAAAGCCTATGCCTGCCAGTCAGGCCCGGATGCGGAAAGGACTTTCCGCCAGCGGGCAAGGAGCAGGGTAGATGACGACCGGCACAGTCCATTGCAGTGATTTTTCGGTCCTCGCGGCTGAAAATCTGGCCGTTCGCGCAAAAAGCCTTTGCTTTAATGCGGACACAATGGACCGCTATTCTGCCTCCAATGACGTAAAAGGACCGCCAATCGCGGTCCAGGTGGCGAGCAACGCCATTCGGTGCATCACGGTGGCCGAACGGGCACAGCGGGCCGCCAGAACAAAAAACAATATAAAAAGCAACAGGGTGGCGGCGGACGCACGATCTGCCGGCCATTTCGATACGGTAAAGTTTCCCGGCTACGCGGCGGGCGCGCTAGAGCATGCGCGACAGGCGCTGGTCCGGGGCGCGAGAAGGTGTGTGATGTCCAGTGTAAGGAGTGCCGCGTTCGCTCTGACTGCGGCCTGTTCGGCTTTACTTGCGATCGGCGCGGTGTTGCCTGCTCAAGCGCAAAGCGCGCTCGACGCGGCCCAGGAACTCGCTCAAATGCTCGATGGTGCCAATGCCACCGAGTTGAGCGGCGACAATCTGGTTTCGGCGCTTGAGGGTGCGGCATCGGCCGGCCAGCCGATCGCGCTGTGGCAGCTCGGAACCATGTATGAGACCGGGGCGGGCGTCGAAAAAGATCCGGCCAAGGCTTTCCAATATTTTTCGCGCATTGCCAACGAGAATGCCGACGCGCCCCCAAGTTCGCTGGATGCAGACATTGTCGCGCAATCCTTCGTCAAGATTGGCGATTATTTCATGCATGGGGTGCCCGATGCGGGCATTCCGCAAGATGCCTCACGCGGGCACACGCTCCTGATGCATGCGGCGACCTATTTCGGCGATGCCGATGCGCAGTACCGGGTGGGGATGCTGTACCTTACCCCCGACGAACTTGGCGTGAACCCGCTGCAAGGGGCTCGCTGGCTGTCATTGGCGGCCCGCAAGGGGCATCCGGGTGCCCAGGCGCGGCTCGGCGAACTCCTGGTCAGGGGCGAGGGAATTGTGGCGCAGCCGGCTGAGGGGCTGATGTGGCTCAATATCGCCTTGCGTGGAGCCCTGGGGACGCCCGATGAAGGCTGGATCCGTGAATTGACCGATGCAGCAATGGCGAGCGCCGATCCAGCCGATGCCGAGGCAGCGCTGACGGCGGCCGACACCATTGGGGGCCAGTTCGCCGGATTTTAAGATCTCGGCCTGGGAAGTCTCAGGCCGCCTTCTTAGAGAACCCGACGAGAGCGAAATCGCCCTCCACTGGAACGTGGTCTGAAGGCTTGTCCCAGCCGCGTGTATCCTTGTGAATCTTGACGCCGTTCAGCCGATCGGCTGCCTGAGGTGAAAGCAGCAGGTGGTCGATGCGGATGCCGGCATTGCGGCGCCATGCACCGGCCTGGAAATCCCAGAAGGTAAAGGCCTGCTCGTCGGTTGTGGCGCGCAAGGCGTCGGTGAGCCCGAGATTGACTAGCCGGCGCCACCTTTCAAGGCTTTCAGGCCGGAAAAGGGCGTCGCCCCACCAAGCCTTGGGGTCATGGCAGTCACTGCCGGTGGGGATAAGATTGAAATCGCCCATGAGGATGAACGGCTCCTCATAAGCAAGACGCTGCTCGACAAAGTCGTAGAGCCTATCCATCCAGCCGAGCTTATAGGGAAATTTCTCGCTATCGACCGGATTGCCGTTGGGCAGGTAAATGTTGCAGACGCGGACCACGCCGCCGTCCTCAGTCGAAAACACGCCCTCGATCAGGCGGGACTGAGAATCCTCGTCATTGCCGGGCAGGCCGCGATGGACCTCATCGAAAGGAAGTTTCGACAGCAGAGCGACGCCGTTGAAGCTCTTTTGGCCGTAGGTCTCGACATTGTAGCCGCGCGACTCGAATTCGAGGCGCGGAAAGTTCTCGTCGAGGCATTTGATCTCCTGCAGGCCCACGATATCGGGTTTCACCTCGTCCAGCCAGGCGAGAACGGCCTGTAGCCGCGCATTGATGCCATTGATGTTCCAGGTGGCGATGCGCATGCGATATTTCTCCTAACGATCGGACAAGGCGAGGCGCAGTCCGAGAATCCCGAAGGTTGCCGCGAAGCTGCGCCGAATCCATTTGAGCACGTTCGGCCGCGAGATGACATAGTCTCGCGCGAGGGCGGCGCATGCGCCATAGCCGACGAAGGTGACAAAGGTTATCGCCATGAAGACGGCGGCGTGCAAGAGCATCGTCGCCGTCGCATTGGGCGCTTCCACCGAGACGAATTGAGGTAGGAAGGCGAGAAAGAACAGGCTGAGCTTGGGATTGAGCACATTGATCAGCGCACCGCTTATAGCCACCTTGGCCATGGGCACAGCGGCGCGATCAGCTTCCAAGCTCATGGCTCCACCCGAGCGCAGCATCGTCCAGGCCATATACAGCAGATAGGCAACGCCAAGGTATTTGAGGAGCTGAAAGGCCAGGGCACTGGTGTGGAAAATCGCGGCAAGGCCGACAATCGAAGCCAACGCGGCTGGAATGATGCCCATTGTGCAGCCGAAGGCGGCAGCAATCGAGGCTCTAAAGCCGCGCCCCAATCCGATCGCCAAGGTGTAAAGCACGCCAGTTCCTGGCAAAAGGCAGACAATCAAGGCCGTAATCAGGAATTCGGTGGTCATTATTGCTTCCTCCATAGTGGCTGGCATTTACCAGCTCCACCAGGACGAAGAAGGCATGGCCGATCCGACGGGGCAACCCGAAAACTACAGTACTCTCCGCGTCAAACAGCGAAACTGGTGCCGCAGCCGCAGGACGCAATGGCATTGGGATTCTTGATCTGGAAGGATTGGCCGATCAGATCGTCCACGAAGTCGATTTCGGCTCCGCCCATAAACTCAAGGCTCATCGAATCAATGTAGACGGTGGCCCCATCACGCGTGAGGACCAGATCGTCTTCGGTCGGCTCTTCCTTGACGAGATTATATTCGTATTGGAAGCCGGAGCAGCCGCCACCGGCAACAGAGATGCGCAGCACCGTGCCCGGTTCTTCCTTGGCCACGATGCGGTTGATGCGCTTGGCGGCCCGCTCTGTCAAAACGACTTGGTTTGGTGCTAGTTGGGTATCAGTCATAACGCTCAAACGGTCTGCGATGGATTGTGGTTCAACTTAATATCGTAAGGCGACGATGAAAAGAGGTTCTCCCGCATGAGTGATATGCAGGCTCCCTACGCCGCCGATCCGGCGCAGACGCGGGGGCGGGTTTATCGTCCCAGCGCAAGCCCGACACGCAACGAGTTTCAGCGTGATCGCGACCGGATCATCCATTCCACGGCTTTTCGGCGGCTGCAGCATAAGACGCAGGTGTTTCTGCACCATGAGGGGCAGCACTTTCGCACGCGGCTGACCCATACGCTCGAGGTGAGCCAAATTGCACGCTCGATCGCACGAGCGCTGCGCCTCAACGAGGATCTGGCCGAGGCCGTAGCGCTTGCCCATGATCTGGGGCACACACCATTCGGTCATGCAGGGGAACGGGTGCTGGCCCAGAAGATGGCGCCCTGGGGCGGGTTCGATCACAATGTGCAGGCGCTGCGTGTCGTGACCTTGATCGAGAACCGATATGCCGATCATGACGGGCTGAACCTGACATGGGAGACGCTCGAAGGCATACTGAAGCATAACGGACCAGTGGTGGGCGGAGCCTCCAAGCATGGGCAGGATATTGGAGCGGCGCTAGCCGAGATTCCGGCAAGCTGTGGCTTAATGCCGGAAACTTATGCCACCCTAGAGGCGCAGGTCGCGGCGATTGCCGACGACATCGCCTATAATGCCCATGACATCGACGATGCCGCTCGGGCGGGTCTGCTGACGATCGAAGATCTGGTGGATGTGCCGCTGGTAGGGACGATTGCGCGCGAGGTGTTGGATCTTTGGCCGCTGCTCGATCGCAAGCGACAGATGCACGAGGTGCAACGGCGGTTAATCACGCGAACCATCGAAAGCGTTATTGTGGAAGGCGCCGAAAGGATCGCCGAGACAGACCTCAAGAGTGCCGACGATGTGCGCCAGGCCGGCCGAATGCTGATCGGGTTCCCTGCCGAAATGGCGGCGGGAGAGGCTGAACTCAAGCGTTTCCTTTTTGCCAAGGTTTATCGCGACGAACGCGTGATGGTGCCGGTGCGCGAGAGTGAAGCCGTTGTCGAGCGTCTGTTCGATGCATATATGGCCGAGGGCGATATGCCGGGACGCTGGGGCGCCGCGTTTCGGAGCGCTGCCGACCAAGCGAAGCAGGCGAGGGTGGTTAGCGACTTCGTTGCCGGCATGACCGACCCTTTTGCGCTCGACGAATATTCCCGCTTGTTTGACGAGCGCCCCGATTTCCGTTAACGCCACGCCCTGATTTCCAGTTAGACCGCAGGTTCCTCCCATGGATGTGTTTGCCCTTTTTGAAGGGCGCGTCGCCGATGCGCTGAAAGCGAGCTTTCCCGAGCTGGCAGACAATGCCGAGCTTTTGTCGCGCGTGGTTGTGGAGCCGCCGCGCGATGCAGCCCATGGCGACCTCTCCACCAATGCAGCCATGGTGGTCGCCAAGCCCCTGGGCAAGAACCCGCGCGAAATCGCAACTGCGCTGGCCGGGTATTTTTCTCGGGATGCTGATGTAGCGTCGGTGGACGTCGCTGGACCGGGGTTCATCAATTTCCGGCTGCAGCCCGATGTGTGGTACAAGGTGCTGGCTTCGGTCGCGGAGTTGGGCGCCGATTTCGGCCGCGCCGATGTTGGCAAGGGCGAAAAGGTCAATGTCGAATACGTGTCGGCCAACCCGACCGGGCCGATGCATGTGGGGCATACGCGCGGTGCGGTGTTCGGCGATGCGTTGGCTTCGCTGCTGGCTTATGCCGGCTATGAGGTGACGCGGGAATACTACATCAACGATGCGGGGTCGCAGGTCGACACCCTGGCGCGGTCTGCCTACCTTCGCTACCGCGAGGCGCTTGGTGAGACGATAGAAATTCCGTCGGGGTTCTATCCGGGGGATTATCTCGTGCCGGTGGGGCGGTCGCTCGTGACCGAATTCGGAAACAGCCTGTTGGACAAGCCGGAAGACATATGGATGCCTCCGGTCAAGCAGCACGTTCTTGCCGCCATGATGGAGCTGATCAAGGCGGACCTCAAGAAACTCAATATCGAGCACGATGTGTTCTTTTCCGAAAAAACCCTTCACGGGCAGGGTGGCGACATCGACCTCACCCTGGACTGGTTGCGTGAGCAGGGGCTGGTCTATGAAGGCCGGCTCGAGCCGCCGAAGGGCAAGACGCCTGAAGATTGGGAAGATCGTGAGCAGACGCTGTTCCGTGCCACGGCATTCGGCGACGATGTGGACCGGCCGCTGATCAAGTCGGACGGAAGCTACACCTATTTCGCCGCCGATATCGCTTATCACCGCAACAAGGTGATGCGCGGGTTCACGACTCTGATCGACGTTCTTGGCGCCGATCATGCGGGTTACGCGACGCGCATCCAGGCTGCGGTGAAGGCTGTTTCAGGTGGCAAGGCCACGGCCGACGTGAGATTCTGTCAGCTCGTCAAGCTGCTGCGCAATGGCGAACCTGTCAAAATGAGCAAACGTTCCGGGGATTTGGTGACGCTTGCTGATGTTGTCGATGAAGTTGGCGTCGATGCTACCCGGTTTATGCTGCTGTTCCGTCGCAACGACGCGCCGCTCGACTTCGACTTTGCGCTGGTTAAGGAGCAGACCAAGGATAATCCGGTGTTCTATGTGCAGTATGCCCACGCCCGGACCTACTCGGTTTTCCGCAATGCGGAACGCGATCTGCCGGAGCTCGATATTTCGCAGGAAGCATTACGGAGGGCCGATCTCAAGCGGCTTGCGACGGCAGAGGAGATTGAGATCATCCGCATGCTTGGTTCCTGGCCGCGCCAAGTGGCTGCGGCTGCTCGGGCGCACGAGCCGCATCGACTTGCGTTTTACTTGCATGAACTGGCCGCTCAATTCCATGCCTTCTGGGGCAAGGGCAAGGAAGATCCGAGCTTACGCTTTGTTAACGACGAAGACGCGACACTGACGCTGGCTCGACTCGCGCTTGTGGATGGTGTGCGCCGGGTGCTCAGCAATGGGCTTGAACTTCTGGGCGTTAGCGCACCGCAAGAGCTTTCATAATTACGGCGCATTGCTGTGGATAGTTCTGCGCACTGCTCAAGGGAAGGGCAAGTTAAAGCCGAATACTTTTGGGGCGCTGCTCTATGGACAATACCAAGCACAACCAGTCGGCCGCCGCGCAGGATTCCGACGATCTGATCGCGGAACTGGCGCGGCTGGTGGCGCAGGATGCACGCAACACCTCGACCCGCAGCGATGCCTATCGGCGCGAAGAACCACAGTTTGCACCCGAACCGGAGCCTGCCGAGCCGGTGCAGAGCGACTTCGATCAGGCGGAGCAGAGCTTTGGCGTCCCGGACCGGGGCGAGCCGCAGGCAGAGCCTGAATGGGGAACCCGAGAGGAGTCGCAGCAGGCCGATGATGAGCTTGCCGGCTTCGATTTCGGGTTTGACACCGCGCCACAACAAGGTGCCTCGACCTCACAGGATGACCCGATCGCCGAATTGATCGCTGATGCGGAAGTGGAGGCTTACGATCGCGATTTCTCGCAAGAAGATTCCTCTTGGCCCGAAGATACCAGCCAAGAGCTGCAGCCTCAGGATGAAGAAGTCGCGTCGCAGCGCCATGATGATTTTACGGTTTCCGCGGTCGCCCAGCCTTCGGTTTCGTACACGCAAGACCGGGATCCGTTGAGCGAAATCGAGGCCCTGATCGGTGAGGCTGCTCGCGTCAATTCGGGTGATGCTGGGTTTTCCGGGCGACGCGTCCGCTCGAGCTTTCTTGACGATACGCCAACCGACGAGGCTGTGAACACAGCCGAATCCGCCATCCTGGCTGCCGCTGCCGCGACGGGGGCGACAGTGCGGCGCCACGAACCGGCTGTGGAGCCGGAAACGTGGCCGACGCCGCAGGAAGCTGCTCGGGACGAATTCCACTCCGAGCCGATGGCCGGCGACGGTGAGTTCACGCCTGCTGCCGAGCGCATACCCGATCCGCTGTTTGCCGCCTCCAGGGATGATGCGGCGCCGGAAACTCGGCAAGAAGACTACGAATACGACGAAGAAGAAGTTGCATACGATACCGAGCGACCGCGGCGGCGGATCAACGGCTTCGTTCTTCCCATCGCCGCAGGCGTAGCCGTCGTTGCGCTGATTGGTGGGATGTACTTCACGTTCTTCTCCGGGCCGCCGGAGCCAGGCGAAGCGCCGGTGCTGACCGCTGATGCCCAACCGCTGAAGGAAGATGTCGAGCCGGCGCCGGATCAAACGGCTGCGAACGACTCCGTCGTTTTCAACGAAATCGAGGGCAACACAGCTGCACCCGAGGAAGAGGCGCTGGTGTCGCGAGACCAGACCGGTGGCGCGAGCGGCGCGGAAGTCGCGCAGGTTCTTGCCCCCGAGGAAGGCGAAACCGAACTCGCCAACCGCCCGGTGCGTACGGTGACTGTCCGTCCGGATGGGACCATCGTTCAGGCGGATGATAGCGTGGCCGGTTCCAATGTCCTGCCGGTCGAACGCCCCGATGTACCTGCTGTGCCCAACAGTACGCTGACAGCCGACCCGATCGGGGAGGCGATCGCGGAAGCCATGGCGGGTGGAGAGACCGCCGAAGCAACGGGTGCCGAACAGGTGGCCGCGCTCAATGCGCCGGCCTCAGCGTTGGGCGATGCCGCGACGGGTGCGACGGCACAGGGAGCGACCACAGACCTGGGCGACGCTGCGACCGATGAAGCGACTGTGGTGGAAGGCGATGCCACGGCACCACGCCCAATTCCGCGGCCGGCTGGACTTACGGCGCCGACCAATACGGCAGCCAGTGCCGCGCCGGCTGCTCCAGCCCCCGCGGAGAGCACTGTGGCCCTGGCTCCGACGCAGGCACAAACCCCCGCCGCGCCAGCACCGGCAACTTCCGCTCCTGCCAACGTAGGGGCGTGGGTGCAGTTGTCCTCCCAGCGCACCGAAGAAGACGCGCGCGGCGGCATTCCGACGCTGCAGGCCCGTTACGGGGCGCTCTTTAATGGTGCGACACCGGAGGTGAGCCGTGTCGATCTGGGCGAACGCGGCATTTATTACCGTGTCCGACTGCCCCAGCCCACGCTCGCCGAGGCCAATTCGGTTTGCGGCGCGATACTGGCGCAGGGCGGAGACTGCTTTGTAATGGACAACTAGCCGACACACGGCTTGGCAACTTGACGAGTTCGAGGGGAGTGGCAATGCTGCTTCCCTCTTTTGATTTTCCAGCAGCAGGTTATGGCTGAAGCTTCAAATCCATGGTTTGACGAAACGCCCCAGAGGGCGGAAGCGGCCGTGTTGCACGTGGATGTTGGCGGATACGAAGGCCCGCTCGACCTTCTGCTGGATCTTGCTCGGAAGCAGAAGGTCGATCTCTCAGGAATTTCGGTGCTGGCGCTGGCGGAGCAGTATCTGGCCTTCATCGAATCCATCCGACAGCAACGGATCGAGATCGCTGCCGATTATTTGGTGATGGCCGCTTGGCTTGCGTATCTTAAAAGCCGGCTAATGGTGCCGCAGCAAAGCGACGACGAAGAGCCGAGCGGCGAAGAAATGGCGGCGCTTCTGCAATTCAGGCTCGCCCGGCTGGAAGCCATGCGGGACGCGGCGGGACGGTTGCTCAACCGCCCCAGACTGGGTCGGGACGTTTTTACGCGCGGTATGCCCGAGCCTGTCTCAATTACTCGCCATGCGCTGTGGGAAGCCGATCTTTACCAATTGCTGCGCGCCTATTCGGCTCAGCGGGAGCGGGGCATACCGGCTGAGTACTCGCCCTATCACCGGACGGTGTGGGCGCTGCAGGACGCGCGCGAAATCCTCGAGCGGCTGATCGGGCAGAGCTATGAGTGGGTTTCGCTCGAGACCTATCTAGCCGAGTATCTGGCACGGCCGGAAGAAAGGGTGACGGCGATGGCGTCGAGTTTTGTCGCTTCGCTCGAACTTGTGCGGCTGGGGCAGGTGGAGTTGCGACAACAGCAGGCTTTTGCACCTTTGCTGGTGCGCCGGCGACAGGGGAGCCTGCCGCAATGAATGCAGAAGACGATTCTGTGATCAAGGAACGCAATCTGCGCATCCTTGAGGCCCTGTTGTTTGCTTCGGACGAGCCGGTCGATCTGAAAGCAGTAAAGCCGTTTCTGTCCGATGCCGCTGACGTCGATGCACTGATCGACGAATTGCAGGCTCAGTATGCGAGACGCGGGGTCAATCTCGTGCAGCGCGGATCGAAATGGGCGTTTCGCACCGCCGAAGACCTTAATTTTTTGCTCCGGCGGGAGGAAACAGATACCCGTCCGTTGTCACGGGCGGCGCTCGAGACGTTGTCGATCATTGCCTATCATCAGCCGGTGACGCGCGCCGAAATCGAAGAGGTGCGCGGGGTTTCCATCTCCAAAGGCACGCTCGATGTGCTCATGGAAGCGGGATGGGTTCGGATGCGGGGACGTCGGCGCACCCCTGGGCGGCCGGTGACCTACGGGACCACAGAAGGTTTTCTCGATCATTTCGGACTGGAGACACTCGGAGACCTGCCGGGGCTTGATGAACTCAAGGGGGCAGGGCTGCTTTCGAGCCGCGTGCCGTCGAGCTTTCAGGTGCCAATGCCGTTTGACGGTGCGTTGCGCGAGGATGAGGATCCGCTCGATCCGGATGATCCCGGCGAGACCGAGCGTGGATCCGAGGAGTGAAGGGACACGCGCATTTTACCGGGCATCCGCAATAACGCGGAGCCCGCGGTCGGTCAGTCCTTGTTTTCGCCAGCAATAATCAATATCTGTGAGCCGGAGAAACCGGTCGGCCGGTGCATGATCCGCGTCGACATCTAGGAGGTACACATGAATCCGGGACCTTGGGGACTTCTGATTATCGCGGTCGTAGTGCTGCTGCTGTTCGGGCGCGGCAAGATTTCCGGCCTGATGGGCGAAGTCGCCGGCGGCATCAAAGCGTTTCGTAAGGGCATGGCTGAAGAAGACACGCCCGACGACAAGCCTGTCGCCACTATCGACCAGAAGCCCGGCCAGGCTGAGCCCACGCTGAACCAGACCAAAGACGTCGAGCGCAAGGACGCCTGATCGTACCGGTTCGGCATTGGTTCCCAAAAAGGATAGATCCTGATGCTTGGCCTTGGCTGGAGCGAGATGCTGGTTATCGGCATCGTGATCCTCATCGTGGTGGGACCGAAAGACCTGCCAGTGATGATGCGCAATATCGGCCGGATGATGGGAACCGTCCGGCGTATGAGCAACGAGTTTCGGCGCGAGATCGACAAAGCCATCGCCGCCGATGAGATACGCGAAGCCAAAAAGGCGATTTCGGACCCACTTCAGCAGACAAGCCAGGATATCACCCGCGAGTTCAACGCCTTGAGAAACGGTAAGGTGGAGCCAAGCGGCAAGCTTGCTCCCGCCGAGCCAGGCAAGGAAAGCGTTGTGGATGAGATCCGCTCGCAAGCGGGTATGCCGCCAGTGCCGCCGGCTCAGACCTCGCCGGCTGCTGCGGCTCTGCGCGCAAAGGTGGGCGAAACCGTTGCCAAGCCGGCAAATGCAGTGACGACCACCGCTGAGGCCGCGCAACCGACTGCCGCCAAACCCAAGATCAAGGCTGCGCTGCGGAATCCCGCAACTTCTACGACGAGCAAGGCTGCAAAACCGACGGCCAAGTCATCGCGCGCTAAGACGGCCAAAGCTTCCACCGGTGAGGGCGAAACAGCGGTGGTAAAGGCTCCGTCCAAATCGACCACCAAAAAATCTCCGGCGAAGAAAACTCCAGCGAAAAAGAAGGCTGCGAGCCGCGCCGAGAGCGCCGAGGATGTGGGGGGCGAGGGCTGATCGATGGCCGAAGCGCAGAAAAAGATCGCAGATCAATCGCCGGACGATGAACTCAAGGGCAGCGAAGCGCCACTCATCGAGCATTTGGCGGAATTGCGGACGCGGCTGATCTATTCGGTCATCGCACTGGCGGTGCTGTTTATCGCGTGCTTTTTCGTTGCCGACCACATTTACCAGTTTCTGCTCGGCCCGTTCATCGCAGCCGCTGGTGGTCCGGAAGCTGTGCACCTCATCTATACCGCGCCCCAAGAGTTCTTTTTCACAAAACTCTCTGTCGCGCTTTTTTCGGCGATCTTTCTGGCGTTCCCGGTCATCGCATCTCAGGTCTACGCCTTCGTGGCGCCAGGGCTCTACAAGAACGAGCGCATGGCCTTCCTGCCTTACCTTATCGCCACGCCGATCTTTTTCGTGCTTGGGGGGGCAGTCGTCTACTACGGCATCATGCCCTTGGCGCTCGGCTTTTTCTTGGGCATGCAGCAGACCGATCCCAATGGCGTCACCATTGAAATGATGACGCGGGTCTCGGAATATCTCAGTCTGGTGATGACCCTGCTCCTGGCATTCGGCGTTTGCTTTCAGCTTCCGGTCATTCTGACGCTGCTGGCGCAGGTCGGTCTGATCGGAGTCGACCACCTCAGGCGGTGGCGCAAATACGCGATCGTTGCGATCGTCGTGATCGCGGGCTTTCTGACGCCACCCGATCCGATTTCCCAAATCGGATTGGCGCTGCCGTTGCTGGCACTTTATGAACTGTCGGTGCTTTCAGTCCGGTTCATGGAGAAGCGTCGGCTGGCACGTGAGGCGGAGCTGGCGCGGGAACTGGAAACCTGAGCCTACCTTGAGTTTCCGAGCCGGCTCGGCTAGGCACTAGGCCGCTCAATTTTTTCCAGCGGACCAGCCGACATGCTCGACATCAAATGGATCAGCGCCAATCCCGAAGCCTTCGACGCTGCGCTCAAGTCGCGCGGCATGGAGCCGCTGTCGGCATCTCTTATCCTTTTGGACGAACAGCGGCGCTCGGTGGTGGCTGAACTCAATGCCGTTCAGGAAAAACGCAATGCCGCCTCCAAGCAGATCGGACAGGCCAAGGCGCAAAAAGATGAGGCCCGCGCGGCCGAGTTGATGGCGGAAGTTGCCGGGCTCAAGGACAAGCTCGGGGAACTCGATACGCGAGAGAAAGCGTTGACCGAGAATATTCGGACTGCGCTGTCGGTGCTTCCGAATCTGCCCGCTGAAGGCGTGCCGGTGGGAGAGGATGAAAATGACAATGTTCCTTATTTCCGCGCCAACGAATCGGAAGCCACGAGGCCGGCCAAACCCAACCTCGGCTTTCCGCCCAAAGAGCACTACGAACTCGGCGAAGCCGTGGGCGGCATGGATTTCGAAACCGCGGCCAGGTTGTCAGGAAGCCGGTTCGTCGTGCTCAAGGGGCAGATCGCGCGGCTGGAGCGCGCCATCGGGCAGTTCATGCTCGACCTGCATGTGAATGAACATGGCTATACCGAAGTGGTGCCGCCCTATCTGGTGCGAGATGAAGCCATGTACGGAACGGGGCAGTTGCCTAAGTTCGACGGTGACTTCTTCTTTGCCGGGCATGGGGATGGACGGCTGGCCCTTATTCCCACGGCTGAGGTGCCTCTGACCAATCTGGTACGTGAATCCATTCTGTCCGAGGAAGAATTGCCGTTGCGGTTTACGGCGTTAACCCCGTGCTTCCGCTCGGAGGCCGGCTCGGCTGGGCGGGATACGCGCGGCATGCTGCGTCAGCACCAGTTCAACAAGGTCGAGATGGTGTCAGTGACGACGCCGGATAGGTCGGCGGAAGAACATGAGCGGATGCTCGCTTGTGCCGAAGAGGTCCTGAAGCGCTTGGATATACACTATCGAGTCATGCAGCTATGCACCGGAGATATGGGATTTGGCGCGCAGCGGACCTATGACATTGAGGCTTGGTTGCCGGGGCAGAATACCTATCGTGAGATCTCTTCGGTGTCGGTGTGCGGCGACTTCCAGGCTCGGCGCATGGATGCGCGGTATCGGGATGCGAACGGCAAGCCGCAATTCGTGCATACGCTGAATGGATCGGGCGTTGCGGTCGGCCGCGCGCTGATCGCGGTGATGGAAAATTACCAGAACGAGGACGGATCGGTAACGATTCCGGCGGCGCTCAAGCCCTATATGGGTGGCATTGAAAAGATTGGCGGATGAAGGTTAATCCA
Source organism: Pelagibacterium sp. H642 (assembly GCF_031202855.1). Lineage (GTDB taxonomy): Bacteria > Pseudomonadota > Alphaproteobacteria > Rhizobiales > Devosiaceae > Pelagibacterium. The sequence goes on along the minus strand of NZ_CP101829.1, from coordinate 3,520,859 downwards.
CGCATCCTTTTAACCAATGATGATGGTGTTGATGCGCCGGGTTTAGCGGTGTTGATCGATATCGCACGCACGCTCTCGGACGACGTCTGGGTGGTGGCTCCGTCAAACAATCAGAGCGGGACCGGACACCGGTTTACCTTCGGCTACGAGATCGAACTCGAGGAGCGTGGCGAGCGGATTTTTGCGCTCGATGGCACGCCCGCCGATTGTGTGGTGGCAGGCGTAACGCATGTCCTCAAGGACCGTCGACCAGATGTTGTCTTGTCCGGCGTCAATCGGGGGCAAAATCTCGGGGACATCATGCATTGCTCGGGCACGGCGGCCGGGGCCAGGGAAGGGGCCTTGCATGGGGCTGTCGGGATCGCGTTGAGCCAGGCGATGGACTATGACCATGGGCGCGATGAGATCGATTGGGGGTGTGCGGCGGAATTGGGAGCGCAGGCGGTAAAGGCCATTCTCGACGTGTTCGATGCGCGCGATACCTATTTCAACGTCAATTTCCCGATCTGTGCGCCGAGCGAGGTGAGTGGCATCCGGGTGGTGCCGCATCAGCGATTCGCGCATTCGCCGTTCGAGCTTTATCCGAGCGATAACCCGGGCAAGCACTTCGTCACGATCCTGCAGACGCCTAAACCGCTGGACGCGGGCTCCGACTTCCATATCCTGCACGAGGACAACGCGATCACCGTGACGCCGCTGATGCTGCAGCAGACCGACATGGATTTCGTCAGGCGCTTCGACGGGAGACTCCCGTTCGAGGGCCCAGGACGCACATGAGAGACGAGGACGCTGGCGTGACCGACCTATGGGAAGCGCGGGCGGGCCTGATTCTCAACCTGCGGCAGGTGGGGGTGACTGATCCGGACCTGCTGCGTGCCTTCGAAACGGTTCCGCATGAGCGATTCGTGCCGGAAGATTATCGCGAATACGCTTACCGCGAATCCTCGCTCCCCATCGAATGCGGGCAGTCGATAACCGCACCCGGAATCCTGGCGCAACTGCTTTTGCAATTGGCGCCGCAGGGCACCAACAAGGTGCTCGAGGTTGGTACCGGATCAGGTTATTCGGCGGCGCTTCTGGCGCGGATGGCGAGGCGCGTGTTTTCAATCGAAAAGTACCGCACGCTGGCCAGCCTGGCGCAAGCCCGCTGGCATGCAGAGGGCATGACCAACATCGTGGGACTTCACGAGGATGGGCTGCTGGGGCTCGAGCAGCAGGCGCCATTCGACAGAATACTGCTGACCGGCTCGGTCAGCGACGTGCCCGAGGACCTGGTGGAGCAATTGGGAGATGGCGGAATCGCCGTGATGGCCGTTGGGGCACCCGCGGATCGGCAGGCGATACTGCGCATCGAGCGAGTCGACGACGATTTCGTCGAGACCGAGGTGGGAAGCGTGCGGCTTGCGCCGTTGAGTCCCGGGCGCTCGCGTACATTATAGTTAAAGCGCTTGCCGCTTTAAGCTCGTCTTTACCTTAACAAGACTACTCTAATTTCATCGAGTAGATGAGTTGACGGGCATTTCCCATGACCATGAGCGTAACTGGTTCCAATCTGCGTAGCGCTGGCTCCGCACTTGCGATGAGTGCCGCCGCCCTGGTGCTGGCAGGCTGTTCCTCCATGGGATCCTTCGGGGGCGATCCGACGGTTACCGGAGCGACGACCCGCATGGGCGGCGCGGCTATCAACCAGCCGATGCCGGCTTACCTGCCGCCTGCCAATATCGGCGGGGGTGCGATGACAACCGCGGCCAATCAACCCGCTCTGATCGATCGGACGACTGCAATGCCCATGGGCACGCAGTCGGGCGTTGTATCCCAGGATCTTCCCGCATTGCAGCCATCTTCAGTAACGAGTACCCAAGCCATGCCTGCACAAACCGCCGCCGCCTCCGCGCCTTCCTCTCCCGCGCTGCCTACGCAAACATCGTCGCCGCAGCTCGGGATGGTTCAGGGCGATACCTATACGCACACGATCGCATCGGGTGAGTCACTCTATACGATCGCTCGCCGCTATGATGTGAGCGCCACCGATATCATTGCTGCCAATAACATCTCTTCGCCCGACCGGATCACCGTAGGGCAGCGCCTGGTGATACCGGGACGCCCAGATCTTCTGGCGCAGCGCGGTCAGACGCAGCAGGTGGCCGCCGCATCGGGCACGCAGACGCTGACCACTCCGTCCGGAACGCCGGCTACCCAGCCAGCGACAACCAGCACACCATCAACGACCGCCACGGCACCTGCCAGCCAGCCGCAGACGCCCGCGGCGACCCCATCAGCGCAGCCGACGCAGGTTGCTGCCGCGCCCGCCCAGCAGCCCACGGCAAGCCCCACGCCCTCGACCACCAGCGACAAGTTCCGCTGGCCGATCTCGGGCCGAGTCATCACCGATTTCGCCGCCTCGCGCGGCACCGGCATCAACATCGAAGCACCAGAAGGCAGCTCGGTTCGCGCGGCTGAAAACGGCGAAGTCATCTACGTTGGCAATGCCGTCGAGGGATATGGCAATCTGGTGCTGATCAAGCACTCGAATGGCTATGTTTCGGCCTATGCGCATCTCAATACGATCGGTGTCGTCAAGGGCGATGCGGTTTCGCGCGGCGATGCCATCGGCACCGTCGGCATGACCGGCTCGGTCAGCCGTCCTCAGCTCCATTTCGAGCTGCGCAAGGGCGCGACACCGGTCGATCCGATGCCGTTGCTGGCCGGCTAGGAATACTGGAGGCAATGCTCCTTGTTGGGGCCGGTCCGAAAGGGCCGGCCCCTTCGCTATTTCAGGAGATGGCCTTGCCTTTTTCGCCGGCAAGGTGCCGGACGAACTGGATGGCGACGCGTCCCGAACGAGAGCCGCGTGTGGCAGACCACTCAATGGCTTTCGCCCGCATTTCCGACTCATCGACCGGAATGCCGTAATGGGCGACGTAATTGCGGACCATGGCGAGATAGGTGTCCTGGTCGCAATTGTGGAAGCCAAGCCACAGGCCGAAGCGGTCCGAGAGCGATACTTTTTCCTCGACGGCTTCACCGGGATTGATCGCCGTCGAGCGCTCATTGTCGATCATGTCCCGAGGCATCAGGTGCCGGCGGTTGGACGTGGCGTAAAAGACCGTATTGGGGGGACGACCTTCAAGGCCACCGTCGAGGACGGACTTCAAAGCCTTGTAGCTCGACTCATCCCTGTCGAAGCTCAGATCGTCGCAATAGATGATGAAGCGTTCCGGCCGGCCCACGAGGAAGCGGAGCAGGGCAGGGAGGGTGGCGATATCCTCGCGAGCGATCTCGATAAGGATAAGACGGGAGAGACCGGTTTCCTCCAGCGCGGTGATGTGGGCATGGATGGCCTTGACCATCGAGCTCTTGCCCATGCCGCGCGCACCCCACAGCAGCGCGTTGTTAGCGCCGTGACCGCGAGCGAACGCCAGGGTGTTGTCCAGGAGAATGTCGCGCAGATGGGCGACGCCTTCGAGCAGATCAAGCGGTACGCGATTGACGTGTGGGACAGGAATTAGCGTTTGCTCGGCGCCGTCCCAAAGATAGGCATCTATGCCGTCCTCGATCGCCGCCGTTGCCTGGGTGGTTCCCGCGAGAGCATCGAGAGCGTGCGCAATGCGTTCGAGCGTAGCCGAGATGGCTGAAAGCTGGTCTTGATTTTCCACTGGAGAATAGCCCCTGAAAGGGCCCGATAGGCTTTGCCTTTCGCCGGGCCCGCTAGTATAGTCCGCGCGATTTTTTGGAAGGCTGTGCCTCCCCAAAACCGCAAGCGTCCCTATATGGGACCATCAGTCCTGCTTTGACAAGCAGACCGCTACGGAGTGTCTTAATGTTCGTTACCCCCGCCTTCGCCCAGGGCGCCGCTGCGCCGACCGGGATGGATTTTATTTCCAGTTTCATTCCGATCATCCTGCTTATCGCCATTTTCTGGTTCCTTATTTTCCGTCCGCAGCAAAAGCGGATGAAGGCCCACCAGGCGATGCTTGCAGCGGTGAAGCGCGGTGATACCATCGTCACCAATGGCGGTGTGGTCGGAAAAGTGACCAAGGCGGTCGAGAACGAAGATCTCGAAGTCGAGATCGCCCAAGGGGTGAAGATCAAGGTCGTGCGTACCATGGTCGCCGACGTGCGGACCAAGTCCGAGCCGGTCAACGACAACAAATAATCGGATGACACTGTCGCCCAGGGCAGCAGCCCCGCGACACTGACCCGCTGGCGCGTCGGCGCCCGCCAAGCGGCGGCGCTGGCGCTAGCGGTAATAAAGGACGAATTTATCTCATGAAGAGCTCGCCATTCCGGTTAATCGCCGTCGTTCTCGTGACGCTGGTCAGCATGCTCGCGGTGCTGCCCAATTTCTTGAGCGATCAGACCGTGGCCGGGATGCCGGATTTCCTTCCCAAAAGCGAGATCGTTCTGGGGCTGGACCTGCAGGGCGGCTCGCACCTTCTGCTCGAGGTAAACCGAAACGACATCGTTGAAGGCCGCATCGGCGATATCCGACGCGAGGCGCGGACACTGCTGATCGATGCCGGAATCGGCAGCATCATCACCACCAATGGTGCAACGCTCGATGTGGAATTGACCGATCCGAGCCAATTGGACGCGGCGCGGGAAGTGCTGTCCCCCCTCGAGCGGATGCTGGAAGGTGCGCTGTTCCAGACGGGCACGACGCCGGAAACGCAGATCACCGCCTCGGGCGGGCGCATCCAGATCACGCTCACCGAGGACGCCATTTCAAGCCGAATGTCTTCGCTTGTGGCGCAATCGCTGGAAGTCATCCGCAGCCGTATCGACGAGGTCGGCACGACCGAACCGATCATCCAGCGCCAGGGCGACAACCGTATTCTGGTGCAGGTGCCTGGCTTTGGCGATTCCGAGCGGCTCAAGGACCTGATCAGCCAGACCGCCCGCCTGACGTTCCATCTTGTCTATCCGTCGATGACGGCGGCGCAGGCCGAAACGCAGGGCCTGCCAGCCGGAACGATGATCGTGCCAAGCGCAGACGGGTTCGACGAGCTTCTTTATGAGGACGTTGCCCTGGGCGGCGAACAGCTCGTCGACGCCCAGCCGGCCTTCGACCAGAACGGCCAGGCCGTCGTCTCGTTCCGCTTCAATACACAAGGCGCGCTGACCTTCGGCGAAATCACCTCGGAAAATGTCGGGCGGCGCTTTGCCATCGTGCTCGACAATGAGGTGATCACCGCCCCCACCATCCAGCAACCGATCACTGGTGGCACGGGCCAGATTTCCGGCACGTTCACCCCCGACACGGCGAGCGACCTCGCCGTGCTGCTGCGTGCCGGTGCGCTTCCGGCGACGCTCGACGTGGTCGAGGAACGGACCGTTGGCCCCAGTCTTGGCGCCGATTCGATCAACGCGGGCGTTACGGCAGGTGTGATCGGCACGGTGGGCGTGGTGTTGTTCATGTTCGCGGCCTATGGGCTGTTCGGCCTGTTCGCCAATATTGCCTTGGTGATCAACGTCGGCATGATCCTGGCGGCACTATCCACGCTGGGAGCGACGCTGACCTTGCCGGGTATCGCCGGCATCGTTTTGACCATCGGCATGGCCGTGGACGCAAACGTTCTCATTTTCGAGCGCATACGCGAGGAGCTGGCGAACGGGCGATCTGCGTTCCAAGCGATCGACTCCGGTTTCAAGCGGGCGATGATGACGATCGTGGACGCGAACGTCACCACGCTGATCGCAGCCGTGGTCTTGTTCTTCCTCGGGTCCGGGCCGGTGCAGGGCTTTGCCGTGACGCTCGCGATCGGCGTGCTCACGACGATGTTCACCGCTTATCTCGTGACGCAGGTTCTCGTGAACCTGTGGTTCTCGCGGCGGCGTCCCAAGACGCTCAAGGTGAACGTCCTCGAGCGTCTCTTGCCGCTCGATCCCAAGATTCCGTTCATGAAGTGGCGCAAGGTCGGCTTTGCCTTCACGCTGGTCTTGCTGGTGGGAACCGGCATCCTGGAGGTGACGCGGGGGCTCAATCTCGGCATCGACTTCACCGGCGGCAGCTCCATCGAACTGCAGGCAACCGATGGAGAGGCGGATATCGCCGATCTGCGTTCGCGCCTGGGGAACCTGGGCATCGGGGAAGTTCAGGTGCAGGAATTCGGTACGCCGGCGGACGTACTGGTGCGGATCGGCGCACAGGAAGGCGATGAAACCGCACAGCAGGCCGCGGTTCAACAGGTGATCGATACCGTGGCCGATGAATATGAGGTCAGGCGCACCGAGGCGGTGAGCGGCACGGTGTCGGGCGAATTGGCCTTCAACGGCATCGTTGGCATTCTAGTCGCCATGGTCGGTATCGTCATTTACGTATGGCTGCGCTTCGAGTGGCAGTTCAGCGTGGGTGCGATCCTGGCGCTCGTCCACGACGTGGTTTTGACCGTGGGTCTATTCGCGCTGCTGCGGATCGAATTCAACCTTTCAAGTATCGCGGCGGTGCTGACGGTAATCGGCTACTCCCTCAACGACACGGTCGTGATCTATGACCGCATTCGGGAGAACCTCTCCAAATATAAGAAGGTAAGCCTGGCCGACATCATCAACATGTCGCTGAACCAAACGCTTGCACGCACCGTCCTGACCGGCGGCACCACGGCGTTGGCACTGCTGGCGCTCGTGTTCTTCGGCGGCGAAGTGATCCGCAGCTTCACTCTGGCCATGGCCTGGGGCGTGCTGGTCGGCACCTACTCGTCGATTTTCGTTTCGGCACCGATCCTGCTCTATCTCGGCATCAAGACCCGCGCAGAGACCGAAGCCGAAAAACCCAAGTCCGAGCGGCGCGCGGACGGCGCGGCGGTATAGGCGGCAATGACCTGGGAGGCGGGGCAGGGGCACTATCCCTATCAGGCGGTTATCGACGCCTATGGTGATGGCGGCTTTCGCTTCGCGGAGATGTCCCATCGCGGTTCGGTGATGTCGCTTCCGACGGGAATGTACGCGTGGGACGTCGACGCGGCGGCGGGTATCACGCTGCAATCGCTTTCTCGCGCGCTCGAGGCGGCCGATGCGCTGGACGTGTTGCTGATCGGAACCGGCCCCGATATCGCGGCGATATCGCCCGACATTCGGCCCGCCTTCCGGGAGAAGGGCGTCATCATCGAGGCCGTCTCGACCGGTAGCGCGGTGCGCACCTACAATGTGCTGCTTGCTGAAAACCGGGCCGTGGGCGCAGCTCTGATCAGTGTAGCAAAGGCGCGGTGATGAGCGAGAGCTTTGCGCTCGCGGCAGAGCGCTTGCGCGAACTCGATCGCGACCGCTATGCAGCCAGCCTGATCGTGCCGGGCGAGCATCGCCAGGGCGTGCAGGCGATCTTCGCGTTTTCGGCCGAGATCGCGGCGATCCGGGAGAGGGTGTCGGAACCCGGCCCCGGCGAGATCCGGCTGCAATGGTGGGTCGATGCCATCGAGGGCGAAGGGCATGGCGCGATATCGAGCAATCCGGTCGCCGATGCATTGCTGAAAACGCTGGAAACCTACGCGTTGCCGGCCGGTCCCTTGTTGCGGCTATTGGCGGCTCGGCGCTTCGACCTCTACCACGATCCGATGCCCGATATCGGGCAGTTCGAAGGGTATGCGGGCGAAACCGTTTCGGTTCTATATCAATACGCGGCGATGATCCTCGCGGGTGGCTCCGCAGATGAGGCCGCGGATGCGGCGGGGCATTTGGGCGTGGCGCAGGCGCTTGGCGGGCATCTGCGCGCCTTCGGGTATAATGCGGCGCGGGGACAGCTCTTCCTGCCGCTGTCGGTGTTCGCCGCGCATGGCGTACGGGAGGCCGATGTCTATGCGGGGGCGGACAGCGCAGAGTTGCGGGCGGCGCTCGGCCAACTCGCTGAGCTGGCGCACCAGCATGCCGATAAGGCCCGCTCGGCGATCGCGCCTCTTTCTCCCCGGCTGAAACCGGCATTTGCCAGTATCGCGCTCGTCGACATGGACCTGAAGCGTGCCGGGCGCCACGTTGCGGCGCCATTTATCGGGCATCGAACGCCTTCGCCGCTATCGCGCATGTTTGCGCTGACATGGTGGATGCTGCGGCACGGCCGCAGCTAGAGCCAGGCGGCCAGATCTTCCAAAGCGCGCGACGTGATCGCCTTTTTCTTGGCCTTTGCCTTGTCGGGCCCGCGCCAACGACCTTTGAGACCCTCCGGCTTTTTGATCTCCACTGGCGGGAACAGGCCGAAATTGACGTTCATGGGCTGGAAGCTGCGGGCGCCGGAATAGGCTTCGGCTTCCAGGTGGCCGCCCGTGATATGGCCGATGAGCGCACCGAATGCCGTGGTGGCCGGCGGCAGTGCCGGGGTCTCACCCTTGGCTTCCGCCGCGGAGAGGCGACCGCAGACCAGCCCCATGGCGGCGCTTTCGACATAACCTTCGACGCCGGTAACCTGGCCGGCGAAACGCAGACGCGGATCGGCCTTGAGCTTCAGGTCCGGACGGAGAACGCGGGGTGAATTGAGGAAGGTGTTGCGGTGCAGCCCGCCGAGCCGGGCGAACTGAGCGTTTTCCAGGCCCGGAATCATTCTGAAGATTTCCGTCTGCACACCATAGCGCATTTTAGTTTGGAAACCGACGATGTTCCAAAGGGTACCAAGGGCATTGTCCTGACGGAGCTGGACGACTGCGTGGGGTTTGTTTTCCGGATCGCGCGGGTTGGTGAGGCCGACCGGCTTCATGGGACCGTGGCGGAGGGTTTCGCGGCCGCGCTCGGCCATCACTTCGATAGGCAGGCAGCCGTCGAAATAAGGCACGATCTCCCACTCCTTGAACTCGTGCAGGGGTGCTTCGAGCAGGGCGTCGATGAAACGGTTGTACTGTTCCTCATTCATCGGGCAGTTGAGATAATCCGCCCCGGTGCCGGCGGGACCCGGCTTATCGTAACGCGACTGCGCCCAGACAACGTCGAGATCGATACTGTCGTAGTGAACGATCGGTGCGATGGCATCGAAGAAGGCGAGGGAGTCCTCACCTGTCAGTTTTTGAAGCGCTTCGGCAAGGGCGGGTGACGTGAGGGGGCCGGTGGCGACGATGACGTTTTCCCAGTCCGCAGGCGGCAGACCGGCGACTTCTTCACGTGCGATGGTGATGCGGGAATGGTTTTCGAGCGCCTCGGTGACGGCCTGGGAGAAGGCATCGCGATCGACGGCAAGCGCTCCCCCGGCCGGTAATGCGTGCTTGTCGGCACAAGCCATGATCAGCGATCCCGCGCGACGCATTTCCTCGTGGAGGAGACCCACGGCGTTGTGCTCGTGATCGTCAGAGCGGAAGCTGTTGGAGCAGACAAGTTCGGCAAAGCCATCGGTATGATGGGCGTCGGTGGGATTTACCGGGCGCATCTCGTGGAGAACCACGTCGACACCAGCCTGAGCCACCTGCCAGGCCGCCTCCGAGCCTGCGAGACCACCACCGATTACATGCACCACAGCCATATGTCTTGCCCATCTTTATCCAAGAGGCAATGGCTATAGACGAAAAGCGCGCGGCAATCCAAGGTTGCCGCGCGCGACTCTTTTACCCGGTTCTCAACCGAAAGATCAGGCGGCGCGGCGTTCGTGCCGGCCTTCGTTAATCTCCTCGGCGATCTTGTCGCAGAAGGCATCCAGATCGCCGGGATTGCGACTGGTAACCAGGCCCTGATCGGACACGACCGCGCTGTCTTCCCAATTGGCACCGGCATTGATGACGTCTGTCTTGATCGACTTGTATGACGTCATCTTGCGGCCGTTGGCGATGCCGGCCTCGATGAGCAGCCAAGGCGCATGACAGATGGCGGCAACCACCTTCTTATCGGTCCAGAAGCGCTTGATGAAATCGATGGCCCGAGGCTCGATACGCAGCAGATCCGGATTGATCTGGCCACCGGGAAGAACGATGGCGTCGTAATCGTCAGCGGTGACGCTATCGAGGGTTTTGTCCACTGGGACCGGACCGCCCCAATCATCCTTGTCCCAGCCCATAATATGGCCCGGTTTGAGCGAAATCACATGTACTTCGGCACCAGCTTCGCGGAGCTTGTCGCGCGGGACTTCGAGTTCTGACTGTTCGAAGCCTGTGGTGGCGAGAATCGCAATCGATTTGCCTTGCAGGTTCTGCATGACGTTTCCCTTTCTTTCCTTGGGTGGAGAGAGGGGAAACGAGGCGATCGGCAGTGCGTTCCGTTGCGGAACATGAAAAGGGCACCCTGTGATGGGGTGCCCTTCAGAGAGGTTTTGTGCTGCTGCGACCGCGATCAGAGTGCGTTGGCATGGTCGCGGGCAATGCGCTGAATGTCGGAGCGGGCGATGCCGAGATCGCTCAGTTCGCGGTTGCCGAGAGCATTGAGCTCGCGAACCGTCTGCTGATAAGCCGACCAGCGCTTGAAGGTCTTGCGGATGTCCATTTCAGGTCTCCTTTCGTCTGACGGCCTTTAGCTAGTGAGAATCGCCCACGATGTGCAGTGTCAAATTGGTCATTGCCGGCTTGCGCGATCTGCATGACTGTTGCTCACTGTTATTCATCGTCGTTTAACAAGTGAGTTTTTCATGACGGACATCATTCTTCGGGGCCGTGCCAACTCGGCCAATGTTCAAAAGGCCCTATGGGCCTTGGAAGAGGTTGGGGCGGCATATGACAGGCGTGATGCGGGCGGAAAGTTCGGGGGGCTCGATACGCCCGAATTCACCGCGATGAATCCGAACCGACTGGTGCCGGTGCTGCAGCACAACGACCTGACGCTTTGGGAGAGTCATGCGATCGTACGGTATGTCGCGGCACAATTGGGGCGGGCCAGCCTGTGGAGGGAAGATACAGCCGAGCGGGCGATCGTCGATCAGTGGACCGACTGGACCGTATCAACCTTTCAACCGGCCTGGATCGGGGTTTTCTCGCATGTGGTGCGGACTGCACCGGAGCGGCGGGATGCCCAGGCGATCGCGGCGGCCATGGCCAGGACAACCGACGCTCTTGCAATCATGGAAGCCCAGCTCGAGAAAACTCCGTATCTCGCGGGGGAGACGTTCAGCTATGCCGATATCGTTGCCGGCGTATCGCTCTACCGCTGGACGACCATGGAAATCGATAGACCCGACATGCCGGCTGTTGCGGCCTGGCACGCGCGGCTTGCGGAACGCCCAGCGTTCGAGAAGGTGGTCTGCGTGTCCTATGAGGATCTACGGGCGAGATAAGCCCCGGAATCAAAAAAGGCATCCTTGATCAAGGATGCCTTTTTCGCGTTCGGACGTTGGAGGTCGTCTGAAGCTTAAAGCTGATTGGCATGATCACGCGCGATGCGTTCGATGTCGCCGCGGGTGATGCCGAGATCGTTCAGTTCACGGTTGCCGAGCGCATTGAGCTCACGAACCGTCTGCTGGTAAGCCGACCACTTCTTAAGAGTCTTGCGAATGCCCATCTCAATTTTCCTTTCGTTTGACGACTGGGATATAGGACTTAAATCTCGACCTTTGAACTAGGGATTTGTCATTTCGGCCATGCGGTTTCCGCATGGCTGGCTACGGTCGCCTCGGCCTACTCCGGCCGGTCAAACAGACTCTTGGTCATCTTGTGAAAGTCTCCGACAGGACCAAGATCGCAACCACGGTCGAGAAACGGCGGCGGACGGCGCCAATTGGGAGGAACGGTTCCCGCAGGACGCGTTTTCCAGGTGATACGAACAAACATGGACATCACCATGCTGGTTGTTTGCACCCTTCAAAGATACCCGCGAATCATCACTTCAAGGTATGCGTCAACGCGCACGCCGCCCCTGCGGGCCGCGCATGGCAAAGCCATCAAACCGTCATGAAACAGCGCCGCAAGCCTATTGCGCGGCACTCATGCGTTGGGGGCGGCGTTCCATTACCTCCTTGAGGAAGCGGCCCGTGTGGGAACGCGGGCTTTCGGCTACCTCTTCGGGCGTACCCACGGCAACGATCTCGCCGCCGCCATCACCACCTTCGGGACCCAGATCGATGATCCAGTCGGCGGTCTTAATGACCTCGAGGTTGTGCTCGATGACCACCACCGTATTTCCGCTGTCCACAAGCTCCTGAAGCACTTCGAGGAGCTTGGCGACATCATGGAAGTGCAGACCCGTGGTGGGTTCGTCCAGCACATAAAGGGTGCGGCCGGTGGCGCGCTTGGAAAGCTCCTTGGCGAGCTTGACGCGTTGGGCTTCACCCCCCGACAGGGTGGTGGCCTGCTGACCAATCTTGACGTAACCGAGCCCAACCCGCTGGAGAGTGACCAGCTTGTCGCGGATCACCGGCACCGCCGAGAAGAACTCCACGCCTTCATCCACCGTCAGTTCGAGAACATCGGCAATCGACTTGCCCTTAAACTGAACCTCAAGCGTCTCGCGGTTGTAGCGATGCCCCTTGCAGACGTCGCAGGTGACATAAACGTCGGGCAGAAAGTGCATCTCGATCTTGATCACGCCATCGCCCTGGCAGGCTTCGCAGCGGCCGCCCTTGACGTTGAATGAGAAGCGTCCCGGCGCATAGCCGCGAGCCTTGGCTTCAGGCATGTTTGCGAACCAATCCCGAATATGCGTGAAGGCTCCGGTATAGGTCGCGGGATTAGACCGCGGCGTGCGCCCGATCGGGCTCTGGTCGATGTCTATGACCTTGTCGAGAAATTCGAGGCCCGTGAGGCTTTCGTGCGGGGCAGGGTGGACGCGCGCACCGTTCAGGCGGCGGGCGACGGCCTGATAAAGCGTATCGATGGTCAAAGTCGACTTGCCGCCGCCCGATACGCCCGTAACGGCAACGAACATGCCCAGCGGGATATCGACCGAAACATTCTTGAGGTTGTTTCCAGTGGCACCCACGAGCGAGAGCTTGCGGCCCTTTTTGGGTTTGCGGCGCTCGGCCGGGATTTCGATGCCCATGCGGCCCGAGAGATACTGGCCCGTGAGGCTTTCGGGATGGTTGAGGATGTCCTGGGGGGTGCCCTGGGCGATAACGTGCCCGCCATGCACACCGGCACCAGGCCCGATATCGAGAACATGATCGGCTGTCAGGATCGCATCCTCGTCGTGCTCGACGACGATCACCGTGTTGCCCAGATCCCGCAGACGGCGCAGCGTTTCGAGCAAACGTGCATTGTCGCGCTGATGCAGCCCGATCGAAGGCTCGTCGAGCACGTAGAGGACCCCGGTAAGTCCCGATCCGATCTGGCTCGCCAGACGGATACGCTGGCTCTCGCCGCCCGAGAGCGACCCCGAGTTGCGCGAAAGCGTCAGGTATTCGAGGCCGACATCATTAAGGAAGGTCAGCCGCTCGCGGATCTCCTTGAGAACACGCTCGCCGATGGCCCCTTGCGTATCATTGAGATGGCTGGGCAAATCCGTGAACCACTCGACCGCAGCCTTGATGGAAAAGTCCGCGACCTGGCCGATATGGAGATCGTTGATCTTGACGGCCAGCGCTTCGGGCTTGAGGCGATAGCCGCCGCAGGCGGGGCAGGGGGCGGCCGACATGTAGCGCTCGATATCCTCGCGCGCGGCAGACGATTCAGTCTCGCGATAACGGCGCTCGAGGTTGCCGATCACACCTTCAAACGGCTTCTTTGTCGTGTATTTGCGCAAGCCGTCGTCATAGACGAACTCGATAGGCGTCTTGTCGGTGCCGAACAGGATGGCGTGCTGCACCTCGAAAGGCAGATCCTGCCATGCGGTGCCTGTTGAAGCCTTATAGTGACGCGTTACCGCCTGCAGGGTTTGCAAATAATAAGGCGAAGACGTTTTGGACCAGGGCTGAATGGCGCCATCGCGCAGCGACAGCGATCCGTCCGGAACGACCAGTTCGGGATCGATCTTGGCCTCGGTGCCGAGGCCAGAGCACACCGGACAAGCGCCGAACGGGTTGTTGAACGAGAACAGCCGCGGTTCGATTTCCGCGATGGTAAAGCCGGAAACCGGGCAAGCGAACTTTTCCGAGAAGGTGAGGCGCTTAGGGGTGCCGTCATCTTCGGTTTGGTCGGCGAACTCGGCAAGCGCGATGCCATCAGCCAGCCGCAATGCCGTCTCGAAGCTCTCGGCGAGGCGGCTGGATATATCGGCGCTGACGACGACGCGGTCGACGACGACTTCGATGTCGTGCTTGAGCTTCTTGTCGAGCGCGGGGGCTTCTTCGATCTCGTAGAACTCACCGTCGATCTTGACGCGCTGGAAGCCCTTCTTCATGAGCTCGGCCAATTCCTTGCGGTACTCGCCCTTGCGCCCGCGTACAATGGGAGCCAGCAGGTAAAGCCGCGTACCGTCCTCGAGCGCCAATACCTTGTCGACCATCTGGGAAACCGTCTGGCTTTCGATGGGCAGACCCGTGGCGGGTGAATAAGGAATACCCACGCGAGCAAAGAGAAGGCGCAGATAGTCGTAGATTTCGGTGACGGTGCCGACCGTCGAGCGCGGGTTGCGCGATGTGGTCTTCTGCTCGATGGAAATGGCCGGCGAAAGCCCGTCGATCTGCTCGACATCGGGCTTCTGCATCATTTCGAGAAACTGGCGGGCGTAGGCCGAAAGGCTTTCCACATACCGCCGCTGGCCTTCGGCATAGATCGTATCGAATGCAAGCGAAGATTTGCCTGAGCCCGAAAGCCCGGTCATCACGATCAGCTTGTCCCGGGGCAGGCGGACGTCGATATTCTTGAGATTGTGCTCCCTGGCACCTCGAATGACGATGTCGCGGTCGGGATTGGAGATGTCATTCATCGGTTGCAACGTCCAAAGGTAGCGGTCCGGCAGGACCGGCAATAGCAATTCTAACGGGCGCGGGAGGCGTCCGGTTCACTTAAGCACAACATGGCCGGGCTGCAAGATGGCGGAACGCACATCTGCGATACACCAGGAACATAATATGAACATATTGAATTTCGTCAAGCTTGACAATTCCAATCGCTCGTGAACAAATTGGGAACAAAGGAGTTGTGCAAAGCTCTGCTTGGCAATGAACTTGCCGAGCCAATCCCTATATAGTGCGTCCCAACGTGACTGGCCGGATTTCGGTTCGGCGGACAAGAGACAGGAAAGCGAAAGAATATGTCGGGAAGCGTCAACAAGGTTATTCTGGTGGGCAATCTCGGAGCGGACCCCGAGGTCCGGTCGCTGCCGAGCGGTAGCCCCGTCGTCAATCTGCGCATCGCGACGTCGGAGCGTTGGCGCGACCGCAATACGGGTGAACCGCGCGAGCGGACCGAATGGCACCGCGTGGTGATCTTCAGCGAGGGCCTGGCCAAGGTTGCGCAGAATTACCTGCGCAAGGGCTCCAAGGTTTATATCGAAGGGCAGCTTCAAACCCGGAAGTGGGAAAAGGACGGTCAGGATCAATATACGACCGAGATCGTGTTGCAGGGGTTCAATTCGACCCTGACGATGCTCGACGGGCGCGGTGAAGGCGGCGGCGAGAATGCCGGCGGGGGATATGGCTCCGGCGGATATGGCGGGGGAAGGCAGGTCGAGAACCGCAGCCGACCGACAAGCGCTCCGGCATTCGAGCCCGGCGGCATGGACGACGACATTCCGTTCTGAGGAAAAGGCGCCGAGAGGCGCCTTTTGCATTTGCCGGCTTAGCGGCGGAAGCGGGCGGCCAGCAGAATATTGGTTTCGGTGAGGCTGACGCCCTCGATAAGGCGAATGGAGCGTAAGGCCTCATCGAACTCGGGCAGGGAGCCGGTATCGATTTCGGCAACGAGATCCCAGCGGCCGTTGGTGCTGTAGAGTGCGCGGACCTGCGGCAAGCCCGCCAGAGCACGCGCTACGCGGTCGGTGACGCGTCCTTCGACTTCGATCATCGCGATGGAGCGGATGCGGTCGGTCTCTTCGGACGTGCCGAGCCGCACGCCATAGCCGGTGATGATTCCACTTGCCTCCAGCCGTTCCATGCGCGCCCGCACCGTCGTGCGAGACAATCCGAGAGTTGCGGCAAGACTGGAGACCGGCAGGCGGGCGTTGTCTCTCAGCAGGGAGAGGAGACGACGATCCGTTTCATCAACAGTTGCCATTTTGAGTAGTTCCGCTGGCCAATATGACCAATGATAGGGCCATGTTGCGCAGATATGCAACTTATGAGCGACTGATTGCTTAGGCATGCTGCTCGTAAGCGGAGGATTTGCATGCGTGGACCGGCTCCCAGAACTGTCACCCTGATTGGTGCACCCATAGAGGAGGGGGCGGGGCGGCAAGGCTGCTCCATGGGACCGAAGGCGCTCAGGATCGCGGGTATCGAGATCGCGTTGGCGGGCTTGGGCCACACGGTTTCGGATATGGGCGATGTCGTGCTGGGGAAAGGTGACTTCACTCTTTCAGGCCTCGCACACAATGCTTCGATCGTCACCGCGTATGGCAGAGCGATCGCTGACGCGGGGGAAGCGGCGCTGGCGCGCGGCACCGCCGTCTACCTCGGAGGGGATCACGCGCTGTCGTTCGGATCGGTTGCTGCGGCCTTGCGGCATGCTCATCGCATTGGGAAAAAGCTGCACGTTCTCTGGCTCGATGCGCATGCCGATTTCAACACGCCACAAACCTCGACCTCCGGGAATATGCACGGAATGCCCGCGGCATTCTTTTGCGGCGAACCGGGATTTGAGGGGATGCTTGAGTGCCCCAAGATGCCGGCAACGCGCTTCCATCTCGTTGGGGCACGTTCGATCGATCCTGGGGAAGCGGACCTGCTCGAGGCGCGGGGCGCCGATGTCAACGACATGGCGGAGATCGATGAGCATGGCATCGGCGCCATCATCCGGCGCATCCTTGGAGAGGTGGAAGCCGAGGACGCCTTGTTGCACGTGAGCCTGGACGTAGACTTCGTCGAGCCGGATATGGCGCCCGGTGTGGGAACGACAGTGCCAGGTGGTGCAACGGTGCGCGAGGCGCATCTTGCCATGGAAATGGTGGGGCGCAGCGGACGCATGATCAGCCTGGACCTGGTGGAGCTCAATCCATTTCTCGACGATCGCGGCCGGAGTGCCCGCCTGATGGTCGAATTGGCGGCCAGCGGATTTGGGCGCCGCATATTCGACAGGCCAACCCTACCAGCCTAAGGGGGAAACCATGACACGAACCGAGGAACTGATCGCGCTGGAAGCATCCCTTGGTGCGCATAACTATCAACCGCTGGATGTGGCCCTCGTGCGCGGAGAGGGCGTGTTCGTTTATGATGTTGAAGGAAAGCGCTACCTCGATTGTCTCTCGGCATATTCAGCGGTGAATCAGGGGCACTGCCACCCCAAGATCCTCGCCGCGATGGTTGAGCAGGCGGGCAAGCTGACTCTGACCTCGCGAGCCTTCCGCAACGATCAGCTCGGTCTGTTCTACCAGGAGATCGCCGAACTCACCGGTTCCCATAAGGTGCTGCCGATGAATACCGGAGCCGAAGCGGTCGAAAGTGCCATCAAGGCGGTGCGGAAATGGGGGTATGAGGTCAAGGGCGTCGAAAAGGACAAGGCAGAGATCATCGTCTGCTCCAACAATTTTCATGGGAGGACGATCGGTATCGTCGGGTTTTCGACCGACCCGGACGCACGGGGCGGGTTCGGGCCGTTTGCACCTGGATTCAAGGTGGTTCCGTTCGGCGATGCCGAGGCGTTTGAGCGGGCGATAACCGGGAACACAGTTGCGTTCCTGGTGGAGCCGATCCAGGGGGAAGCCGGGGTGATCATTCCGCCGGAGGGATATTTCAAGCGGGTTCGCGAGCTCTGCACGCAACATAACGTGATGCTTATATTGGATGAGATTCAAACAGGCCTGGGGCGCACGGGCAAGCTGCTGGCGGAGCAGCACGAAGGTATCGAGGCGGATGTCACGCTCTTGGGCAAGGCGTTGTCAGGTGGGTTCTATCCCGTCTCCGCGGTGCTCTCCAATTCAGAAGTCCTCGGAGTTCTCAAGCCCGGTCAGCACGGCTCGACGTTCGGCGGCAACCCTTTGGCGTGCGCGGTTGCGCGCATGGCGATGAAGGTGTTGATCGAGGAAGGGATGATCGAGAATGCCGCCCAGCTCGGGCCTTATTTCCTCGAAGGACTGGCCGGTATTCGCTCAAATCACGTCAAAGCGGTGCGAGGGCGCGGGCTCATGCTCGCGGTCGATTTGCATCCGGAAGCAGGGGGCGCCAGGCCATTCTGCTATAAGTTGCGAGACAAGGGCATTTTGGCCAAGGATACGCATACCGATACCATCCGCATTGCGCCGCCCCTGATCATTACCAAGGATCAGATCGACGATGCCCTGGCAGTGTTCGATACCGTCCTTGGAAGCTAGTCGACGACGTGATCGGCGACATAGGCTCCGCGAGAGCCCATGGGCTTGTCGGGACCGATTGTGGTGTCGATGGACGTTTGCAGCTCGATTTCGGCATTGAAGGCCGCACCAAGGACGAAGATCTGAGCCGAAATGTAAAGCCAGAACAGCAGCACCACCGCAGCGGCGAGGGAGCCGAAGCTGGCTTCGAACTGGCCGAAATTTTCGACGTAGAGCGAAAATATCAGGCAGATCCCAAGCCACAGCAGCGTGGCCAGCACAGCGCCCGGCCAGATCCAACGCGCTTTGGCGGCCCGCCGATCGATGGTGAAACGGTAAAGCAGTGAGAATGCCAATACTGCAAGTCCCATGAGCACCGGCCAGCGCAAGAGGAGGGCCAACTGCTCTCCGGTGCCAGGAATGGGGCTCAGCCCGGTGAGAATGGGAATCGCGGCGACCAATGCCAGAGCGGTTATCATGAATGCCGCGCCTAGCACGGTGACGATGAACGACAGCAAGACAGCAAAAAAGAAGCTGCGTCTTACCTTTTCATAGTAAGCGGCGGAGGCGGCGTAGATGAGGGCGTCGACCCCGCGCGAACCGCTCCAAAGGGCCATCGCGATCGAAATGGCAAGCCCAATCCCGAGTCCGGCGGGAGGTTGGTCGAGAAGCGTATCGAGCTGATCAACGATGACCGCAAACGCGATGTCAGGCATGAAGAAGGAAAGCCGCTCGAGCTGGTCGAGAAGAAATGAGCGATCGGCCAGGAGACCGACGAGCAGAACGACAATGGCGATGGACGGAAATATCGAGAGAAAGCTGAAAAAGGCTACGCCCGCGCAACGCAGCGAGGTATCCATGTCGATCATGGTCTTACCGGTCCGGACCAGCACCTGTTTCCAGTCCGACCATTTGAGCTCGATGGGTCGACGGGCGTAGCTGTCCATGAAAAGGCGCCGCTTAGCCGGCGCTCAAAATGCGCTCGATCTGATCGACGGGGTGGTTCGTCAGGTTCTTGGGCACCTCGCCGATGACCTTGGCCGAAACTTCGGCGTGCAGCTCCTTGCGCAACTCTCCCAGGATGCGCGGCGCAGCGCAGAGCACGATTTCCCTGAAGCGGTTACGGTGTGCATATTTGTAAAGGAGCTCGGCGGCATCCTTGGCGAAACGATCCTCGGCCAGCCGGTGCCAGTCAGTTTCCTCCATAGCGCTTTTCTGTCCCACACCATTGTCGCTGCGGCGTCCGGGGCTGTCTGTTCCCTGCTCGCGCGTGGCGGGATTGTTCTGCGCCAGTTCTTTCACAACTTTGAAATCCGGGGTCTTGCGGTTCCCCACATTTTCAAAGAACAGCGCCTTTTCCCCGTCGGCAACCAATACCCAAACCTTGTTGTCGAGGTTGAAATCCATTTCCTGCATGGAGCGTCTCCTGTTCCTTGAGGTCGAACGGGGGAACGGACCAGGGGAAAGTCAGTTCCGCCTCAATGCTCAGCCCGAAAGTTTGCATATCTGGCGAGGGAAGAGAACGCGAGAGTGACAAGGATCAGGCCTGCCGTGCCCAGCAATACCGGAGAAAATCCCGTGTGTTCGGCAATGAAGCCGATGGCCGACGGGGCAATAAGGATGCCCGAATATCCAGTGACCGTCACAATGGACAGTCCGATACCAGGCGGTACGCCCGGCAAGTTGCCGGCGGCGGAAAAGGCGATCGGAACCATGTTGGATATGCCGATGCCGGCGATGGCAAAACCGGTGATGACAAGTTCCGGGGTGGGGGCGACCGAGGCGAGGATCATTCCCGTGAGCGCAAAGCAGCCGCAGACCCTGAGCGTTAAAACCGCGCCCAGACGCTGGCGGATGGCATCGCCGGCGAAGCGCATGATGGCCATGGTGGCCGAAAAGGCGGCGAAACCGAACGATGCCAGTTCGATGGACGCACCGTGGTCGCGCTGCAGATAGACCGCGCTCCAATCGAGGATCGCCCCTTCCGGTATCATCGAGAACAACGCCATTGTGCCCACAAGATAGGGCAGGGGTGACGAAGGGAAGCGCAGGGGTGTGGATGCCCTGGCCTCGGCCGTTGGCTGATCCTGAGCAATCAGCGGCAGCACGGGAAGGGTGATGATCGCTGCGATGATCGTCACTGCAACTGAATGACCGAACTCACCGATCGAGCCGAGCAGAAGGCCGCCAATCGAGGCGCCCAACAAGCCACCGAGGCTCCAAAAGCCGTGGCAGGAGGACATGATGGCTCGTCCCATCCGCTTTTCGACTTCGACGGCATTGGTATTCATGGCCACGTCCATGCCGCCGATGAAGCCGCCGAAAGCAAAGACCACGATCGCGGTCGTCACCAGTTCGGGCGCCAGCGAAATCAACGGCAGCAGGGGGAGCACGATCAGTGCAGCCAGCTTGAGGATCGGGGCTGAACCACTGCGGGCCGTCAGGGTGCCGAATATGGGCATGATCACGATCGAGCCGAGCCCGAACACCAGGATCAGCAGGCCCATAACCGACTCAGTGATACCCAGCCGGGCCATGAGCACAGGAATTTTGGGAGCCCAGCTACCAACCAGAAAGCCATTCATCAGAAACAGGATCGAAACGGCAATGCGGTCGCCGCGCATACCGAAATAGAGCGGCGCCGAGCCGCGGGGAGTGGCTAGGTCTGACATCGGGAACTCGAACTCGAAAAAGATCTTCTCGCATGCGCCATTCAACCGATTGTGGCGACTTGGGCAAGCAAATTCATGTAATCGATAACATGGCCTCTGTTTGGCAGGAAAATGCGCCTGGATTGTGCCATGAGGGCCTGTGAAACTGGCATCTGCCGGCGGAATCGAATAAACCGATTGCCAGCAGAATCAGTGCAGAAACGAGTATCGTGACAGACACGCCAGAAGATGACGCGGGCGGCATGCTGCCATCCGACATCAACCCGATCTCGATAACCGACGAGATGCGCAAGTCCTATCTCGATTACGCCATGAGCGTGATCGTGAGCCGGGCCTTGCCCGATGTGCGCGATGGGCTGAAGCCCGTTCACCGCCGCATCCTCTTTTCGATGCATGAGCAGGGATACGAATACAACAAGCCCTACCGCAAATCGGCCCGCGTGGTCGGTGACGTGATCGGTAAGTATCACCCGCACTCGGACGATGCGGTCTATATGTCGTTGGTTCGCATGGCGCAGGATTTCTCCATGCGCGTGCCGCTGATCGATGGACAGGGCAACTTCGGCTCCGTGGACGGCGATATGCCGGCAGCCATGCGATACACTGAAGCACGCATGGAAAAGGTCACCGGGTCACTGCTCGAGGATCTCGACAAGGATACCGTCGATTTCCGCGACAACTATGATGCGAGCGAGAAAGAGCCGACGGTTCTGCCGGCGCGCTTTCCCAACCTGCTCGTCAATGGCGGCGGCGGCATCGCGGTGGGCATGGCCACCAATATCCCCAGCCATAATCTGGGAGAGGTGATCGATGCGTGCCTCGCCGTGATGGACAATCCGGGCATCACGGTCGATGAGCTGATGGAAATCATGCCTGGACCGGACTTTCCAACGGCCGGCATCATTATCGGTAAATCGGGTATTCGCTCCGCCTATGAAACGGGGCGCGGTTCGATCCTGATGCGCAGCCGCGTGACCGTCGAAGAGGTGCGCAAGGAGCGCGAGGCGCTCATCGTCCATGAGATTCCCTATCAGGTGAACAAAGCGACGATGATCGAGAAGATCGCCGAGATGGTACGCGACAAGCGCATCGAGGGCATCTCCGACATCCGCGATGAATCCGACCGGCAGGGTATGCGGGTCGTGATAGAATTGAAGCGCGACGCCGTGGCCGATGTCGTGCTCAATCAGCTTTATCGCTACTCGATGCTGCAGACCTCGTTCGGCTGCAATTTCGTGGCGCTCAATGGCGGCAAGCCCGAGATCATGCCGCTCAAGGCGATCCTCGAGGCGTTCCTGCAGTTCCGCGAGACGGTGATTACCCGGCGTACGCGGTTCCTGCTCAACAAGGCACGCGATCGGGCCCACGTGTTGGTCGGCCTCCTGGTGGCGGTCAACAATGTGGACGAGGTTATCCGGCTGATCCGCTCATCGCCGGACCCCGCCACGGCGCGCGAAAAGCTGCTCGAACGCGATTGGCCGGCGGCCGATGTGATCGACCTCATCGGGTTGATCGACGATCCGCGGCACAAGGTGAACGATGACGGCACCTTCCGCCTTTCTGACGAGCAGGCCCGCGCCATTCTGGCTCTGACACTGTCTCGCCTGACCGCGTTGGGGCGGAACGAGATCGGCGAGGAGCTCAATACGCTCGGCGAGCAGATCAAGGACTATCTCGATATCCTGCGCTCGCGAGACCGTGTGCTGGCGATCATTCGCGACGAACTGGCGGAGGTGCGCGATCAATACGCCACGCCACGTCTGACTCAGATCGACGAATTTGCCGGTGATCTGGACGACGAGGACCTGATCGCGCGCGAAGACATGGTGGTGACGGTCAGCCATGCCGGCTACATCAAGCGTGTCCCGCTCTCGACCTATCGCGCCCAGCGAAGGGGCGGGAAAGGGCGCTCTGGTATGTCCACGAGAGACGAGGATTTCGTCTCGCGGCTGTTCGTCGCCAACACCCATACGCCCGTTCTGTTCTTTTCCTCGCGCGGCATCGTCTACAAGATGAAGGTCTGGCGGCTGCCGGTGGCGGCGCCCAATGCGCGCGGCAAGGCGCTGATCAATATGCTGCCGCTTGAAGAGGGCGAGCGCATCACCTCGATCATGCCGTTGCCCGAGGATGAATCGAGCTGGGAAAGTCTCGATGTGATGTTTGCCACGCGTTCGGGCAATGTCCGGCGCAACAAGCTGTCGGACTTTGTGGAAGTGCGGCAGAACGGCAAGATCGCCATGAAGCTCGATGAGGGCGATGGGATCGTGGGCGTCGAGACTGCCAGCGAAAGTGACGACATCCTGATCACCACGGCCAACGGGCAGTGCATCAGGTTTGCGATCACCGATGTTCGCGTGTTCAAGGGCCGAGATTCGACGGGCGTGCGCGGGATCAATCTCGCTGAAGGCGATGAAGTGATCGCCATGTCGATCCTGCGGCATTTCGAGGCCTCTGCCGACGAACGCGCTGCATACCTCAAGATGAGCCGTGCCGTGCGCGGCGAGACCGAGGAAGTAGGCGACAGCGACGAAGAAGCAGCGGGCGATGCTCCGCTCGACCAGGATCGGTATGCCGCGATGAGCGCATCCGAGCAGTTCGTATTGACCGTCTCGGAAAAGGGTTACGGTAAGCGGACCTCCTCGTTCGAGTACCGGATTACCGGGCGCGGCGGCAAAGGCATCGTAGCCATGGCGGTCAACGCCCGAAACGGCAAGTTGGTGGGCTCGTTCCCCGTTGAGGATGAAAACCAGCTCATGCTGGTGACCAATGGTGGGCAGGTCATCCGCGTGCCGGTCGATGGCATTCGGATCGTGGGGCGTTCGAGCCAGGGTGTCACCATCTTCCGTACCGCCGCTGACGAAAAGGTCGTCTCGGTAGAGCGCATCAGCGAGCCGGAAAATGGCGACGATGAGGGGCCGGCCGAAGTGTCAGAGGCGCCGGACGCCGAAGAGTAGTTGTTGCTGTGCCATGGCCTCTTGCCAAGTGCAGGAGGCCATGGCTAGCTGACGGCTCTTCGGAGGCTGCCATGCTCGAATTTTCCTCCCTTCTCGCCTTTCTGCTGGCCTCGTTTTTTATAGCGGTAGTTCCAGGCCCCACGGTCACGGTCATTATCGCGAGTGCCCTTGCGCGCGGAACCGTGGCCGGCATGGCCATCATCCTGGGTACGCAATTGGGGCTCGTCTCAATGATCCTGGTTGTTGCGCTTGGGATGGAAGCGGTGATGAGTGTAATGGGATGGGCGTTCGATTGGATCAAGATGATCGGCGCCGCCTACCTTGTGTGGCTCGGCTATAAGATGCTGCGATCGAGCGGCCGGATCGAGGCCGGCGAAGCCGAGCGGCACCGCACTCTGCGCGGCTATGTCATGCAGGGCTTCATCGTCATCTGGTCCAACCCAAAAGCGCTGCTGATGTTCGGAGCATTCCTGCCACAGTTCGTCGTGGAGAGCAGCGCCGCGTTTCCCCAGATTCTGCTGTTGGGCGGGCTTTTCATGCTGGCAACGACGCTGAGTGATTCAGTCTATGCGGTGCTGGCAGGGCAGGCGCGGCACTGGATCAGCTCTGCGCGTGTGCGCCTGGTCAACCGGGTCTCGGGCGCCGTCCTGATTGGCGGAGGCATCTGGCTTGCGCTGCAGCGCCGGGCATGACAAAAACCGGCATGACTGAACGTGTGGGCTTTTACCCCGGATCGTTCGATCCGGTTACAAACGGCCATCTCGATGTGATCGAGCGGGCATGCAAGCTCGTCGACCGCTTGATCGTCGGCATAGGCGTTCATGCGGCGAAAAAGCCGATGCTGACGGCGGCGCAGCGGCGTGACCTTCTGGTCGAGACCGCGGGAGCGATCGGAACGCGGAAGGGCGTGAAGATCGAGATCGTCGAATTCGACGGCCTGATGGTCCACGCAGCGCAGCGGCTCGGTGCTGGGTTGGTTATTCGCGGCTTGCGCGATACCACCGACTACAATTACGAAATGCAGATGGTGGGCATGAATGCGCAGATGGCTCCGGACATTCAGACGGTATTCGTACCGTCGAGTCCCTATGTCCGCCACATTTCCGCAACGCTGGTGCGCCAGATAGCGGAAATGGGGGGTGACGTTTCGCCCTTCGTACCTCGTTTGGTTCTAAAACTCCTGGAGCAATAATGGCCGGACATGCTGCCAAACCGACCAACCGCGTGGTTGGTGCCCTCGTCTTCGCCTTTGTCGCACTGTTTGGTGCAATGGTTGCCTGGCCCTATCTGCCGTTCGGGCAGACGCCGGCCATGGCTCAAACGCCTGCCGAAGTTCCTGCCGACACACCGATTGCCACACTCATGCTGGAAAGCGGCGAAGTGACGATTGCGCTTCGCCCCGACCTAGCCCCCGAACATGTGGCGCGGATCACCGAACTGGCCAATTCGGGCTTTTATGACGGATTGAAATTCCATCGCGTGATCGACGGCTTCATGGCCCAGACTGGAGATCCATTGGGCAATGGCACCGGCGGTTCCGATTTGCCCGATCTTGCCGCCGAGTTCTCGAACGAGCCGTTCGTGCGCGGGACGTTGGGCATGGCCCGGTCGATGGATCCCAATTCGGCCAATTCGCAGTTCTTCATCGTAACCGCGGATTCTCCACATCTGAACGGCCAGTATACGTTGTTCGGCCATGTCGTTTCGGGCATGGAGTTGATCGACGGGTTGGAAAAAGGGCCGGCCAGCGCGAACGGCGCTGTCGCAAACCCCGACATCATGGTTTCTCTGCGCGTAGCAGAGCCTCAATAAGCAAGACAAGGAGGCCTCTCATGGCCGATTACGCCAATCCTGAAAACACGATCATCATGGAAACCAGCAAAGGCAAGGTCGTCATCGAACTGCGCCCGGACCTGGCCCCCAACCATGCCGAGCGCATCAAAGAACTGGCTCGCGAAGGCTTTTACGACGGCATCGTCTTCCATCGTGTGATCGACGGTTTCATGGCGCAGGTTGGTTGCCCGAAGGGTAACGGCACCGGCGGTTCGGACAAGCCTGACCTGAAGGCCGAGTTCAGCCAGGAAAAGCATGTGCGCGGCACGGTTTCGGCGGCTCGTTCTTCGAACCCCAACTCTGCCAATTCCCAGTTCTTCATTTGCTTTGACGATGCGCCTTGGCTCAATGGCCAGTATTCGGTGTTCGGCAAGGTGATCGAGGGCATGGATGCCGTCGATCAGCTCGAACGTGGCGAGCCGGTCCGCAATCCGGACCGCATCGTTTCCATGCGCGTCGCTGCCGACGCCGCCTGACATCTACCGGTCCTCGGATTTCACACGATGAAGGTCGACCTTTTCGACTTCGATTTACCTGAGGACCGGATCGCCCTCCATCCAGTGTCGCCGCGAGACAGCGCGAAAATGCTGGTTGTAGGCGCCGATGGGTCGCTCTCGGACTGGGTGGTTACCGACCTCGAGAATATTTTGCGGTCCGGCGACGTCCTTGTCGTCAACGACACCCGCGTTATTCCCGCCGAGCTCAAGGGCCTACGGCACCGGGATGAACACGTTGCTTCGGTTTCATTCAATCTGCACAAGCGTGTTGATGGCCATACCTGGCTTGCGTTCGCACGCCCGGCCAAGCGGTTGAAGGTTGGCGACCGGGTGGTGTTCGGTGCCACGTCCGAAGTCTGCATGCTGGACGAGTTGTTCGCCACGGTTGAAGCGGTTGAAGACGGGCAGGTGACGCTGGCTTTCGATTTTTCCGATGCCACGCTCGACGAAGCCATCAAGGCCCGTGGGGCGATGCCGTTGCCACCCTACATTGGTGCCAAACGGAAGATAGAAGAGCGTGACAAGTCCGACTATCAGACGGTCTATGCAGAGCATGACGGCGCCGTCGCCGCCCCGACGGCAGGATTGCACTTTACACCCGAGCTTCTGGAGCGACTGGAAGCAAAAGGCATCCAGATCGAGCGCGTGACACTTCATGTGGGGGCAGGGACCTTCCTGCCGATGAAGGCCGACGATACCGAAGATCACACCATGCATTCCGAATGGGGAGTTGTTTCTCCCGAGACGGTGGAGCGCATCAACGCAGCAAAGTCGGCGGGAGCGCGCATTGTGGCAGTGGGAACGACCAGCTTGCGGCTGCTCGAAAGCGCTGCGCGGAGAGCAGGCATTCTCGAGCCATTTGCCGATGAGACAGACATCTTTATCACGCCGGGGTTCACGTTCCGTGTCGTTGACGTGCTGATGACCAATTTCCACCTGCCGCGTTCAACGCTGTTCATGCTGGTTTCGGCCTTTTGCGGATTGGAGACCATGCACAAAGCCTATAAGCACGCCATCGACGCCTATTACCGCTTCTACTCCTACGGCGACTCTTCGCTGCTGTTCCGAGCCGATAGATGACCGAACGCTTTCAGTTCACCCTTGCCACCACCGATGGAATGGCGCGGCGGGGGCAGATCGATACGCCGCGCGGCGAGATCAGAACGCCGGCCTTCATGCCTGTCGGAACGGCGGGAACCGTGAAGGCGCTCTATCCCGAGCAGGTGCGCGAGACGGGCGCCGATATTCTTCTGGGCAACACATATCACCTCATGCTTCGGCCTGGCGCCGAGCGGGTAGCACGCCTGGGCGGGCTGCATGAGTTTATGGATTGGCAGCGGCCGATCCTCACCGATTCTGGTGGATTCCAGGTGATGAGCCTCGCCAAGCTCCGGAAGCTCGACGAGAACGGGGTGACGTTCAAATCCCATATTGACGGGTCCTCCCACAGCCTTACGCCGGAACGCTCGATCGAAATTCAAAAGCTGCTGGCCTCCGATATCATCATGCAGCTCGACGAATGCGTGGCTCTGCCGGCCGAGCGCGATGAGCTCGAGCGGGCTATGGAGCTCTCGATCCGTTGGGCTGAACGTTCGAAGCGGGCCTTCGACGACGCCAAGGGCCGCGCCCTGTTTGGAATCGTCCAGGGGGGCGATGATCCCAAACTCAGGTCGCGTTCGGCGGCTGGCCTCGTCGATATCGGCTTTCACGGCTATGCCGTTGGTGGACTGGCCGTAGGCGAGCCGCAACAGGTTATGTTCAAGGTGATCGAAGAGATCACGCCCGAGCTGCCTTCCGACAAGCCCCGTTATCTTATGGGCGTAGGAAAGCCGGACGATCTGCTCGGTGCCGTAGGGCGTGGTATCGACATGTTCGACTGCGTGCATCCCACGCGCGCAGGGCGACACGGTCATGCCTATACACGCTTTGGCGTCATCAATCTCAAGAACGCCCGTCACAAGGACGACAATCGGCCGCTTGACGAACTTTCGCCCAACCCTACAGCCCGGCGGTTCTCCCGCGCCTATCTGCATCATCTCGTGCGCAGCGAGGAAATTCTGGGTGCCATGATCCTTAGCCAGATCAATCTCTCTTATTA
This sequence comes from Pelagibacterium sp. H642, assembly GCF_031202855.1. GTDB lineage: Bacteria > Pseudomonadota > Alphaproteobacteria > Rhizobiales > Devosiaceae > Pelagibacterium. The sequence goes on along the minus strand of NZ_CP101829.1, from coordinate 3,492,595 downwards.
TCAGGAGTTGATGGCCGGGATGCGAAATGCGATTGAAAGCTCTGCTTTCGACCAATATTGCGCTTCGGTCCGCGAGGGCTGGGCCAAGGGCGATCTGCCCGCTCTCGAATAGGGGAAAACCATGTCGAACAAAATCCGTAAGGCAGCTTTCGAAGACCTCAAACAGCACAGAAAGCGCCTTTCGGGGACGACGATGCGCGAACTGTTCGCGCATGACCCGGAGCGGTTCACGACTTACTCCGCGCGCTTTGGCGATATTCTGCTCGACTACTCGAAGAACCGGATCGATAGCCAGTCGATGGCCGCGCTGTTCGACCTTGCTAGGGCGGTCGATGTGGAAGGCCGGCGCGACGACATGTGGTCGGGTAAGCCGATCAACGTCACCGAGCGCCGGTCCGTGCTTCACATGGCACTGCGCCATTTCGGTGAGGCGCCTGTGCTCATAGATGGCGCCGACGTGATGCCGGCGGTGCGCGATGTTCTGGTTCGCATCAAGGGATTTTCCAATGATGTGCGCGACGGGGCCATCCGGGGGGCGACTGGCGAACAGTTCACGGACGTAGTCAATATCGGCATCGGTGGATCGGACCTTGGTCCGGCTATGGTGACGCTCGCTCTTGCGCCTTATACGCGCCCGAACTTGCGCGCCCACTACGTTTCCAATGTCGATGGCGCCCATATTCACGATACGCTCAAGGGCCTCGATCCGGCGAAAACGCTGTTCATCGTCGCTTCGAAGACGTTCACGACCGACGAGACCATGACCAATGCACATACCGCGCGGGCTTGGCTTGCCAAGTCGCTCGGCGAAGAGGCGGTGAACGACCACTTCGCTGCGGTTTCTACCAATATCGAGGGGTGCCAGTCCTTCGGAATTCGCGAAGACCGCATCTTCGGGTTCTGGGACTGGGTTGGCGGTCGCTATTCGGTGTGGTCGGCCATTGGCCTGCCAGTAGCGATAGCCGTTGGCTATGAGAACTTCGAAGCCTTCCTGCGCGGGGCAGGGGAAATGGACCAGCATTTCCTCACCGCTCCACTGGAACAGAACCTGCCGGTCATCATGGGGCTCATGGGAGTTTGGTACCGCAACGCCTGGGGTTTTGCGACCCACGCGGTTCTCCCTTACGATCAGCGTCTATCTCGGTTTCCTGCCTATCTTCAGCAGCAGGATATGGAGTCGAACGGAAAATCGGTGACGCTCAACGGCAAGGATGTCGGCTGGGAAACCGGCCCGGTCATTTGGGGAGAGCCCGGCACCAATGGGCAGCACGCGTTCTACCAGCTCATTCACCAGGGGACGAGCGTCGTTCCGTGCGATTTCCTGCTAGCTGCCAATCCGCATGAAGACCTGTCGCCGCATCACGCCAAGCTCGTCGCCAACTGTCTGGCGCAATCCGAAGCATTGATGTTGGGCAAGACCGAGGACGAGGTTTTGACCGAACTCAAGGGTGCGGGCTTGAGCAAGGATGAGATCAAAGCCTTGCTGTCGCACAAGGTTTTCCCGGGAAACCGCCCGTCCAACACAATTCTTTATTCCAGGCTGGATCCGGAGACGTTGGGTAAGCTGGTGGCGCTTTACGAGCACAAGGTTTTCGTGCAGGGCGCCATCTGGAATGTCAATTCTTACGACCAATGGGGTGTGGAGTTGGGCAAGCAACTCGCCAAGGCCTTGCTATCTGAAGTCGAGAGTGCCGAGACCGCCCAGGCTCACGACAGCTCAACTCAAGGCCTATTGGCTCATTTCCATTCGCTCAAGGGCTGACCATGACTATCACTTCGGAAGAAGAACTTGAACGCCTCAAGGCCATCGGCAGGATTTGCGCCATCGCGCGTGATCGGATGGCTGAAGCAATCGAGCCGGGGATGACCACGCAGGAACTCGATGATATCGGGCGCAAAGTGCTCGACGAGCACGGCGCACGCTCGGCTCCGCAGGTGACCTACGATTTCCCCGGCGCAACATGCATATCAGTCAACGAGGAAGTGGCGCATGGTATTCCGGGGCAGCGAGTTATCGGTCCGGGCGATCTGGTCAATATCGACGTGTCGGCGGAAAAGGATGGTATCTTTGCTGACACGGGCGCGTCCTACATCGTTCCTCCCGCGAACCGTCGCATCGAAAGGTTATGTCGCGACGGCAAGAAAGCGATGTGGACGGGCATCCGAGCGGTGAAGGCCGGCGGGCGGCTGGCCGAGATTGGCGAGGCGATCGGCAGATTCGCTGGAACCAACGGCTATACGCTTCTGCGCAACCTTGCCAGCCACGGGATTGGCTATGGTTTGCACGACGAGCCGGGGGAAATTCCGACCTGGCCCGATCGCTCGGAGCGTCGCCGCATCGGCGATGGTCTGGTTTTCACCGTCGAGCCGTTCCTGTCGCTGGGTGGGCAGATGGCCGAGGAGAAATCCCTTAACGATCCATGGACGCTGGTCAGTGTGCCTGCGGCGCCGTGCGTTCAGTATGAGCACACGGTGGTTGCCACGCGCCGCGGCGCTGTCGTCGTAACGCTGGCTGCTTGAGCGGCACGCTCAAAAGCTTGTGCGAATACCGATCGTCGTTGCATTGGCTGAGCCGCCACCGCCGAAGGTATTCCACGCTCCGGATCGATGGTGGAGGCGCCAGAAGACTTCCGAGCTGGGATTCTCCACAGTCGAAAAGCTGATCTCAGGGCTGAGGTAGAATAGAAAGTCTCCGGGCAGCCCGTCTATAGCTTCGCGCTCGGCTTCCGTTCCCATGGTTCCGGTTACCGCGCTTGCGCCAAAAGTCAATGAGGGCGAGATACGAAGCGTATCTCCGACCACGAACCCATCGTAGCGTCCCACAACGCCACCCCAGACTTCGCCAGTCGTTTCTTCGCCTGTTCTCACGGCAGCTCCAGCCTCGAGGCCGAATTTGAGATCTTCGATCGGCTCGGTGAGAAAATGCTGGTAGCCGCCGCCGAGGACGATGGCCTCTTCATACTCAGCAGTGAAGGGATTGAGCATTCCCGCCATATCGGATTCGCCCATGCGACCGCCGAAGATAAAGACCTTCTGATCTTCCGATGGCACGGGCGAGGTATCAAATTGAGCAAATGCGGGGGTTACAACCGCGATCGTAGCGAGAGCGAAGACAAATCGTTTCATGGCAAGAATCCCGCCCGCTTGTTGCGGGCTGTCATATGGAACGTGACGGACATCCGAAAGTTCCTGTTCCCTTCTGTTGGCTTGATGCCTGAACGATAAGCCCGCAAAAATGCGACACGAATTTGTCATTGCCGAAGTCGGCAACCCGGAGCATGAATGAAGGTTTAAATGCGCTCCAGCTCCATGGACTTGCAGAAGATGCCCATGCAGCCGCTCAGCCGCAGCGTATCGGCATCAACCAGGGTCAGATTGCCCGAGTACGTACCGCCGTTATAGGAGACGGTTCCACTCCAGGTGTTGACGCCGGACGGCACCGCACCCTGCATGACATAGTCATTAAGATAGCTGGACAGGTCGGCATGGGCTTTGACATCCTCCCGTAGCCAGGTGAGCTTCGCGCACAGGACGTTGTCGCCGCAGGTGGTGATTTGGAAGCGGGATTCACCGCTTGCCAGTTCCCAATCGCCGACTGGCGTTGGGGTGCTTGCGGCGAGTGGAGATGCGAGTGCGGTCAATGCAAAGCACGCCGCACCCAGACGGGTTGCGAGATCGAACATATTGGGCTCTTGGATCGTGTTACTGGTCGATACCGCGAGCTTGACGCATCCGCATTGAACCAAGCCGGAATCGGCTGTTCAGATTGCGTTCATCGGGGCAATAGAACCAACATGAGCGGTGCAGCCACAAACAGCACTGCTATGGCTAAAATGCGCAGCAGAAGCGATGTACGCAGACGTGTGGGTGAAACTAATGAGACAGCGAATACGACAACGGGGGAAATCAGCGCCGATTGGAGAAAACCAAGCTGCAGGAAATTCTCGTATCCAGCGAGCCTGAGCAGCAGCCAATAGCCGGCCACAAACCCTGCCAATGCAGCCATGAGCATAAGCAGGACGTCGGCGAATACAGCTATCATCTTGTCGAGATAGGCGCTCGAAAAAACCAGAACCAGCCCTGTCGCGACCAGGAATGCAGCCGCCAGAGTGTTCGGCAGACGGAGATCGGAAAGAACCGCCACAGTGTCGTGAGGACGATAGCGAGCCAGATTGCCTTCGAACGGCACCGGAAAGGGAAGGGCAACGAGGCCCCAAACGAGCGCGAGCAAAACGAAAGAGCTGAGCGCAAAAAAGGCAAGCGTAATGGCAATCGCCTTCAGCCTGCTGGAAATCGAATTCATTGCCTATTCGGCCCCTTCGATGAATACCGAATAAGCGGTGTAGCAATAGGATGTCTCGCAATCGACGAGGTCCAATTCGAGCTCGATACGACCGTCAGCTTCCGAAACAAAGGTGACGATGGGATAGTAGTCGTCGAGTCGATCCTCGCCCAGGAGCTTGCCTGCACTGTTGTAGACGCCAAGATCGAGATCGATGCAGTCCTCGTCGCAATCGCCCATGACCTGAACGGATGTGTTGGCAGGAACATCGAGGGCCAGGCGGATCGCTTGTCCTTCATCGACGCGAACGACGCCGAAGGAATCCAGGACATGGCCGGGTTCCGTATAGTTAATGTTTTCGAGAACCTGCTCGTAGAGACGGGAGATATGAACGTTTTGGGCAGACACCGGCGTGGCCGTGGCCACGAGCGCAGATGCCCCAAGCGTAGCAAGACTGAAACGAATAAAGGCCATCTATCTATCGTCCCCGTATCTCTGTTGCGCCTAGCATTAGTGCGCGTTCGACGGAGGAGCAAGACGGACGTAGCTAGGGAGCCATGTTGAGCGGAATAGGGGAGGCCTCGTTGATCACCGTAATCCTTATGCGTTCATTGGCCGCCAGGTAGGGATCGTTGACGAAGTAGGGTTCACTACTGGCGCGGCCAACCACGGAATGGATGCGCTCGTTGGAGAGGCCGAACTCTCCAAGGATCGAGCGAACGGTATTGGCTCTATCGGTCGAGAGCTCCCAAGCTGTGTATGCCGGGTCCGAATAGACGACACCGGCGGCTGTGTGGCCGGAAATACGAACCTGATTGGGGAGGCGCTCCAGCGTCGGCGCAATAGCGGCGATGGCGGCGCGCATCCATTCGTAAGGATACTTGGATCCCTCCTGGAACATTGGACGGCCGCGCTGATCGATGATCTGGATATCAAGTCCTTCCTCGGTCGCCTCAACGATCAGATTATCCGATATTTCGGTGATCTCGGGCATAGCTTCCCAGGCTTGGCGAATGCTGGCGGCTGCGCTGTGGAAGAGCTGCGGGTCCGTGGACGAAAGGTTTGCCGATGAATCTTTCTCTGCGGCTTCGGTGTCGCGGACATTGCCTGCGGCAGCCTCGATGGCCGAGTTCTCCTCGCCATCAGTATCAGCAATGCCTTCAGCGTCTGAATTGCTGGTCATCGCGCCCATGGTATCCATCGCGCGGCCAGCCATCGCACCGCCGGACCCGCTGAGGCTTTCGCTCACGTTTGGCGGTGCGAAATAATTCGCCAGGCCCTGCTTCTGTTCGGGCGTGGTCATGTTGATCAGCCACATGAGCAGAAAGAATGCCATCATCGCTGTTACGAAGTCAGCGTAAGCGATCTTCCAGGCGCCGCCGTGGTGACTGTGGCCGCCCTTTTTGCTCTTCTTGATGATAATCGTTCCGTTGGCGCGCGACATGGTTCGACGTCTCCCGGACCTTATTGGGCCATCTTGAGGTCGCTGGTCGCCTTGTCGACTTCAGCAAAGGTCGGACGGTCCTCCGACATCACGGCCTTGCGGGCGAACTCAATGGCGATGACCGGAGGATATCCGGCAACGTGAGCCAGCAGCCCGGCCTTCATCGAGAGAAAATACTTCGACTCAGCCTCATTGGTATTGCGGAGGGCTTGAGCCATCGGCCCAAAAAAGCCGTAAGCACAAAAAACCCCGAGGAACGTGCCCACCAAAGCGCCGCCGATCAGGTGACCGAGCACTTCGGGCGGCTCGGTGATAGCCCCCATGGTCTTGATGACGCCGAGCACCGCCGCGACGATACCAAGGGCAGGCGTCGCGTCGGCAAGAGCCTGAACGGCAGCAACAACCCGCTCCTGTTCCTGGTGATGGGTTTCCAGTTCCTCGTCCATCAATGACTCAAGCTCATGAACCGCGTAGGTGCCAAGCGTTATCATTCGCAGGTAGTCGCACATGAACTCTACGGCATGGTGGTTCTTTGCGAATGTGGGAAACCGGGCGAACAAATCCGATTGCTCCGGATTCTCCACATGCTGCTCAAGGGCAAGAAGCCCCTTTGACTGAACGAGCTTGAAGATCGAGAATTGAAGGCCAAGCAGTTCGACATAAGACTGCTTGTTGTAGCGGGGGCCGCGAAAAAGCGATCCGAGCACGCCAAGGCTCTGCTTGAGCACGGCCTTGGGGTTGCCGATAATGAAGGCGCCGATAGCCGCGCCCAGGATGATAACGGCCTCAAAGGGCTGCCAGAGGACCTCCAAATGCCCACCCATAGCGGCATAGCCGCCGAGAACGGATAGGAAGATGATGACGGTTCCGGCAATCAATCGCATGCGTCCTGCACTCCTTGGGCCGGCAACTTTCTGTGCCGCGCATCGATCTATACGCGGGCAAAGTTACTGAACTCTGAGTCGAGCAGGGGGTGCGACAGGACGTTCCAGGCGCTTAACGCTTGTGATCTTTGTTCGCTCCGGGCATCATTGATTGAAGCACAAGGAGGAAGTTGCTTATGATTAGAATCGCTTTTGCTGGAACTCTCGCTCTCCTGAGCTCTACCGCATTTGCTCAATCGGCTGGAGGAGATGCCGAACAACCCTTTGCCGCCGGCGCTCCGCTCAGCGTAGTCAATGAGGCCGGCGAAGAAACTACGCCGACCGATAACGTCCGGGTTTTTGGCAGTTTTCACTTTGCCGAGAGCTGCACGTTCGATGCCGATCGCAACCTCATCCTAGTGATGAATGCCGGTGCGCCTCAGGAAGCAATCGAGAATGACGGCTACGTTTCGCTGCTCAATCCCGACGGCACCGTCCACACCAGCAAATGGATTGGCGCTACTCGCGATGGCCTGACGCTTAACCATCCGCTGGGCAGTGCCATTGCCGATGGAACCCTTTACGTCGCGGATCTCAATACCGTGCGGACCTTTGATCTGGAAACGGGCGAGCCTGGTGATGCTTACGAGATCGAGGACGCGACGTTCCTCAATGGAATCGCTGTGTCGGAAGGCACGATTTATGTTTCCAACACTCGCGAACCTGAGCGCGTCTATGCAATCAGCCCAGAAGGGGAAACCTCGGTTTTTGTTGAAGGCGCGCCGCTGGCAGCTCCCAACGGGATTGCCATCGATGGAGAAGGCAACATCGTAGTCGTCAATATCGGCAATAACGAAGTGCTGACATTCAGCCCCGATGGTGAGCTCGTTGAAACCGAGAACGCGGTCGAGAGCGGCAATGACGGTATCGTTATTCTCGAAGACGGCACCAAATATGTGAGCAGCGTGCGCTTCGGCAGCATCTCGCGCATAGCGCCGGGCGAAGAGGCCGAGATCATCGCTTCAGGCATCCCGAGCGCCGCTTCGATCTGTTATGATTCAGCTCAGAACCAGATCGTAGTACCGATGAACCCACACAACGCGGTGGCATTCGTCGGACTGGAGTAGACGAAAAAGCTATGCTCGGCGCACCGAGCGCCGGGTATAGCGCTCTCCGCCTCGGTTTAAAGATTGGTAGGCTCGCCGGGACTCGAACCCGGGACAACTCGATTAAAAGTCGAGTGCTCTACCAGCTGAGCTACGAGCCCCTACCACGGGCGGGTCGGATCGACCGGCTGGCGACGCGCGGAACATAGTGCTTGGTCTCGTTGAGTCAACCGGTTTGTTGGTTCAGGCCTTTGGTGTGACCAGGATGCTCCACCATAGCCTGCCGGATCGCAGCACCATCAAGCCTTAGAACGCTGGCGGCAAGCCAAGATCTGGGGCGTGGACGTGCAAGGTGCGCGCAAGCTCTGTGGCGAGGGCCGGAGGCAGCGGCTGCTTGGCCGGCGCGGCAGCGACGCCATCAAAAAGTGGACTGTAGCGCACCGCCACGGTCCCGCCTTCGACCTCGTACACCTCCTCGGCAACGTCCGTGATCGATGCGGTCAGGAGCGATCTGTCGATATCGCTCTCGAGCGGCAATGATTCGATCAGTAACGGCAGGCTCATCTCCACGGCGGCAAGGCGGCGGATAACCTCATCGCTGTCATCGCTGAGAAGATCGAACCTGGCGTGCAGGGCCCGATAGTCTCCAAGGATACGGTTGCGATCCTGCTCAAGCTCTGCGAGTTGGATGCGCATCTGATTAACGCCGCCACCTTCCCGATAGGGGACGTGCAGCTTGCCCAGAACGTGAGTTGGGACAAGAAATGACAGGTTGGCCGCGAGAACCGCGACGGCGCCACAGACAAGAGAGGCTATGCCCCAGGGAGCAATCTCGACGCTTTCGGATGGAAGGGAAAACCGTATCGGTCTTTGCACCTAAATGTATCCCGTTTTGTCGCCGAATCAGATCAAACCTGACTTTAGCGATTCAAGCGTAAACGGAGACGTTACGCCGATCTGCCAGGTTGGATACCAACACCGTACTGCCACAAAGATGGGCCAAGGGGCCTGCACCAGCGACGCCTTTGGGGACAATGGAATGACCGATCTTTCAGTAATCGTTCTCGCGGCCGGAGAGGGCACGCGGATGAAGTCGAGCCGCCCTAAGGTGCTTCATAAGGTGGGCGGACGCCCCATCGCGGGTCACGTGCTTAAGGCTGCACGCGATGCTGGAGCCGCGACAGTGGCGATGGTCACGGGACCGGGTCACGATGCTGTGCGCGAAGCAATGGCCCGGATTGATCCCCAAGTGGTGTTTTTCGCACAGACCGAGCGAAGGGGAACGGCGCACGCCGCCTCAATGGCACGCGCCGTTTTTACACAAGCGCAGGGCTATATAGCTGTCGTTTATGGTGATCACCCGCTGCTTCGTGGCGAGGATTTCCAGCGCGTAACGGACCGACTTGACGCAGGTTTGGATGCCGCAATCCTGGGGTTCGAGCCCTCCGATCCAACCGGCTATGGGCGCTTCATCACCGATGGCGACAAGCTTCTGGCCATCCGTGAGCACAAAGACGCGAGCGAGGAAGAACGCCGGATCGGGATTTGCAACGCCTGTATCCTGGCGTTCCGCGCCGAGGTGTTCCAAGCGCTGATCGACAGGGTCGGCACCGACAATGCGCAGGGTGAGTATTATCTGACAGATCTAGTGGAACTCGCCAATCGGGCAGGGCACTCGGTCGGGTATGCCATCGCCCCCGAAGACAATGTCATGGGAGTCAATGATCGCGCGCAACTCGCCAGGGCCGAGGCTGTGTTCCAAAATCTGCGGCGCGAGGATTTCATGCGTTCCGGCGTCACGCTGCACGATCCGGCTAGCGTCTATTTCTCATTCGACACCGAGATTGCGCCCGATGTGGAAATCGAGCCCAACGTGGTATTCGGCACTGGCGTCAAAATCGACGCCGGCGCAGTGATCCATGCCTTTTCTCATATCGAAGGAGCTCACATCGGCGCCAAAGTCAGCGTCGGCCCTTTTGCGCGGCTTCGGCCGGGAGCCAATCTGGCGGAAGGCGCGAAGGTGGGCAATTTCGTCGAGGTCAAGAATGCTGACGTCGGGCAGGGCGCCAAGGTCAGTCACTTGACCTATATCGGCGACGCGGAGATCGGCGCGAATTCCAATATCGGCGCCGGCACCGTGACCTGCAACTATGACGGGTACAACAAGGCCAAAACGATCATCGGCAAAAGCGCGTTTGTGGGTTCGAATTCAGCCCTGGTGGCGCCGCTCGAGATCGGGGATGGAGCCTATATCGCATCCGGCTCTGTGATTACCGAGCCGGTACCCGCCGATGCTTTGGGAATAGGGCGTTCGCGTCAAGTCAACAAGCCTGGCTACGGCAAAGCGCTCAACGAGCGCTTCAAGGCGATCAAAGAGCAGAAATAGGGGGCAATATGTGCGGCATCGTCGGAATTATCGGGGTCGAACCTGTTGCCGGTCGTCTGGTCGAGGCGCTGCGTCGGCTTGAATATCGTGGCTATGATAGCGCGGGCGTCGCCACGCTTACGCCATCCGGCCTCGATCGCCGGCGAGCTGAGGGTAAACTCAACAATCTTGCCGGACGTCTTGCGGAAGCACCGCTTGAAGGCATCATCGGGATCGGACACACGCGCTGGGCGACCCATGGCGGGGCGACTGAAGGCAATGCTCATCCCCACACCACGGAGAAGGTTGCGGTTGTCCATAATGGCATAATTGAGAACTTCAAAGATCTCCTCGAAGATCTTGCACGGGATGGATATTTCCCGAACAGCGAGACAGATACGGAGTCTGTCGCTCTTTGGGTAACACGCGACCTGGACAGGGGTGCAACTCCGCAGGAAGCGGTGGCGCGGATGCTGCCCAAGTTGCGGGGCACGTTCGGGTTGGTGTTTCTTTTCGCCGACTATGACAAGCTGCTGATTGCGGCGCGGCAGGGCTCGCCGTTGGCCGTGGGGCATGGGCAAGAAGAGATGTATCTGGGCTCGGATGCGTTTGCTCTGGCCCCGTTCACCAACCAGATTACTTATCTGGAGGAAGGAGATTGGGCGGTCGTCACGCCGGGCGAGGCCGAGATCTTCGACTTCGAGGGCAATCGCGTCGAGCGGATACGCCAGGTTTCCTCGGCATCAGCCGCGTTGGCGGATAAGGGCAATCACCGCCATTTCATGGCCAAGGAGATTTATGAGCAGCCCGAAACTATTTCCCATACGCTGGCTCACTATGTCGATCTCGCTGCGGAGGGCGTCAACTTGCGGGAGACGCTGCCGTTCGATTTCGCCAACCTTTCCCGACTGACGATAACGGCCTGCGGCACGGCATATTATGCGGGCCTGGTGGCCAAATACTGGTTCGAGCGTTACGCGCGACTCGCCGTTGACGTCGATGTTGCTTCCGAATTTCGCTACCGCGAGCCACCGTTGCCGGACAATGGTTTGACGCTCGTCATTTCACAATCGGGGGAGACTGCCGACACTTTGGCGGCACTGCGATATGCCGCCAAATCCGGGCAGCATATCGCCGCGCTGGTCAATGTGCAGGAGTCGACGATCGCCCGGGAGAGCCATGTCGTGTTTCCCACCTTATGCGGCCCGGAAATTGGCGTAGCTTCGACCAAAGCATTCACAGCGCAACTCACCGCGCTGGCCAGCCTGGCCGTTGCCGCCGGGCAGGCGCGGGGTGTGCTCAGTGCTTCGGAAGCTCATACGCTCGTGCGCGCATTGATTGAGCTGCCCAGCGCCGTATCCGAAGCGCTGCGCCACGAAGCGCGGATTGAAACTATCGCGAGGCAGCTCGCACGGGCATCGGACGTTCTCTATCTCGGCCGCGGGCAGATGTTTCCCTTGGCCCTGGAAGGTGCGCTCAAGCTCAAGGAGATTTCCTATATCCATGCGGAGGGCTATGCGGCTGGTGAGCTCAAGCATGGCCCGATCGCTTTGGTCAATGAAGAGATGCCGGTGGTGGTCGTTGCGCCTTCAGATCCGCTTATGGAAAAGACGCTTTCGAACATGCACGAAGTTGCGGCGCGCGGTGGCAAAATCATTTTGATCACCGATGCAACCGGCCGGCAGGAAGCTGGCGAGGATGCTGGTGAGATCATCGAGATGCCGCGCGTGAACCCATTTGTTGCTCCGATCGTTTCGGCGATTCCGGTGCAGATTCTTGCATATCATACCGCAGTTTTCATGGGCACGGATGTCGATCAGCCACGAAACCTCGCCAAATCGGTGACGGTGGAGTAGGGGCAATTGGCATCAGTCGTTTTCAGTGACGTAGTCCTCTATGATTGGAGTAACCGCGGCGGCACGACTTTCCTTCCATCCGGGACCGCCACCGATCCTCACAGCGAGATAGATCAAGGTGCGGAAAAACCTGCCGACACCACGATTCTCCATCGCTTCTTTCATAATCGCGTCGGCCTCGGCTCTGGTGTAGGGGCGGGGCCGGGTTATGGATGCGTCGTGACCTTTCCAGATGCCGGTTCCTCCGGTGTCATAAAGGTAATCGTGGATGATGGCCGCCTTCACCCACGGCCCGTCGGGCGGGATCAATGTCCATGCCCATCTCGGCACTGAGGCGAGATCGGTTACAAATCCTGCCGGAACAGTGATCGTGTCACCGGCATCTCCCGTGGTGTATACCAATGGGCGTTGGAGACCCCACAGGCTCCGGCCTTCTTTTAGTGAAGGCATCAGCTTGTTATCGAGCAGCACAAGTACGAGCTTGCCACCAAACCGATCGAAATGCTGCATCGGGTGCTCCCAATTGCTGTTATGATTGTCGACCAATGTTCCCACGTATCGAATATCGCGTATCGAGATCTAGCTGGTGGGAGGCGAGTGGTACATTAGCAGGATCACATTTGAATGATTCGCATAATATATATTATGGAACCAATGACCATCTGAGAGTTCTGTTCCACTGTGTTCGTCGTCGCTTCTAAAGTGCCAATGCCTCGACATAAGCGATAACGGCCTGGGCTTGAGTGCGCCTATGAGCGCGTTCTCTAACTAACTTCCTCCGGCTTCCCTGAAGTGCTCGTCATCGTGGAAGCCGCCGTCGCCGCGCTGATGAAGGCAAGTGCCGCAGCGGCGATCATGATCCAGACATAGGATTGCGTCAGCGCTTCCGGCGGTAGTGCCGAAAGGTCCGAACCGCCGAAAGCGAATCCCAGCGCGGCGACGGCAATAAGCCCGCCAACGCGAGACGCTGCGTTGTTGATGCCCGAGGCCGTTCCGCTGGCATCGCTTGGTGCCGCGTCGAACACCGCAGTCGTCAATGGCGCGACCGTTATCGTCATTCCCAGCCCAACAATGAAGAGGCCGGGAAAGAATGCGATCCAATAGCCGCCGGAATTCACCAGCGATGCCAAAACGAGGTAGCCAGCACCAGTGGTTGCGGGGCCTGCAATTAGCATGACACGGGTGCCGATGCTCTTGGCGAGCGAACCGGCAAATCGCGAACCTAGTCCGAGCAGAATTGAAAACGGCAGGAGCGCGGCGCCCGCCGCGGCAGCGCTGTAGCCCTGCGCATAGATGAGAATGAACGGCAGGATGAACAGCGAACCCGATAGAGAGGCATAAAGGGTTATGGTCAGCAGATTGGCTCCCGAGAACTGACTGCTGGAAAACAGGCCGAGCGGTATGAGCGGTTCGCTGGCCCGCTGCTCGATTACTACAAAGGCTATTGCGAATGGGATTGCCGCCAGAATTGCGATCACTCCCAGTACGGTATTGCCTTCGCCGGCTGTGATCAGCCCATAGGACAAAAGCCCCAACCCAGCGACCATTGTCAAAGTTCCAGCAAAGTCGAACTCGCGATATGTACGATGGCCGGGAGCGCTGGCGATCCGATAGCCCATGACGAGGGCCACGGCAGCGATGGGAACGTTGATATAGAAGATGGCACGCCAGTTAACCACGTCGACCAGCCAGCCGCCCAAAGGCGGGCCAAGAGCGGTCGTTATGGCACCGGCAGCCGCCCAGGTCCCGATCGCTTTACCGCGGTCTTCGCCGGTATAGGCCGAACCTATGAGTGCCAGGCTTGCAGGAATGAGAAATGCACCTGCGATGCCCTGGATTACGCGAGCGCCGATCAGCGTGATCGGCGTTGGAGCGACGGCGCATGCGACCGAGGCGAAAGCGAACCCCACCAGCCCACCAAGAAAAATCTTGCGCTGCCCGAACCGATCACCAACCGTTCCGCCGAGCAAAATGAGGCTGGCGAGCATCAACATGTAGCCGTTGACCACCCATTGAGTAGTCGCAAGCCCGGCGTCCAGATCATCCTGAATGGCAGGAAGCGCCACATTGACCACCGAACCATCGATGAATCCAAGGCTGGAGCCCAGAATTGTAGCAGGCAACACCCAGCGCGTATCACGCACGGCCGTCTGCTCCTGATCGGTAACGCTCATTGCCCTTCCCCTTATCGAGGGCAGTGTGCCCCAATATGCGGTCAAGGCGCTAGAGGCTAACCTCGACCTCCATGCCGTCGTAGGCCGGTACGATATTTTGAGGGAGTTCGGCCACCAGCGTTCCGTAATCCATATCGACATGCAGATTCGTCAGGATAGAGCGGCGCGGCTGGTGTTTCTCGATGAGAGCCAGAGACTCCTCAAGGCTGAGATGGCTTGGGTGCGGCGTATAGCGCAGGGCGTCGAGCACCCATGTGTCAAGACCCTCAAGCGCCCATTGCGAAGTGGACGGTATACTGGAAAGGTCGCAGGAATAAGCGAAGCGGCCGATCCGGAAACCGAGCGAGGTGATAGGGCCGTGCTGCTGCTCGAACGGGTATATCGCCATGCTTCCCCCTGCCCCTTCGATCTCCACGCGATCGCCGGGAGCGATGGAGTGAGCACTGAGGATGGGCGGGTACGGACTATCTTCCGGTGCGGTAAAGCAGTAGCCAAAGGCTTCGCGCAACCTCACTTCAGTTGCTATCGACATATAGACATCGACGCGCCGCTTGGCGTTCAGCGCCAACACGCGCAGATCGTCTATTCCGTGCGTATGGTCGGCATGTTCATGGGTGAACAGGACGCCGTCGATCTGGGGCACTTGAGCCTCCAGCATCTGTTCGCGCAGGTCGGGTCCGGCATCAATGAGCACACGAGTGACGCCAACGGCGCCGTCATAGGTACCCGAAAGAAGCAGAGCGCACCGCCGGCGGCGGTTTTTAGGGTTAGCCGGATCGCATGCCCCCCAGATATTACCAATGCGCGGCACACCGCCGGACGATCCGCAGCCCAGGATTCTTGCCGTGATGCGGGTTGCCGGCTGGGTGCTCATCGGTCGAGTTTTGCCTTGGAAAACAGTCTTTTGAAATTCGCCGTCGATTGCTCCGCAATCGTTTCGAATGAAGTCCCTCGTAATTCAGCGAGCTTCTCGGCGGTGTGCCGCACTAAGCCAGGTTCGTTGGATTTGCCGCGATGTGGCACGGGAGCGAGGTATGGCGCATCGGTTTCAACGAGGAAGCGATCGGCCGGCACGAATTTAGCGGCCTCTTGGATTTCCCGGGCGTTCTTGAATGTGACAATGCCTGAGAACGAAACATAGCCACCCAGTTCGAGGCCGCGCCGGGCCAGCTCGGCGCCGGACGAAAAGCAATGAAGAACGAAGGGAAAGGCCCCCTGCTCCGTCTCCTCCTCGAGAATTGAAATCATATCGTCATCAGCCGAACGCGCATGGATGACGAGCGGCAGACCGGTTAGACGCGAAGCGGCAATGTGGGAACGAAAGCTTTGAGCCTGCGCTTCACGCGGAGAGGAATCGTAGTGGTAGTCGAGCCCTGCCTCGCCGATGGCCACGCATTTCGGATGTTGCGATAAAGCTATGATTTCGTCGATGCTTATGTCGAGTTCTTCATGCGCATTATGGGGATGTGTACCGATCGAGCAGAAGACATTCTCGTGGGCTGCCGCGATGGCGAGCAGCCGTTCGAAACGTCGAATGCGGGTCGATATGGTAACCATATGACTGACGCCATTCTCGCGCGCACGAGCCAGAACACCGTCAATATCATCGGCCAGCACGTCGAAATCGAGATGGCAATGGCTGTCGACTAGCATCAGGCCGCGCCTTCGTCCTTTTCGACATAGCGCGGGAAGATGCCTTGCGGCGGCGGAAGCGGTGTGCCGGAAGCCAGCCGGCCGTAGCTGCCCAACTGCTCGAAGGCGCGTCCTTCAGCGTGAAGGCCGAGGAGATCCAGCAGCTTGGTGCAGGACTCCGGCATCACCGGCTGGGCAAGAATGGCGACCTGACGCACCACCTCTATCGTGACGTAAAGAACGGTAGCCATGCGCTGAGGGTCGGTTTTGCGTAGCGCCCAAGGCTCCTGGGTCGCGAAATAGCGGTTAGCGTCGGCCACGACCTGCCAAACTGCGTTCAGCATCTGGTGGATGGCCTGGTCTGCCATGGCATTGCGCGATGTTTCAAGAAGTGCGTCGGCCGCAGAAAGGATCGCCTGGTCGTCGGCGGTGAATTCGCCGGGCGTCGGCACCTGTCCGTCGCAATTTTTGGCGACCATCGAGAGCGAGCGCTGGGCGAGGTTGCCCAGATCATTGGCGAGGTCGGCATTGATGCGGTTGACGATGGCCTCGTGATTGTACGAGCCATCCTGGCCGAAAGACACCTCGCGCAGGAAATAATAGCGCATGGCATCGAGGCCGTATTTGTCGATGAGGTCGAACGGATCGACCACGTTGCCCACCGACTTGCTCATCTTTTCGCCGCGGTTGAAAAGGAAGCCGTGCGCAAAAACACGCTTAGGCAACTCGATCCCGGCACTCATCAGGAAAGCAGGCCAGTAAACGGCATGAAAACGAATGATGTCCTTGCCTATCATGTGGATGTCGGCCGGCCAGTATTTCCACCGTTCCGCGCTTTCGTTCGGATAGCCGGCGGCGGTAATATAGTTGGTCAGGGCGTCGACCCAAACGTACATGATGTGCTTGGGATCGTTGGGAACCGGGATGCCCCAATCGAAGGTCGTGCGCGATATTGAAAGATCACGCAGACCGGATTTGACGAAACTGGCGACTTCGTTGCGCCGCTCAGCCGGCAAGATGAAGCCCGGGTTGGCCTCGTAGTGGGCCAGCAGCTTTTCACCATAAGCCGAAAGGCGGAAAAAATAGCTTTCCTCTTCAACCCATTCGACAGGTGAACCCAACGGTTCACGGCGGACGCCGTCTTCGCTGACGGTGGTTTCCTTCTCGTCGAAAAAGGCTTCCTGCCGCACCGAGTACCAGCCGGAATAGGAATCGAGATAGATATCGCCCTTTGCGACCATCTTGTCCCAGATCGCTTGGGAAGCGGCGTGATGGCGTTGTTCGGTGGTCCGAATATAGTCGTCGTACGAAATGTTGAGCTTGGCCCAGAGATCCTTGAAGACCTGCGAGTTCTTCGTCGCCAACTCGAGCGGGGTGATCCCTTCCTTTTCGGCCGTCTGTTGCATCTTCTGACCATGTTCATCGGTACCGGTCAGAAAAAACACATCCTTGCCATCAAGCCGGTGGAAGCGCGCGATGACATCGCTGGCGATGGCGGTATAGGCGTGGCCGATATGGGGTACGCCGTTGGGGTAGAAGATCGGCGTTGTGATGTAGAAAGTCGGGCGGCTCATGGGCGATTGGTCAGCTCACGGGAGTGGTTCTGCGCACATGGTCACGGATGAGATCGAACACCGCAACCAGGGTTTGCCGCCGGTCGAGATTGTAGATATCGGCGTCAGCGACAAGGGCGTTGGCCTTCTCCCATAGTGTATTGGCAGACGCAAGGCGGAAACGCGCCGATGCGTCTTCTCGCGCGGCAATCGCGGCTTCGGCAGCCAACCAATCGCGGATCATGTCCTGGCCGAAGGCCAACTCCGCGCCTTTTGCGGCGGCGAGCCCATCTGCGATGGCAAGATGAGCGCGGGTCGGGTGGGAGGCCGGGGCCTTAAGCCAAGTCTGGAGCGCATCGAGTACATCGCCCTCCTCCAGCATCAAGGCCTCGAACCCGCGGCGAGGACGGCCCTGAGCGAAGCTGACGGCGCGGGAAAGCTCGGAAGATTCGAGATCGGAGCGCACTGACGAGAGCACCGTTTCGACTTGGTCATCTGCAATCGGGCGCAGACCGAAGCTTTGACATCGGGACCGGATGGTTGCCAGCATGCCTCCCGGCCGGTGAGAAATGACGATGAACATCGTCTCGGCGGGGGGCTCCTCAAGCGTTTTCAGGAGCGCATTGGCCGAACTGGCGTTGCAGTCATCGACGCTGTCGATGATTGCGATGCGGTACCCTGCCCTGCCCCGCGTTTGATGAAGCGCGTCGCGCATGGCGCGGACATCATCAACGCGGATTACCGAAAAATACCGTTCGGCATTGGCGGGATCAGCCGCGCGTCGCAAAACGAAAAGGTTCGGGTGCGAAAGCGCTGCGAGCTGGGCGGCAACCCGATATTCGCTTTCGTCCGATGTCCGCGAGAGAACAAGACGGGCAAGGTCAAAGGCAAACGTAGCTTTGCCTACCCCACGAGGACCATGCAACAGAATTGCACTGGGCAGCCGACCACGCTCCAGTGCATTGGTGAGAGTTTGAAAGGCCTCTTCGTGTCCGAGCCGGCGCCCGAACTCGGGTGCTGGGACTCCTTCGATCTGGTCCGCTTCGCGGCGTTCCACGCTCACTCTGCCAGCCTTTCGGCCGGCAGATCGGAAAAATGGTCCTCTAACGCCGCCCAAACCGCTTCGGCCAGAGTGTCCTCGTCGGTGTCGGCAGACAAGACCACACATCGGCCGGGATTTGCGACGGCGATGGCGAGGAAATTATCACGCAGCCGACGATGGAAAGAGAGATCTTCCTTTTCAAATCGGTCGGCAAGCGCCGGCATGCCGTCGTCGAGAGCGCGCTGCCGCACGCGTTCGAAAGCGATGTCGGGATCCATATCCAAAATGATGGTCAGATCAGGTGTGTGTCCGTTGAGCGCAAGATGCTCGAGGGCGTCGATGAGCTTATCGTCAACGCCACCGGTCAGTCCCTGATATGCCCGCGTCGAATCCGCGAAGCGGTCGCAAATGACCCATTTCCCGGCAGCGAGGGAGGGAGCGATCAGTTCGTTGACATGATCGAGCCGGGCGGCGGCAAACAGTACCGCCTCGGCGCCCACACCCCAGCTCTCCGGCTTGCCTTGCAGGATGAATGAGCGGATAGCCTCTGCTTTTGGCGTTCCCCCCGGTTCGCGGGTGCGCACCACTGCGATACCCCGCCCGGCCAACCGATCGGCTAGGCGGCGGACCTGGGTCGATTTCCCCACACCCTCGCCACCCTCGAACGTGATGAAACGGGGTTTCGTCGATCGCTCCTGGTCGGCGGCCATGGATATCCATTCAGCTCTTGTCGTTGCCGGCACAAATGCCGGATGCATCAGATCCAGCCGAAGGCCATTTCCCAAAGAGCGTCGGTCGCCTTGCGCACGATGTCGCCCTCGCCAACAGACTCGGCTGCATAAAGCGGCGCGGTCTGGATAAGCTGGTCATCGCAAAGTATGTTGAGTTGCGCAAGTCTGTCGCCGGCTTCAACGGGCGGCAAAATGGGTGCGGTGTAAGCTATGTTGGCAGAAAGGCAGCGCCGGTTACCTCGCGGTAGGTAAATGTCGATGCTACCTTCGCCCACGAGCCCGACCTGCGCGGTTTCCCCGCCATAAACATTCGCATAGCCGACAATGGCATTTTCCGCGAAGGCCGGAATGCGCTCGAAACTGCGCGCGCCCCAGGTTATGAGCTTGCGCGCTTCTTCGTTACGCTCATTGATGCTCTCCATGCCATGGAGCACGCCCACAAGCCGCCGCCCGCCTTCGGTGGTCGAAACGACAATGCCATAACCGGCTGCGGTCGTATGGCCCGTCTTGAGGCCGTCAACACCGATCCCGAGTCCAAGCAAACCGTTACGGTTGGATTGGGTAATCCCGTTCCAGGTGAACTCCTCAACGGCGAACACGGGATAGTAGTCCGGGAACTCCCGTATGATGTAACGGCCGAGATCGGCGAGATCCCGTGCCGTCACATGCATTTCGGGGTCGGGCAACCCGCTCGCGTTGGTAAAGTGAGAATCCTCCAATCCGATATCGAGCGCGAACTCGTTCATGATGGCGGCAAACGACGCTTCGCTCCCGGCGATCCCTTCGGCCAAGGCGATCGCCGCATCATTGCCTGATTGGATGATCACCGAATGGAGAAGATCATCGACACTGATCTGCGAACCCAGTTCGGCAAACATGGTCGAACCGCCCGACGGAGCGCCGCCTGTGCGCCAGGCATGTTCGGAAATGAAGAACTGGTCGGTGAGTTCGAGAGCGCCGCGATCGACCATGTCGAGAACCACGGCGATAGTCATCAGCTTGGCCATACTGGCCGGCTCGATGGGGGTATCGGCATCCTTTTGGTACAGGACGGTTCCGGATTCCTGATCAACGAGGATGGCGTAGGGTGCGCTGGTGTCGAAATCGAGTTGGGCATTGGCGTTGCCCGATAGCGCCCCAAAGAACGCGATGCCAAACAACGCTAAGCGCCCAAGGCGCCCCAAACCAACCATGAGAAGTCATCGCGCCGTAGCGCTACTCCCAACTTAAACCTCTTCCAATCAATACAAAATCGTAGGGGACAAGCCAAGGGATGTGGTCAGTTGCAGGGCGTCGGTTTCAGTCACACCTTCGCGAAGATGGCTCAGCATCAGGTGCGTGACTGTCTGCTCGCCCTGTACGATCGTCGTCGTATCGACGGCCCCCAGCAACGCAACCTCGGTAGCGATCTCCCGGGCGGCATCTTCACTCTCGAAGGTGCCGAGCACCATGCGGATGGGCGTGCCGGCAGGCTCCTCCACGGGCTCAAGGTCCTGCATGGCGCTGTAAGAGAGCACCTGGAATGGGATGTGATCGGGTGCGGCAGGGGCTACGGCAGCATTTGCCGCTTCGCTGGCCGTAGCGGGGCGCGGTACCGGTGTTGGCGCGGTGCTCGCAGTGGCCGGAGGCATCGCGTCGACAACCTGCGTCTGCTGATAGGCCATGCGGGTGTTTATCTCGTACGGCGTCAATTGATTGATCGATGCCGTGAGAAACCGCGTATCGTCGCCATTGAGCGGCGCCGGCCCGACATATTGCACCCGCACCTTCGCGGTGCCCTGCTGCTGGAAACCTAGAACCTGGGCCGTATGGCGGGAAAGATCGATCACACGATCGTTCGAGAACGGTCCCCGGTCATTGATCCGCACAAGCGCGGACGTACCATTTTCGAGATTGGTTACGCGCACATAGGAGGGCAACGGCAGTGTCGGGTGAGCGCCCGAGAGATAGTGCTGATCGAAAATCTCGCCATTGGCAGTGAGGCGCCCGTGAAAGGCTGGGCCATACCAGGACGCGGTGCCTGTCTGATCGAGGTCAGGCTGCTCGCGCGGCACAAAACGGTTGCCCGCGACAGTGTAAGGTTTCCCCACCTGATAGCGCCCACCGCCCTTGGGCGGATGATACGCGGTGCTTACCCTCGGCGAGGCACCGACTCCCATCGAAGATTCGGAGAAAAATTCATTACCGGCAAAAAGATCGGCGCCCGCGCAGCCACTCAGAATCATCGCCGATACCGCAGCCGTACCCATGGCAGCGGCAAACGAGCGGCGGCGCGCCGATGCAGTTTTGATGCTCATACAATCCGACCCAGTACAAACAAGATTGTCGATGCGTTCGCACGAGTCTTTGAAAAACCATAGCTTTGTGTAGGTTCTGTTAACGGAGCGGCAATCTGGCGTTCGATGGCAGCACCATAAAACCCGCCCCCTGCAGCGCCTCGCGGACCGATCTCGCCAGCCCGACTGCGCCGGGCGTGTCCCCGTGCAAGCATATGGATCGCGCATCCGATCGAAAGACGCTGCCGTCGATAGCAATAATCTCCCCTTTCTTGGCGAGGCGCAAACAGCGTTCGACAACCGTCTGCTCATCTTCGATCACGCTGCCCGGTAGGCTTCGAGATGCAAGTAGCCCGTCAGCCGTATAGGCACGGTCGGCGTAGGCTTCCGATATAAAATCAAGCTCGAGTCCGCTCGCCGCCTCGGTCTGCGCGGATTGGGCAAGCGCCAGAACCGCTAATTCCGGGAACTCGGTATTGATGGCGGAAAAGATAGTCGATGCAAGATTACTATCTTCGGAAGCCATATTGGCCAGCGCCCCGTGAAGCTTGAAATACTCCACTCTCGCGCCCTCCTCGACCGCGATCGCCTTAAGGGTCGTAATCTGGTCGATTACCTGTCCGCAAATCGTCGCCAGAGGCAGATCCAGGCGGCGGCGGCCGAAATGTTCCCGGTCGGCAAAGCCGGGATGCGCGCCTATCGTGACATGGTGGGCCAAAGCCCCGCGGAGGGCCGTGCGCATGGTGGTCTCATCGCCAGCGTGACCACCACAGGCGATCGAAGCGCGGGTGACGATTTGCAGCATCGCCAGGTCATCTCCGACGCCCTCCCCTAGATCGGCATTAAGATCGATCACTTCCGCGCTCCCGCTATCCTGTTGGCATGCTCGACGGTGACAGAAGCAAAGCGGACAAGCCGCCCCGGCCGCGTCTGCGCAAACCGATCGATATCCGCATCGATAATCGTCCCGATCCGCGGATAGCCGCCGGTGGGCTGGTTGTCGCGCATGAGCACGATGGGCGTTCCGTCGCCCAGAATCTGGATGTCGCCTGGCACTACCGCATCGGAAACGAGGCCAAGAATCCGCGCCTTCTCGAAAACCGATGCGGTGTCCTCTAGTCTCACTCCCATCCTGTCCATGCGCGGTGAGACGCGGAAATCCGTACCGATGAATGCCTCGCGAACTGTGGAAGGAAAAAGTTCGGCATGAATGCCCCAGACGAAGCGGATTGCGCCCGTCTCTTCATTTTCGGAACGAACCGGTTCGGGTGAATCGGCCTCCAGCGCCACGAGTCCCAACGCGTCTCCAACCCGCAGCGCCCTACCCTCCAGTCCTCCCAGTCCGACGGTGGCGTTTGTGGATCGGCTCCCAAGAACCTCTGGCACATCGATCTGTGCGGCAAAGCGTATGTAACCATAGTTTCCCGCCGGACCCGTCCGCATAAACACTCGCGAGCCATCGACAAGTTCGACGGAAGTCGGCCAGGGTCGAGGCTCGCCATCCACCTCGAGGAGGAACACCCCGCCGGCGAATCCGGCGATCAGCGGGCGCCCACGATAGATAAAGTCGACCCCCTGCGGTCCCACCTCGATGGCTGCGCCACAGGCTCTGTTCGTGACGTCCGCCGCCCGACGGTAGCCATTGCGATCCATTGGGCCGGAAGCACCGATGCCGTGCGAGACCAGTCCAATTCGCCCCTCATCCTGGATCGTAGTCAGAGGGCTGACGCGCAAAAGCTCGACGTGGCTCATGATGCCACCTCGAACGTCACCTTGTCTCCGGCACGTATCCGCGTTGGGGGCATTGTACCAGGATCGAAATTGATAAACTTTGTGCGTCCGATGACCGACCAGCCGGTTGGAATAGACGTCGCCGCGATGGCCGTTTGGCGCGCGGCAAACAGCACGCTCCCTGGCGGAACGAAGGAGCGCACTGCCTCGCGTCTCGGCATGGATAGTGCCTCGGAGTGCAGACCGCAGTAGACAAACCCCGGCGCGAATCCCGTCGAAAGCACCGTTAGAGATGCGGCGCTGTGCAGTTGTATGAATTTCGGCATGTCCAATCCGAGGCTTTCGGCCACTGCCGCGAGATCAGGACCGTGTTCTCCCCCATAGAAAATGGGAACCCTGTGCGTTGCCCAACTTTCCTCGCCCGTATAGCTGGCGCCGACAATGCGAATTTCGCCACATAGGGCATTGTAGCCAATGCGCTGCGGGTCGTAGCGAACCAGAACCGAAACGAGATTGGGAACGATCTCAATCACGCCCGAGAGGTCGGCCGCCCTGATGTTTCGCGAGAACGCTATCGCTGCCGCGTTTGCCTCAAGGGTCAGTCGATCCGCAAAGCGAATGAGAATCGCGCTATCGCCTAGTGGCATCAATCTCGGCGCCATGAGGGGACTGCGTTCTTCTGCCAAGGCCTGACCTTCCTCGTTACTCCCCGAGCCTGCTTGCATTGGCTGTCTAAACGGGAGACGATCATCTCAATTGGGTGGAGATATCATGCGGATTTTTCTCATTGCGGCCAGTCTTCTCGTCGTCATCCTCCTGCTGATCGGGCTGCGATTGTCGGCGGCCGAGTTCGGCATCGCAATGCTGGGTGGTGCATCGGTGGTGGCAGTCGTCATGTTTTTCATCACTCGCCGGCGCTACCAACGCATGACTGATGCCGAAAAGGATGAACGGGAGCCTCCCACCCTGCCCTAGGCGCGGCCCGCATTTGATTCAATTTGACGCGGGCTTGTTTGCCGACGATTTTGCCTCTAGGGGCACCATGGTGCTATGAAACATATGTCACTCGATCAGTTGCGCCAGAAAACCGTTTGCGGACAGGCCCACGCGGTCCTAGAAAGCTTGGCCCGTTCACGGAGCCTGCCGGGCGAACTCAGTATTTCCATCGAGGAAATCCTCGAACGCGCCTGGGAGATCGCGTATCGCCGGCCGGTCGAAACATCGACAGAAAACGTGATCGAAGTACCGGATTGGGCATTCCGGCAGAACATGGGCTCGCGATCGGCGGCAGTCTGAGATCACCCATAATTAATCCGATCGCGAAGCCAAGGGGCTAGAAAAAGCCGGCGAGCCGATGCATAGGATCGATTGCCTTCGAAACAGGTGTGGGACCGGACTTATGAAAATCGCCGCCGCCGTGCTTGTCGCTCTGCTTTGCGCGGGCTGTGCCTCTTCTTCTTCGAATCCGTCACGGAGCCTGGAGCAGGCCACGGTTCGTCAGAAGGCAGAGGTTGAATGCGTTTCCGGCAATATCGGAGACAATGGCTGCAAGACGGAATACGGCTTTATGATCGTGACCCCGGTTAACCTCGGGGGCGTGCCTAGCGTCGAGGATCTGCGTGCTCCCGACGCCGGGAAATCCGAGTTCTAGGGCGTATCCAGCAAATCCCGAGGGCTCTAATTAGCGGAACCGCAGACAGACCTTGGGATTATCCTTGCCCATCCCATGCAAGGAGACACATCATGGATCATTCATCCCACGTCCGCTTGGCAGAAAGCGAACTGACCGAAAGTGTACTCAAGGACGCCACGGTTTACGGTGCCGACGATCATAAGGTGGGCCAAGTATCTCACCTTCACGGAACAGGTTCCATGGCCGAGGCCGTGATCGACGTGGGCGGCTTCCTGGGGATTGGCTCGAAGCCTGTGGCAGTTCCCCTTGGTCAGCTCGATTTCATGCGCGATGAAGACGGAAACGTTCACGCCGTAACGAGCTGGACCAAGGACGAACTCAAAGACATGCCGGAGCATCGGCACCAGCACTAAGCCAGTTACTGCGCAGGCGCAGCCTCGGGCGCGGCACCTTCGGCGGGAGCTTCGCCCGCGGCAGCTTCGCCGCCGGTTTCCATGTCTTCCCGGAGCTGGTTTGCACGCTCCTGAAGAACCTGCTCAAGAACGTTTTCAGTCGAATTGGCCTGATTCAGCTCCTCGATCGAAATCCCCTCGGGATTGTCATAGGTCGCGGTGAAGCCGGCAAGGTCGATATTGATCGTGATGTCCTCGTTCTGCCGGTTCTTGGCAATCAGCTTGAGCTGGCTGCCGCGCTTTAGGCTCTGAATATAGGATTCGTTGACGACGAGTTGGGCCGAGCACGCCTGCGGATCGCAAAGCATGTAGGGAACGCGCACCGGCTTGCCGCTATCGATCTGCCAGGTGAGCCCAAACGGTAGCAAAACCCCGATCGGCACGGAGGCAACGGCGAGCAGCCGGCTTTCCTGGCTCGGATCGTCACGCAGGAGGAATGAGCCGGTGAAAACGCCAGTGTTGGTCACGACCTGGCGCATGATGCAAGCTTGCCCTCCATCGTCGAGTTCGCTGCAAACCTTGAGCCAGTTGTTTTCAGTCGAACCGTCGGCCGTTTCAGCCGTATCGACCACTCCCGCGCCCGCGGCTCCTGCGGCTTCCTGCGCATAACCGGTGCCAGCCATCGAAAAGGCTAGTCCCGTGGCGACAGCGCCGGCAAGTATCGCGTTTAAAACTTTCATGGAAATTCCTGTTGCTCTAGGCGGTTAAACCCGCCGGAATCGAACGGATTGGGTACTTTCAAGAGCGGCGAAATCGGGCAATAGCATGACACCGTCTCTCTGCCAACGACGTTGAACTCGACGTGTGACCCAAAGGCTTCACCCCGGATACTCTTGGGTTTGATGATGAACCTGATCGCCAGCCTTGAAGCACCCATGACGAAAAATTGATGCGGTCCATCACCTATATGACAATGAGCCGCCCCTAAGCGCTGGCCAGCGCCGCAAGCCGCGACAGGATTGCTGCGCTGCCTTTGAGACGCTGCTCTGCGGTCGGCCAATTGCGTGCGAACATGATCTTCTGATCAGGCCGCAGCTTGGCCGCCTGTCCTGGGTCGGCGATATGGCGCACCAATCCGGCAGGATTTGGGAAAACCCCGTTCCGCAATGTGATTAATGCGCCCTTGGGACCTGCATCGACCTTTTCCACATTGGCAGCACGGCACAGCGATTTGATCAGCACAACTTTGAGCAGCGCTTCGACTTCCTCTGGCAAGGGACCGAACCTATCGATCATTTCGGCACCCAAGGCGTCGATTTCGCGGGGCTCCGTCAGGTCGCCCAGCCGACGATAGAGCTGCATGCGCACCTGGAGATCGGGCACGTAACCTTCAGGAATCATCACCGGCATGCCCAGAGAGATCTGTGGGGACCATTGCCCCGCCTCTTCTTCCTCGGCCGCCTGCCCTGCCCGCAGCGAGGCGACCGCTTCTTCCAACATGGATTGATAGAGTTCGAACCCCACTTCACGGATGTGGCCGGATTGCTCTTCGCCGAGCAAATTTCCTGCCCCGCGAATATCGAGATCGTGGCTGGCAAGCTGGAAACCGGCGCCCAGCGATTCGAGCGACTGAAGCACCTGCAGTCGCCGCTGCGCCTGATCGTTGAGCTTGCGATCGGCCGGAACGGTGAAGATCGCATAAGCTCGGGTTTTCGACCGGCCGATGCGGCCCCGGATCTGATAGAGCTGGGCCAGACCAAACTTGTCGGCACGGTGAACGATCAGCGTATTGGCTGTCGGAACGTCCAGACCGGATTCGACAATCGTTGTCGCGACGAGAACATCGAATTTACCGTCATAAAAGGCGTTCATCGTGTCATCGAGTTGTTGCGGCGGCATCTGGCCATTCGCAACCACGAAGCTGACCTCGGGTACGTGTTCCTTGAGGAATTGGGCGATGTCCGGTTGATCCGAAATACGGGGACAGACGTAGAAAGCCTGTCCGCCGCGATATTTTTCGCGCAGCAGCGCTTCGCGGACGACAAGCGGATCGAAGGGCGACACGAAGGTGCGGATGGCGAGCCTGTCCACCGGCGGGGTCGCCAGTAGCGACAGATCGCGAACGCCCGTGAGTGCGAGTTGCAGCGTGCGCGGGATGGGTGTCGCCGACAGCGTCAGAACATGAACGTTGCTCTTGAGTTCCTTGAGCCGTTCCTTGTGCCCCACCCCGAAATGTTGCTCCTCATCGATGATCAGCAAGCCCAGGTCACGGAAGGCTATGGACTTCGAAAGCAGTGCGTGAGTGCCGACGACGACATCGACACTGCCGTCCTTGAGACCGTCCTTGGTGGCCTTCAGTTCGGCGGCAGGCACGAGACGCGAAGCTTGCCGAACCCGGACGGGAAGGCCGGCGAAACGCTCGGAGAAGGTCTTGAAATGCTGTCGGGAGAGCAGCGTCGTCGGCACGACTACCGCAACCTGCTTTCCGCTCATCGCCATGATAAAAGCAGCGCGCAGCGCCACTTCGGTCTTGCCGAATCCTACGTCACCGCAGACCAGGCGATCCATGATGCGACCCGACGTGAGGTCATCGAATACCGCTTCAATGGTCGCAAGCTGATCTTCGGTTTCCTCATAGGGAAAGCGGGCCGAGAACTCGTCGTAGGAGCCGGTCTGGATTTCCACAGGCTCGGTGGTAGCCGTTTCGCGGGCTGCAGCGATCTTGATGAGCTGCTCGGCCATGTCGCGGATGCGCTGTTTGAGCTTGGACTTTTTAGCCTGCCAAGCCACGCCTCCGAGCTTATCGAGCTCGGCGCCTTCCGAGCCGTAGCGCGACAAAAGCTCGATATTTTCGACCGGCAGGTAGAGTTTATCGCCCTTGGCATATTCGATTTCGACGCAATCATGCGGCGCACCGGCTGCCTCGATGGCCTTGAGGCCAATGAAACGGCCGATGCCGTGGTCGACGTGAACCACCAAATCACCGGCCGAAAGACTTGTTGCTTCGGTAAGCGCATCGGACGCCTTCTTGCGCCGCGCCTGGCGGATTATGCGCTCGCCTAGGATATCCTGCTCGGACAAAACCGCAATGTCGTCGGTGATATAGCCGGTTTCAAGCGGGACCACGACCAGGCCGAGTTGACCGACCTTGAGAGCGGAAATTTGATGCCAGTTTTCGAGCTTTTTAATCGCCTTGAGCCCGTGATCCTTGAGAACCTGCCCCATGCGATCCCGGGTACCTTCGGTCCAGCACGTCACGACGGTTTTCCGCCCTGCCCGCGCCTCGGACTTGATCCGGCTAATCACCGCTTCGAAAAGATTGGTATCGGTGGCCTGTCGTTCGGCGGCGAAATTGGGAGCCAGATGGCCGGCGCAATCGATGACCGGCAGGCTCTCATCGGCGGGGAGGAACGGGGTGAGCTCGGAAATTTCGTGACCGCGAACCAACTCATAAGGGGAGCTGTCGACGTGGTATAGCAGTGCTGGTGCGATCGGCTTATAGGGCGCGCCGGCGGTATTTCCCTGCTCGCGGACTTCCTTGCGGGCGGCATGATAGTCGCGGATCTGCTCGCGGCGCTCGCCATAGGCCTCGCGCACCTGATCGTCAAAAAATACTGGCGCATCAGCAAGATAGGAGGCTAGCGTCCCCATTTCTTCATAGAAGAACGGCAGCCAATGCTCCATTCCCGCAAAGCGTTGTCCGGCGCTGATGGCGCCGTAGAGCGGATCATCGGCCGTGTTGCCACCGAAGGCTTTTGTGTAGTTGAGGCGGAAGCGGCGGATGGTGTCTTCGGTGAGCAGTGCTTCGCTCATCGGGACCAGGGTTATGGAGCGAACATTGCCCGTGGTCCGCTGGCTTTCCGGGTCGAATGTTCTAATTGTTTCAAGCTGTTGACCGAAAAAATCGAAGCGCAGCGGTGCGTCGCGGCCGGCAGGATAGAGGTCGATAAGGCCGCCACGAACCGCATATTCTCCCGCTTCGCGGACTGTGGGCACGCGGAGATAGCCGTTGTTGTTGGCCCAGGCGATGAGCTTCTCACCATCTACGATACGGCCTGCGGCAGCAGAAAAAGTCATGGATTCAACGACATCGCGAGGAACGACACGTTGAATGAAGGCATTGACGGCGGTGAGGACGATTGCCCCTTTGGTGCCGGAATCGACCAATTGCGCCAAGGTAGCCATGCGGGCGGAAATGGTCACCGCATTAGGGGAAACACGGTCGTAGGGGAGGCAATCCCAGGCGGGGAAAGTGAGGACCGGATGGCCGGGGAGCATGGCTTCGAGGGCGTCGGCCATGCGCTGGAGGCGGCGGCCGTCACGCGCAACAAAGCAAATGGAAACAGGAGCTTGCGGCACCTCTTTTAACCGCTCCTCGATCGCGCGCGCCAGCACCGCCGGCTGCATGCCGTCGGGGAGATTGGCTAAAATCCGGGAGGGGCGGTCGGAAAGGTCGGTCATCAGGATCGGGATTGGGAGAGCTTGTGATTTCGGATCATGCCGATCAGATCGCGATCGGCATTTTCGGGGATGTCGCGCTGGCCCACGAGCCATGCCTGAAGGTCAGTTTCCTCTTGTTCCAGCAGGACTTCCAGCCGATCCAGCATGGCGGAATCAAACGTATCCAGATGGTCTGCGACGAAGCCGCCGATCAGGATATCCATTTCCTGGGTGCCGCGATGGTTGGCGCGGTAGAGCACGCGCTTGCGCCGCGTCTGAAGGTCTTCGGAATCGGTCATTTGTGCCGCATAACAGGGTTGAGATCGGAGTTAATAGCCGTGATCGACAAGTCTGTCAGCCTTTTGCAAACACGCTTGTGCATTTAGTGTTCTATTTCCGTTCATATACGTCGGAATCGAGTCGTGCCGCGCCCTGACCTTCTCAATCCGCTGTTCAAATCGCTCAAATCGATGAAAGGCGTTGGTCCGCAGCTTGGCGCCCTTTTCGCGAAATTCTTCGGCGCGCCCGAAGGACAGGATGCCGTGGTGCTCGACGTGCTCATGCACATGCCTTCAGGTGTCATCGACCGGCGGGCGCAGAACGGGGTGGCCTACGCGCCAGTGGGATCGATCGCAACGCTCAAGCTCCACATCGACGAACACATCGTGCCGCCGCGCAATAGCCGGGCTCCGCTCAGGATACGCGCACATGACGAGACCGGGGATATCACCCTAAGCTTTTTCGGCGCCAAGGGTGGGTGGGTCGAGCGGCAATTGCCGATCGGAGAAGAGCGGTACGTTTCGGGGGAGATCGGGTTTTTCGGACGCGAAAAGCAGATGACCCATCCCGATTATATCGTGGCACCCGACGAGATTTCCAAGCTGCCGATGGTGGAGCCGGTCTATCCGCTGACCCAGGGGCTTTCGTCCAAGGCGCTGCGCAAGGTGATCGCCTCTGCGCTCGAGCTGGTGCCGATCATTCCGGAGTGGATCGGCAAGGATCGGCGCACGATCATGAACTGGCCGGGTTTCTCCGAAGCGCTCAAGCATATCCATGCGCCGCAGCGGCCAACCGAGGGTGATATCGTTTCGCCCTCGCGCATGCGGCTGGCCTATGACGAATACCTTGCCGGTCAGCTCGCGTTGAGCCTGATCCGGCAATCGATGACGAAGTCCTCGGGCATTGCGCGCAAGGTGACGGGCGAGATCACCGGCAGGATCGAGACCGCCCTGCCCTTTGCGCTTACCGATGGGCAAAGGGTGGCGATATCCGATATCCGCGAGGACCTGGAGCGGCCGACGCGAATGTCGCGGCTGCTGCAGGGGGATGTGGGCTCGGGCAAGACGGTGGTGGCGCTGATGGCCATGGGCATGGTGGCCGAGGATGGCGGACAATCGGCGCTGATGGCGCCGACCGAACTGCTGGCCAATCAGCATTTCAAGACGCTCAAGCCGCTGGCCGAGGCTGCGGGACTGGGCATCGTGCTGATGACCGGCAAAATGAGCGCCGCCGAGCGGCGGGCCGCGCTTGCCGGGCTGGCGGACGGATCGATCACCATTGCGGTGGGAACGCATGCCCTGTTCCAAAGCGGAGTGGAGTTCGCGAATCTCGGGCTCACGGTTGTGGACGAGCAGCACCGCTTCGGTGTGCATCAACGGTTGGCGCTGTCAGAAAAAGGCACCAAGACCGACCTGCTGGTGATGACGGCAACCCCCATACCGCGCACGCTCGTCCTCACGCATTTCGGAGACATGGATGTTTCGGTGCTGCGTGAGAAGCCGGCGGGGCGGCAGCCGATCGATACGGCGACCCTGCCGATCTCGGAATATGACCGGGTGGTATCTCGCCTGGCGGCGCGGCTCGAGGAGGGTGCGCAGGCCTATTGGGTGTGCCCACTGGTCGAGGAAAGCGAAGTGCTGGACGTCGTGGCGGCGGAAGATCGGTTCGCCGAACTCAGGAAGATTTTCGGCAATCGCGTGGAGATGGTCCACGGGCGGATGAGCGCTGCCGACAAGCAGGCGGCGATGGCGCGTTTCCAGGCGGGCGAGGCGCAGATCCTGGTGGCGACGACGGTAATCGAAGTGGGCGTCGATGTGCCCAACGCGACGATCATCATAATCGAGCACGCCGAGCGGTTCGGACTGGCGCAGCTTCATCAATTGCGCGGACGCGTGGGACGCGGATCGGCAAGGTCGGCATGCCTGCTGCTCTATTCGGAACCCTTGAGCGAGACGGCACAACAGCGGCTGGAGACAATCCGCAAAACCGATGACGGGTTCGAGATCGCCGAGAAGGATCTGGAGCTGCGCGGCCAGGGCGATCTGCTCGGGACGCGGCAATCGGGGATGCCAGGATATCGGATCGCGGTGCCGGACGTGCACCGGCACCTGCTGGAGATGGCCCACGAGGATGCCCGAGCGGCGCTCGAGCGCAACCCGGGATTGAAGGGGCCAGAGGGCGAAGCTTTGCGGGCGTTGCTTTATCTGTTCCGCAAGGATCTGGCGATCCCGCTGATCAAGGCGGGGTGACAGCGGTGTTCGTCTTCGAAGCCCTGAGGGGAATGGAAGCGCTGCGCCCCCTCTTCCGACCGCTTCGCGGCCACCTTCTCCCTCAAGGGGAGAAGGGAAGCCTGTTGCAGCGTTTGGGACTGAGTTCCCAGTAGAGCGGCCTCAGTATGCAACACTCCACCGCTCGGCAGGGACGACCCGGGTTCGTGTTGCAGGACTGGTCGTAGGAGGTCTCCGCCAGCTAGGATGGGTTAATCGAATCCCTTGCCGAAGGTCCTCCTCATGCAGCCCTCCCGTGATATTTCCCGACTGATCGAGATCATGGCGCGCCTGCGCGACAGGGAGAATGGCTGTCCGTGGGATATCGAACAGGATTTCAAATCAATCCGGCACTACACGATCGAGGAGGCCTATGAGGTGGCCGATGCGATCGAGCGGGAGGATTACGAGGATCTGCGGGACGAGTTGGGCGATCTACTGTTGCAGCCGGTCTATCACGCCCAGATGGCGAGCGAGGAAGGGCTGTTCGACATCGGAGACGTGATCTACGCGGTGACCGAGAAGCTGATCCGGCGGCATCCGCATGTGTTCGGGGACGATGAGGCGGGGTCGGCAGCTTCGAGCGAGAGGCGCTGGGAAACGATCAAGGCGGCCGAGCGGGCGAAAAAGGCTGAGCGGCGGGGCGGAGAAAAGCCGCCGTCGCTCCTCGACGACGTGCCGGTGGGGCTGCCGGCGCTGACACGGGCGGCGAAACTGGCCAAGCGGGCGGCGCGGGTTGGGTTCGATTTTTCCGAAGTTAGTTGGGCCATCGAGAAGGTGCGCGAGGAAATCGGCGAAGTCGAGGAGACCCTTGCCGGAGAAGACGAGACGGCCAAGATCGAAGAGATGGGAGACCTGCTCTTTGCCGTCGCAACGCTTTCACGTCGCGTTGGCATCGATCCGGAGGCCGCGCTGCGTGATGCGAATGCGAAATTCGTAAGGCGATTCGAGCACCTCGAAGCCCGTGCGCGGGAAGATGGCATCGACATCGCCGAAGCCGGACTGGAGCGGCTGGACGGGTATTGGAATGAGGTTCGGGCGGCGGATAAGGCGGGGAAGTAACCGGGTCTCGGCGCGCTTGAACAAACAGGGGCGGCTAAGCTTTACGCCCCATCCAGCCCGGTGATGCGGCCGGCGAATTTTTCCAGAAACTCGGCCCGGTGCCGGGGGAGTACGCGAACGGTGTAGCGAGTGCCCTGGTCGTCGGGGTCGTCGCGAGCGATCACTTCGGCGTTGGCGTAGAGCCAGCCGGTTTCGGCGCCGGCTTCGTGGGGGACGAGGACGGAAAACAGGCGCGCGTCCTGGGACAGGGCTTTTTCGACGGCGGCGAGGAGATCATCGAGCCCCTGCCCCGTCACCGCTGACACCGGAACCGTTGCGGCGACCTTGCCGGCCGGCGTGATGCCGGAGAGGCCGTCGGGCTGCGCGGGAAGACTGTCGATCTTGTTCCAGACCTCGATGAACGGGGTTGTTTCGCCGGTGACGCCGAGATCGGCGAGAACCGAGAGCACGTCGGCGGCCTGGGCAGGATGATCGGCGTTGGAAACATCGCGGACGTGGAGAACCACTTCGGCCTGCGTCACCTCTTCGAGCGTGCCGCGGAAGGCGGCGATGAGATCGGTCGGCAGGTCGGAGATGAAACCGACGGTATCGGAGAGGATAATGTCGCGGCCATGGGGAAGCGTGGCGCGGCGAACGGTGGTGTCGAGCGTTGCGAACAGCATGTTTTCGGCCATGACACCTGACCCGGTGATGGCATTGAAAAGGCTAGACTTGCCCGCATTGGTATAGCCGACAAGAGCCACCACGGGAAACGGTACGGCGGCGCGGGGGCCGCGCTGGAGCTGGCGGGTGCGGCGTACTTTTTCCAGGCGCCGTTCGAGCACCAGGATGCGGTCCTGGATCTGGCGACGGTCGGATTCGATCTGAGTTTCGCCCGGCCCACCGAGAAAACCGCCGCCGCCGCGCTGGCGTTCGAGGTGGGTCCAGGAGCGGACCAGACGGCCCTTCTGGTAATTGAGATGAGCGAGTTCGACCTGCAGCACACCTTCGCGGGTGGCGGCGCGCTCACCGAAGATCTCAAGGATCAGCGCCGTGCGGTCGAGAACCTTGACACCGATCTCGCGTTCTAGATTGCGCTGCTGAATGGGCGAAAGCGGAGCGTCGACCACCAGCAGGTCGAGCTTGAGTTCCCTGGCCCGCTCGGCCAGTTCGGCAACCTGGCCGCCGCCGAGATAGGTGGCAGGCTTGATCTCGCGCACCCTGAAAATCTCAGTGAAGACGAGATCGAGCGCGATCGCCGCGGCAAGTCCGATGAATTCGGCATGCCGCGCATCGGCGCTGCGCGCGTAACGGACGGATCTGACGTCGGGGGTGACAAGGCCAGTGCGCGTGGGGACTTCGCGGAGATCCACGAAGCCCTTGCCATCTTCTTCTTCGGGGGTATCAGTCAATCAGTCTGGTTCTCTGGGTCGAAGAGCTGGATGAGAGCGCCGGGCATGATGGTCGAAATGGCGTGTTTGTAGACAAGCTGGCTCTGGGCGTCGCGGCGCAGCAGCAGACAGAAAT
Source organism: Pelagibacterium sp. H642 (assembly GCF_031202855.1). Taxonomy (GTDB): domain Bacteria; phylum Pseudomonadota; class Alphaproteobacteria; order Rhizobiales; family Devosiaceae; genus Pelagibacterium. Next base: position 3,457,961 of record NZ_CP101829.1, on the reverse strand, counting down.
TGTCGAACCAGGTGATCACGCCCTGCAATTTGACGCCGTTGACGAGAAAGATCGTCACCGGAACCTTGTTCTTGCGGACGTGGTTGAGAAAGGAATCCTGAAGGTTCTGCACCTTTTCACTGGGCATTGCTCGGCCTCTTGTTTGCGTCGGGCACAAGGCACCAGGTCAGACGCCCCGACCGTCCTTATTGATTGACAACAGCTTTGGGTGCCGCCTTGCCCGTTCGACGCATTCTCGTGTCAACCGCGAGACTATGGCATATCTCCCGGAGCGAGCCTAGAGCGTTTTGATGAAAATCGAGGACGGCGAAGAGGCGTCGAAACAATGGGTTAGACGCGCTTGCTACCAGCGGTTGCCCGTGATTGCCGCCAAAAGCACTAGGATTTCGATGCGGGCGACAAGGGCCAGCGCGGACAGGGTCAGCAGCGTTCCGTCCGAAACCACGCCTTCGGAAAGGCCGGGAATGGCGGAGGCGGCAAGGTTGCCCACCTGGGAAAACGCGCCGACCGCCAGAGCCATGGCGGCAGGCAAGCCATGGCCTTGGGCGGCAAAGAGCAACATGCCGATGGTGACGGTCAGCACCGCAAGAAAGAAGGTGCTCCAAACGGCCTTGGCAATGACGCGCTGATTGGCATCGTACTGGACGTCATCGCGCAGCATGGCGCTGGGATAGACGAGCCGGTCGAGTTCGTTGCCGACATGCTTGAGCATGGTGGCCAGCCGGAAGGCCTTGATGCCGCCGGCGGTGGAATAGGAACAGCCGCCGACAAAGACGATGATGAGGATCACCTCGAAGGGAATCGAGACACCGAGGCGTTCGTCGTGGGTGATGCCGGTGGTGGTGGCGATCGAGACGATGTCGAAAATGTAGTTGAAGGCGCTTTCAAAGCCGGTGCGGCCCAGCGGCGGGGCGAGCACCGAGGCGATCACGGCCAGGACCAAAAGAACGGCGAGCGCGGTGAGATAGAGCATGGCTTCGGCGTGCTCGCGCGAGCCCTTGCCGAGGCGGGACAGCAGGAGACGGTGCCAGACGATGGAGGTGGCGCCAACGACCATGAAAACCATCATTATCAGTTCGGCGAAACGATTGCCGAGAACGGTCCCGCCCGGCTCGGCGGGGATGAAGCCATTGGTTGCGAGCATGCTCATGGCCGTGATGATGGCGGTGTCCGCGGGGATCCGGACGATGACGAGCAGGACGGCACAGGCAATGGTGAGGGTGAGATAGGGCAGCGCTATGGATCGCAGGGTGACGAGGATGCGTGGGTCGTTCTCGGTGCGCGAGTGCTGGATGTGGCGCAGATTGGCGTTGGGCGTGCCGCCCACCTGATAGGCGCCGAGGACGTAGGCGGCGAGGGTCAGGGTGGTGAAGCCGCCGATCCAGCCCAGGGTCCCGCGATAAAACGCCATGGAAGGGGAGATGTCGGATAGCGGGCGCAGTGTGGTGCCCAGCGTGGTGACGGCCGACGTGGCCTCGAAGACAGCACGGATGAGCGAATGGCCTTCGACGAGCAGGAAGGCGGGGGTGGCGGCGGTAACCAGACTCAGCCAGACGGTAATGGCGGCGGTGAAGACCCCTGCCCGGTTGAGCGTGCGCAAGCGCGAATTCAGGGCCAGGATGGTAGCGGCGGAGAGAAAGCCATAGGAGACGATGACGAGGAAGAAGGCTTCGAAGGCACGCCAATTGCCCTCGACCAGCGAGACGAACAGCGGCAGGAGCATCGAGAGCGCGAACAACCCGAAGACGCCGGCGGACAGGACTCCGATGGTCGGCACTGCCGGTCCTCCCTGGGGTTAGAAGAAGTCGATGCTGACCCGGAACATCTGCTCGACCTGGCGCAGGCTTGCGGCGAGGGCAAAGACGATCACGAAATCGCCTGCTCGGATGATCGTATCGCCGGTGGGCATGATCGATTCGCTGCCTCGCACGATGGCGCCGATACGGATGCCGGCGGGCAGCTTGAACTCCCGCAGGGGCTTGCCGACCAGAGTCGAGGTTTCGAGCGCTTCGGCCTCGATGATCTCGGCCGCGCCGTTGGCGAGCGTATACACCCCCCGGATGCGACCGCGCCGGACGTGGCGCAGGACTTTGGAGACCGTAATGGCGCGGGGGCTGATGAAAGCATCGACATCAAGGCGCTTGGCGATGCGCGGATAGTGCTCCTGGTTCACGAGGGCAATGTTGGCGCGGCATCCCATTTCGCTGGCAATGACCGATGAGAGGATGTTGGTCTTGTCGTCGTTGGTCAGCCCCAAGAACATATGGGCGTCGCGGACGTCGACCTCGCGCATGATGTCGGCGGACATAGCATCGCCGAAAACGACGATGGCGTGGTTCATGGCCTCGGCGGCGCGCTGGGCGTTATCGCGATTACTCTCGATGATGCGGATGGAGATCGAGGGATCGGTCTCTTCGATGCGGCGGGCGACGTAGCGCCCGATATTGCCGGCACCGGCGATGACCACGCGGCTGGGTGGCGCTTCGTCGCGGCCGAAGAGCCCAAGCACGCGCTGCACCTGGTCGCGCGAGACGGCGACAATGGCCTGGTCGCCGGTGATCATCTGCTCATGGGAGTGGATCACCCGCATCTGGCCTTCGCGGCGCACGGCCATCACAGTGGCGTTGAGGTTGGGGAAAAGGTCGGTCAGATGCCGCAGGGGCGTGTCGATCACCGAACAGTCCTCGGTGACGTCGACCTCCATCACCATGACCTGCCCGTCCTCGAAGGTGATGATCTCGTTGGCGCCGGGATAGGCCATGCGCTGGAGGATGAGTTCGCCCACTTCGACTTCGGGGGAAATGATCACGTCGATCGGCAGGTGATCGCGTGAGAACATGTTGCTCCACTCAGGGTCGAGATAGCTCTGGGAGCGGATGCGGGCGATGCGGGTGGGCACCTCGAAAATCGAATGAGCCACCTGGCAGGCGGTCATATTGACCTCGTCGACCTGGGTGACGGCGACCAGCATATCGGCATCGCGCGCGCCGGCTTGGGCTAGGACGTCGGGGTGGGAACCGTGGCCGTGCAGGCCGCGGGCGTCGAGGGTGTCACGGACGCGTTGCACAAGGGCCGGATTGTTGTCGATGACCGTGACTTCATTGCCCTCGGCAGACAAGCGCTCGGCGATACCATAGCCGACCTGGCCGGCGCCGCAGATGATGACACGCATCTAAAGCCCCAGCGACTTGATCTTGCGGTGAAGCGCGCTGCGCTCCATGCCGACGAATTCGGCGGTCTTCGAGATATTGCCGCCGAAGCGCTCGATCTGGGCAATGAGGTATTGCCTCTCGAACACCTCGCGGGCTTCGCGCAGGGGCAGGCTCATCAGATGGGCCGAAGAATCCGTGTCCCCGATGGTGGGCAGGACCTCGGAGATGTCCGAGGGCAGCATGGCGGCGGTGATGATGCCGTCGAGGGGCTGCTGGTCGCGCACCAGGATCAGCAGCCGCTCGATGGCATTGCGGAGCTGGCGGGCATTGCCGGGCCAGTCCTGCCCCTGCAGCACGGCGATGGCGTCGTCGCCGAACAGGAACCGCGGCAGGTTATGCATGCGCGAGAGCTGGGCGACGAAGAGCGTGACGAGCGCCGGGATATCTTCACGCCGCTCCCGCAGCGAGGTTAATTGCAGCGGCACGACTGACAGGCGGTGGAAGAGGTCCGAGCGGAACTTGCCCTCTTCGATCAACGCAGCCACGTTTTGCGAACTCGATGAAACAATGCGGACATCGACTGGAACCGGGCCGTGGCCGTCGACACGGGTAAATTTGTTTTCGACCAGGGCGCGCAAAAGCGCGGTCTGGGATTCGAGAGGGAGCGCTGCAACTTCCGAAAGATAGAGAGTGCCCCCATGAGCACGTTCGAGGGCGCCCACTTCCGTGCGCAGCCCGTTCTTGTCGCGGACTTCACGACCAAACAGCACGACGGGAATCTCGTCGGGGGCGTAGAGCGAGGCGTTTATCTCGATGAAGGGACCAGTCGCGCGGGGGCTCTTGAAGTGCAAAAGACGCGCGCAAAGGCCCTTGCCGGTCCCTGCCCCGCCGGAAATGAAAACGCGCGAGCGCGTGCCGGCTGATTTTTCGATCAGCGAGCGGACCTGCGAGATGGCACTAGAGACACCGACCAGCTCGGATTCGTCGCCGGTGCGTTCCTTGAGATCGGCAACTTCTGTCTTGAGCTTGCTCGCCTCTATGGCGCGCTGGGTGATGAGCAGCAGGCGATCTATCTTGAAGGGCTTTTCGATATAGTCGTAAGCGCCCCGGCGGATGGCCGACACGGCGGTTTCGACATTGCCGTGGCCCGAGATCATCACCACGGGAAGATCGGGATGATCGGCCTGCAGCACATCGAGAAGCTGCAGTCCATCGAGCCGCGAGCCCTGCATCCAGATATCGAGGAACACGAGATTGGGCCGACGCCGTGCGATCGCCTCGAGGGCACTGTCGGCATCGGAGGCCTGACGCGGCTCGTAGCCTTCGTCCTCCAGAATGCCGGCGATCAGTTCCCGGATATCTTGTTCGTCATCGACAATTAGAATGTCACGAGCCATCTACTTTATCGCCATCGCGGATACGCGCGATGTCTCCTCTCGGGTCGTTTTTTGGTCGGCAGGAGCCTGTTCGGTCGGCTCGGCGGGCTGTCTTCCACTTTCATGCAACGGCAATGTGAAGGCGAAGCACGCGCCGACCCGTCCATTGGAATCAGGCTGGGCGTCGCGCAGGTCGATGCGGCCGCCATGCTGTTCGATGATTTTAGCGACGATGGCAAGTCCGAGCCCCGTACCCCTTTCACGGGTGGTCATATAAGGCTCGAGCAACCGGTGCCGATTTTCCTCCGGCCATCCTTTGCCGTTGTCGCTGACTGAAATCACCGCCTCCTCGCCTTCCAAGACTACGGACACGATGACTTCGGGATCGGCAATCGTATCAAGCCCAACCGATTCAATGGCCTCGACCGCGTTCTTGATCAAATTGGTAAGCGCCTGGGAGACCAGCCGCGTATCGAAATAGGCATAGACCGTCTCCTCGGGCAGATCGGCCTTGATGTTGATCTCGGGCTGGCGAACGCTTTCGAGGAACACTGCCTGCCGAATGGTGTCGGAAAGGTCGGCGCGAATAATTGCCGCCGACGGCATTCGGGCGAAGGAGGAGAACTCGTCCACCATCCGGCCGATATCGCCCACCTGCCGCACGATGGTGGATATGCATTTGTCGAACACGTCGAAATCGTCGACGAGCTTGTTGGCATAGCGGCGGCGCAGACGCTCGGCAGAAAGCTGGATGGGGGTGAGCGGGTTCTTGATCTCGTGAGCGATGCGGCGGGCGACGTCGGCCCAGGCGCTGTTGCGCTGAGCGGCCACCAACTCGGTGATGTCGTCCAGCGTGACGACATAGCCCTTGGACTCCGTGATCGTGCCTTCGCGGGTGAGGCGCACCTGATAGGTGCGGCGATCGAAGCCCGAGGAAAGCTGAACCTGGTCCTGCACCCTGCCCCGACGCGCCGACTGGGCGCGCTCGACGGTGGGCGCCAGTTCGGGCGCGACCTGGGCGAGTTCCTGGTTCATCAGATCGAGTTCGCTCTGGCCGAGCGCAGCGCAGGCGCGGGAATTGACGAGCGTGATGCGGCCGAAGGCATCGAGGCCAATAATGCCGGCCGACACGCCTTCCACCACAGCTTCGGTGAACTGGCGGCGCTGATCGTTGGTGCGGCTGGCGGCGACTAGCGCGGATCGCTGGTTGCGCAATTGTGCCGTCATCTTGTTGAAGCGCACCGCGAGATCATGAAGGTCGCCGCCCCGATCGGGCACGGGGAGCCGAACGTCGAGATCGCCGCGCGAGACACGATTGGAGGCGATCATGAGATTGCGGATGGGATCGATCAGGCCATTGGCAAGAGCGATGCCGATCCAGAGCGCGGCCAGCAGGAATACGAAGGCGACGCCCAGATACATGAGCGCATAGGTAATCTGGAAAACAACTCGGTTGGAATCGTAGAGCCGGTAAGCGGTGATGTTCTCATCGACCAGCCGCACATATTCGAGCACCTGAGGATCGACGGCGCGGGCTACATAGAGATAGACGTTGTCATACCCGCGCAATTGGACCACAGCGCCGATGAGCGAGAAGCCGGAGCCCGGAGCGATAAGGGTCGGAGCGCCAAATCCCGCGGCATCGAGGACGGCTTGGGGCGCGCGGGGAATCTGGGCCTGAACATTGAGCTGCGCCCGCATCAGCGTTTCGCCCGAACTATTGACCAAGGCCGTATAGGGCATTGTCCGAGTTGTTCCGGCCGCAGTCAGAATCCTTTGAAACCGATCAGGATCGGTAAGGTATGTATCGCGGCTGACCTCGAGCTGCTCGGCAATCCAGATCACGTCATCGCGGAGCACCTGGGAATGCTCGACGAGATACGCCCTGGCCACCAAGCGGGAGTTATCGACCATCGACCGCATGCGTTCGGAGAACCATTGGTCGAGCCCCTGATTGAGGGACAGCATGGCGACCACGGCCACGATGAAAGCCGGACCGGCGGCAACAATCGCGAACATCGCGACGATGCGGACCTGCAGCCGCGCGCCTTCCTGCTTGCGGATGCGGGACTGCACCAGCATCACGAGCTCGGTCAGAACCAGAGCCACGACCAGGGTGACAAGAACGGCGTTGGTGATCCAAATCCAGGTCCACACATCAGGGCCCGGCTCGATATCGGTCGTCCCGCTCATGATGAGGAACGAGCTCGAGGCCACGACCACGGCGAGAAGCACGACAACGAACCCCACAGCCCGCAGCAGGCGGTTATCGTGGAAAAGCGGCGCCGTGTTCTTGGATTTGGGCCGCGAAAGCGGTTGGTCGCCTGACAATGAATCGGTTCCAGACACAAGGCGGGGCGACGAGCCGAGGTTTGTCGCTGAACCTGCCCTATCGACCATGGGCACCGCCTCTCCCGCCCTCAAAGGGGCCGGAGCGTACAATCCTGCTGCAACGCTTTTTGGTTGGCATTGAAATGCTTTCCGCCTGCGCAGGCGCTAAGTGGCCGTCCGGCCACGAGTCTGGCCCAACTCAGCCCTTGGTTCAAGACCGTTGTTGCCAAAATGTGACACTGTTCGATGCGACCCGAAGCGAGGGCCGACCGAAGGCCGGAAATGCGTCCCCAGGGCACATTCGCGCGGACTTAAGCATTTTCGACGGCGGCATCAAGGCAACACAGCGGGATGCTCCCTGGAACCGCGGTCAGAAAGCTACCCCAACTGCCGAGAATGCTTAACGATCTCAATGCCATGGCCGCGAATCTTCTTGCGCAGCGTGTTGCGGTTGAGCCCCAGGAGTTCGGCGGCCTTGATCTGGTTGCCGGCGCAAAGATTGAGCACCGTCGAGATCAGGGGCACTTCGACCTTGTCGAGAACGCGTTGATAAACCCCAGCCGGAGGCAGGTTCGGCTCATATTCACGGAAAAGCTGGGCCAGCTCGGTTTCGATCACGGTTGCGATATCGGCGGGGCCGGACTTGGCGGTGAAATTGGCGCGGTCGGTGAGGTTGAGCTCGTTCTGGACGATTTCGAGCGAAATCACCTCATCGGCATAGAGCGCGGCAAGGCGACGGACCAGGTTCTCGAGCTCGCGCACGTTTCCGGGCCAGTGATATTGCTGCATGAGCTTGAGGGCGTCGGAGGCGAGCACCTTGGGCACCTCGCCCTCGCGCTGCGCCGCCTTCAGGAAACTCGCGGCGAGATCGGGCACGTCGTCGATGCGTTCGCGCAGGGGCGGCAGACGAATGGGAACGACGTTGAGACGGTAATAAAGATCCTCGCGGAATAGTCCCTGGCGGATCAACTGGCTCAAATCGCGGTGGGTGGCGGCGACGATCCGCACGTCGGTCTTGATCGGGGTGCGACCGCCAACCATGGTGTATTCACCCTCCTGGAGAACACGCAGCAGTCGGGTCTGGGCATCCATGGGCATGTCGCCGATCTCGTCGAGGAACAGCGTGCCGCCCTCGGCCTGTTCGAACCGGCCCGAGGAGCGGGCCGTTGCGCCGGTGAACGCGCCCTTTTCATGGCCGAACAGTTCGGCCTCGATCAGGTCGCGAGGGATGGCGGCCATGTTGATGGCGACGAACGGGCCGTTCTTGCGCTTGCCGAAATTGTGCAGCGCCTTGGCGACCAGCTCCTTGCCCGTGCCGCTCTCGCCGGTGATCATGACCGTGAGATCGGTCTGCATCAGGCGAGCCAACGCGCGGTAGATGTCCTGCATGGCCGCCGAACGCCCCACCAGCGGCATGTTCTCGCCCTCGTCGGGCTTGCGGTCGGCAGCGGCCGGGCGGCGGGCATCGGCCAGGGCCCGCCCGACGACCGCAAGCACCTCGGTGATATCGAAGGGCTTGGGCAGGTATTCGTAGGCGCCCATTTCCGACGCGCGGATGGCGGTCATGAAGGTGTTCTGGGCGCTCATCACCACGATCGGCAACTCGGGGCGGAGCTTTTTGATCTTGGGCATGACGTCGAACGCGTTGCCATCGGGCATGGAGACGTCGGTGATGAGCAGATCACCCTCCCCGCGCGTCACCCAGTTCCACATGGTCGAGATATTGCCCGTGGGGCGCACTTCATAGCCGGCGCGAGAGAGCGCCTGGTTGAGCACCATGCGGATGGCCGCGTCGTCGTCGGCGAGAAGGATGGTTTGTCCGGCCATGTGGTCAGTCCTGGTGTTCGGAAGGCTTGGCGTCGGCGCCCTTGGCGACCGGCAGAAGGATACGAAAACGGGTGCGGCCCGGCTTGCTGTCGCAATCGATGACGCCGCCATGGTCGCCCACGATCTTGGCGACGAGGGCAAGCCCCAGGCCGGAGCCCGAGAGCTTGGTGGTGACGAACGGGTCGAAGAGGAACGGCAGGATATCGGCGGGGACGCCGGGCCCGTTATCCTCGATGATGATCTCGAGCGGGAGGGAAATACGCTGGGCAACTCCGGTGACCGCGATGCGGATGCCAGGGCGGAAAGCCGTCATAATCTTGATTTCTGGTTTAGACGTCCGATCAAGGGCTTCGGCGGCATTCTTTATGAGGTTGAGGAAGACCTGGATGAGCTGATCGCGATCGCCGAGAACGGGCGGGAGGCTCGGGTCGTAGTCTTCCGAGAACGCGATGCCCTTGGCGACGCCATTGGCCGCGAGCAGTTTGACGCGTTCGAGAACCACGTGGATGTTGATCGGCATGCGCTCCACCGGGCGCTCGTCGCCGAACACCTCCATCCTGTCGACGAGATCGACGATCCTGTCGGTTTCGTCGCGGATCAGGCGGGCGAGCACGCGGTCGTCGCCGGTGGCGGATTGTTCGAGGAGCTGAGACGCGCCGCGGATGCCCGAGAGCGGGTTCTTGATCTCATGGGCCAGCATGGCGGCAAGGCCGGTAACCGAACGCGCCGCGCCGCGCGAGACGAGCTGGCGGTCGATCTTGTCGGCCATCGTGCGCTCCTGGAAGATGAGCGTCACGAAGCCGGGCATTTCGGGAATCGGGCTGGCATAGACGTCGGCGATGCGATCCTCGGCGACGCGTGAGGTGCCGACCTGAACGCGATATTCAATCATCGGCGCAAGGCGCGTGGCGACGCTCTCGATGAGGCTGAGGATGGGCGATCCGAAGGCGATGAAATCGGATAGCTTCTGGCGTGTCAGGATGGACGAGGACGCGTGGAAGAAAGCTTCGGCGGCGTAGTTGGCAAAGATGATGGCGCCATCCTCGGCGCAGACCAGGACGGGCTGGGGCAGCGATTGCAGAATAGAGGTGTGCAGGTCGATTTCGATCGCGGCGTTCATGCGGCCCGGCTCCAGGCGCAATCGAAAATATCTGGGAGAAGCGAGAGCACGGCGCGCGGGTCTTCCTCGGTCATTGCGGGGCGGCGGGACTTGCTGGAGGTGTTGCCGATGGCGTCGAGATACCAGCCGATATGTTTGCGGGCAACGCGGACACCCAGCTCGGTCCCGTATTCGGAGAGCATTTCTTCATAGTGGGCGGCAACCAGATCGATGAGGTCCGCGCCTTCGGGGGCAGCGGGACCGGACCGGCCGGCGAGATGGGCACCCACCTGTCCTACCACCCACGGCCGGCCCTGGGCGCCGCGGCCGATCATCACGGCATGGGCGCCCGATTGGGCAAGCGCGGCATCGGCCTCGACCGGGCCTAAGATATCGCCATTGACGACGACGGGGATGGAAACCGCATCGACCACCGGGCGGACGAGGTGCCAGCGGGCGATGTCCTTATAGAATTGCTGGCGGGTGCGGCCGTGAACGGTGATCAGCCTCACGCCGGCGGCCTCGGCCCTGCGGGCGATGTCGGGCGCGTTGAGGTTTTCATCATCCCAGCCCAGACGCATCTTGACGGTGACGGGCAGGCTCGTGGCCTCGACAACGGCTTCAATCAAAGAGATGGCAATATCAGGAACGCGCATGAGGGCGGAGCCGGCGAAGCCGTTGGTGACGCGCTTGGCGGGGCAACCGAAATTGAGATCGATCACATCGGCGCCAGCATCCTCGGCTATCTTTGCCCCGCGCACCAGCCACTCCGCCTCGCAGCCGGCGAGCTGGACCACATGCGGCAGGCCGCCAGACGGAGCGAGCTTGCGCACCATTTCCTTCTGGCCGGTGGCGAGGGCTGCACTGGCGATCATTTCCGATACGACCAAGCCGGCTCCGAAGCGAGCGGCGAGGTCGCGCATGGGCCTATCGGTGATCCCCGCCATGGGTGCGAGGAAGGCTCGATTTCGGACAGGTAGATCACCAATGCTTATTTCGCGGGCATCCAGTGCCAATCTTCTGCCTCAAAACTATACAACGTGGCGATTTTGGTGACAGATTAGTCAAAAACCGCGCCGTTTCAATGCCCTGTTCTGGATCGTTTTGCTAAAGACAGCCCTGCTGTCCTTGTTTCCGCCAGCGGGGAAGTTTAATTGCGGGATAGGATTTGCCCCGGGCCTATGGCCAAGGATGGTCAAAGTTTAATGACACAGTCTCGAACAATTGTCGCGCTCGTGGTTGCCGCCGGACGTGGTGAGCGTGCCGGTGGCGATGGCACGCCCAAGCAATACCGTCCCATAGCCGGTGTTCCGCTGCTCAGCCGCACGCTTTCAGCGCTTCTGGCCGCTCCGCAGATCGATCGGGTGATCCCTGTGATCGGCGCGGATCAAGGGGATTTGTTCGCGGGGCTCGGACTCTCCGACCCGCGGCTCAGTGCGCCGGTTCCGGGCGGTGAGACGCGGCAAGTTTCAGTGCTCAAGGGGCTCGAAGCGCTGGCCGGCGATCCGCCCGATATCGTCCTGATCCATGACGGGGCGCGGCCGTTCATAGATTCGACACTGATCGACAACGTGATCGCGGCGCTCGATGGCGCAGATGGCGCGCTGCCGGTAACGCTGGTGACCGACACCATCAAACGCTCGACGGATGGAAAAACGGTGGGCGGAACCGAGGACCGGACGCAGCTTTTTGCCGCACAGACGCCGCAGGGCTTTCACTTCGCACCGATCTACGATGCTCATCGGCGTGCAATTGCAATGAGCGACGGGTTCACCGACGACGCCGCCATTGCAGAATGGGCCGGCCTGTCGGTCGCCCTCGCCCAGGGCGATTCACGCAACATCAAAGTTACGCTGCCGGGCGACTTCGAACGGGCCGAGCGGATCGTCGGGAAGGAAAACACCATGGAAACGCGGGTGGGATCAGGTTTTGACGTGCATGCCTTCACCGAGGGCGATGCAGTGATCCTGGGCAATATCGCGATACCGCATTCGGCCAAGCTCAAGGGCCATTCGGATGCGGACGTGGTGCTGCATGCCCTCTCGGACGCGCTCTACGGTGCATTGGCGGATGGAGACATAGGCAAGCATTTCCCGCCCAGCGAGAGTGAATGGAAGGACGCCGATTCGGCGATCTTTCTCGAACACGCTGTATCGCTGGTCCGGCAGCGGGGCGGACGCGTGGTGCATCTCGACGTCACGATCATTTGCGAGCGGCCCAAGATCGGGCCGCATGTGGAGGCAATGCGCGAGCGAATCGCGCAGATCGCCAACATTTCGCCCAGCCGGGTGGCGGTGAAGGCAACCACTTCGGAGCGACTGGGTTTTACTGGCCGTGAAGAAGGCATAGCCGCCCAGGCTATCGCTACCATCGAAATTCCGCAGGATCACTCCTAATGCTCGATTCCGAAACCCTGGCGCTGGCCAAAAAGGTCAACGATCGGCTCATTGTGGCCGACCATATGATGGTCACCGCCGAAAGCTGCACCGGCGGACTGATCGCCGCTTCGCTCACCACGGTCGCCGGGTCCTCGCGCATGCTCTATGGGGGGTTCGTAACCTACGATAACCGCGCCAAGACCGATATGATCGAGGTGCCGGCGGACCTTATCTCCGAGCACGGCGCCGTGTCCGAACCGGTCGCGCGCGCCATGGCCGAAGGTGCGCTGCGCAAGGCCGGCGTCGATCTTGCGGTTTCGGTTACCGGCATCGCTGGTCCTGGCGGCGGCTCGGAGGAAAAGCCCATCGGGCTTGTCCACTTTGCCGTGGCGACCAAGGAGTGCACGCTGCACCGAAAGGAAGAGTTCGGCGATCAGGGACGAGATATCGTGCGCCAACTTTCCGTGCGGGTCGCGCTGGAAATGGTGCTGGATTCCTATTAGGCGATCCAAAGAAACACTATTCTACCGAGTGCCCCGAACAACAATATCGACGTCACCAGAACCTGAGCCAAAAAGCCGGGATAACGTTTTTCGGGCGCTGCGAGATAACCGATAAAATAAGCGATCCGCGCCAGAATCCAGAGGGCACCCAAGACGGCAGCCCAGGTTACGCTCCAATATATGGCGAACAGCCACATGGCGGGGAGAAACACCAAAGTCCATTCAATGGTGTTCATGTGACCGCGAACCGCGCGCTCGAGGCGAGGATCACCCGACATTGCAGGGGCTAGGATACCGGTCTTCGCGTGCGTTCTCGCCACGGTCAGCGCCATGCCAAAGAGCGTAATGCCTACCAGCAGCGTTACGGTGGCAACCGGATAATAAACGTCCATATCGATATCCTCCACGTCGGCTCATTGCTTCTGAGTCGGGCGAAGGATAACGGCCATTCCCTCCCAAGCAATATTGTCTTTTTTGCATCCTCTCGCTTGACTCACATATAGCTCGTCAGTTATTGGTCAAATCAATAGCTCACGAGTTATACATCATGGATCAGCCGCACGACATTCTGTTCCGCACGCTTGCCGATCCAACGCGACGGGCGATTTTTGAACGCTTGTGCCGCGATGGAGACACGACGGTCAGTGCGATCACCGCCATGGCCGGCATCTCACAGCCCGCCGTTTCCAAGCATCTTGGAATTTTGAAACGGGCCGGATTGGTTCGCGACCGTCAGCAAGGTCGCCAAACCCACTACAGTGCCGAATTTGCTGCCCTAAAGCCCCTGGTCGACTGGACGAAGGACATGACCAGCTTCTGGGAAAGTCGGTTCGACGATCTCGAGGATTTACTGAAAAGGATGGACCAATGACCCAGGCATCAACCGAAACGCTCTCCGTGGTGGTCGAGCGGGATATCCCCTACCCTCCCGAAAAGATCTGGCGAGCGCTAACCCAGCCACACCTGATCTCCGAATGGCTGATGAAGAACGATTTCAATGCCTCAGTGGGCCACAAGTTCAATCTGTCGGGGGATTGGGGCGGCGTGGACTGCGAAGTGCTAACCGTCGAGCCGCACAAGACGCTGTCCTATACGTGGGACTACAATCACGAAGATCCGACTTATGCCCTCAAAAGCGTGGTGACCTTTACGCTCACCCCTGCCGGCGACGGTACGCAATTGCGCATGGAACAGGTTGGCTTCCGTCCCGATCAGAAGCAGGCTTTCGGCGGCGCCAAGGTCGGGTGGCGGCAGAACCTCGAGAACCTCGAAAAAGTCGTCAGCCAATTGGATTGAGCACATGATCGAGCGGACAGAGTGTCCGCTCACCAAAGTATCGGGAGGTTTTCCTTGAGCAAATGGATTCGCCAGATTCACCGCTGGCTTTCGATCATCTTCACCATCGTCGTCGCGGCGATCTTCATCATGCTCGGAGTTGGCATGGAGCCGGCCGAATGGATCTATTACACTCCGCTGCCGCCGCTGTTCCTGCTGCTTGCCACGGGGCTCTATATGTTCGTGCTGCCGCATGCGGTAAGGTGGCGCGCCGGTCGTCAGGCCGGTGTTTGAGTGAGGGAGAAGAGAGGATGGCTCAAGACGCAGCGGAAGCCTCGCGGCTGATCGACGGCAGGATCAGCGATCTGGACGATTGGCGCGGCGAAAAACTTGCCAAGGTTCGGGCGCTCATCAAAGAGGTCGAGCCCGAGGTGGTGGAGGAATGGAAATGGCGCGGAGTTCCGGTGTGGTCGCATAACGGAATGCTGTTCACCGGCGAGAGCTACAAAAATTACATCAAGCTCACTTTCGCCAAAGGGGCTTCCCTTGACGATCCGACTGGTCTGTTCAATTCCAGCCTCGACGGCAATACCCGCCGGGCCATCGATATTTCCGAAGATGACGAGATCGACGAGGAAGCGCTGAAGGCACTGTTCCGTTCAGCCGTCGAACTCAACGGCGGCAAGGAAATTCGCCGGAAAGCCTAATCCTGCGCACCGCCATAACGGCGGTGCGCCTCAGCGACGAAGGCGTCGATGATTTCTTCCTGCTTGGCGGCAAAGGCCGGCTCGGCCACAGCGCGCAACAGGGGATTGGCAATCGCGAAGTCTATATCGAAGCGAATGGACGTGCCCTGCCCCGTCTCGGTGAAACGCCATATACTGTCGAGATGGGAAAACGGTCCGTCGACGGCGCGGGCGCGCAGGGTGCAGGCTTCCCTATCGACCTCGATGCGGCTTGTATAAGCCTGAGCGATCGGACCGAACTTGATGTGCATACGAGCATCGAAGCGCGTTTGCGGCGCGTCGACGCTGCGGCGTACGTCCATCCGCTCGCAATGAGGGATGAAATCGGGATAGGTGTCGACATCGGCCACGAGCGCAAGCATCTGCGCCGCCGAATGCGGGACGAAACGCTCGAAGGTCTTTTTCATCACGCCAGACCGAGCCTTGCCTGACGGGCCTTGCGCAGTTCGGCGAAATCCTCGCCAGCATGGTGTGAGGAGCGGGTGAGCGGGCTCGACGACACCAGCAGGAATCCCTTTGTCTTGGCGATGGTCGCGTAGGATTTGAACTCCTCGGGCGTCACGTATTTTTCCACCTTGTGGTGCTTGCGAGTGGGCTGCAGGTATTGGCCGATGGTGAGGAAATCGACATCGGCAATGCGCAAATCGTCCATCAACTGCAGCACTTCATTGCGGGTTTCGCCCAGCCCAACCATGATGCCGGACTTGGTGAACATCTGCGGATCGATCTCCTTGACCCGCTGCAACAGGCGGATGGAGTGGAAATAGCGCGCACCCGGACGGACCGTGAGATATTTTGACGGGACGGTCTCAAGATTGTGGTTGAAGACGTCGGGCTTGGCGGCGACGACAATTTCGAGCGCGCCTTCCTTGCGCAGGAAGTCGGGCGTGAGGATTTCGATCGTCGTACGCGGGTTGCGGGCCCGGATGGCGAGGATAACGTCGGCGAAGTGTTGCGCACCGCCATCAGCCAGGTCGTCGCGATCGACCGAGGTGATGACCACATGTTCAAGCCCGAGCTTTTCGACGGCCTTGGCGACGTTTTCTGGTTCGTTGGGATCGAGCGCGGTCGGCAGACCGGTGCGCACGTTGCAGAAGGCGCAGGCTCGGGTGCAGACCTCGCCCATGATCATCATGGTGGCGTGCTTCTTGCTCCAACACTCACCGATATTGGGGCAGCCGGCTTCCTCGCAGACGGTGACCAGACCATGCTTGCGGACGATTTCCTGGGTTTCGCGGTAGACCGGCGAACCGGGCGCCTTGACCCGGATCCATTCGGGCTTGCGCAGCATCTCGGTATCGGGCCGCTTTGCCTTTTCCGGATGGCGGGCGGCCTGACGTGCCGCCGTGTCGAGAAGCGTTACCATATCTGCCCCTGGGTCATCTCATAGCTTCATCAAAGCTAAGGAAACGACGCTGTGTTCTTGTTCTATCGCCCCTATGGAGCGTGCCGGCCGCGCCGAAAGGGCGCGGCCGCATGAGAGTTACGTTCGTCCGCGGATCATACGGCCGATCCAGATGAGGATGCAGGCGCCAATGACGCCGGCGATCAAATTGCCGATCCAGCCGGCAAAATTGATGCCGAAGATCGCAAGGATGGCATTGGCGACGATGGCGCCGACAATACCGAGAATGATGTTCATCAAAAGATTTTGGTCAGAACCCATAATCTTTTCGGCAATCCATCCGGCAATGCCGCCAATGATGATTGCGCCTATCCAACCTACACCTTCCATACTGGCTCTCCAATCGGGTTATGGACGATGGGTCAATGCATTCGACTTGCGTTTGGATGCATCGACCTGATGTCGGGTTTTCCTCCTCCGACATCAAGACCATAGCACGGAGCGGTGAGTCTGGGCGATCCGTGCCTTTTTAGATGTTCAGCGCCTGACCATAGGCGTCCAACACGCTTTCCTTCATGGTTTCCGAAAGGGTGGGATGCGGGAAGATGGTGTGCATCAACTCTTCCTCGGTGGTTTCCAGGTTCATGGCGACCACGAACCCCTGGATCAGTTCGGTGACTTCGGCGCCGATCATGTGGGCGCCCAGGAGTTCGCCTGTCTTCTTGTCGAAGATGGTTTTGACGAGGCCATCGGGCTCGCCCAGAGCAATGGCCTTGCCATTGCCCACGAAGGGGAAGCGGCCGACGCGGATGTCGCGGCCCAGTTCCTTGGCCTTGGCTTCGGTGAGGCCGACGCTGGCGACCTGGGGCTCGCAATAGGTGCAGCCGGGGATTTTCGATTTATCGAGGCCGTGGACAGTCTTGCCGGCGATGGTTTCGACGGCAATGACGGCCTCGTGCTCGGCCTTGTGGGCCAGCATGGGGGGGCCGGCGACATCGCCGATGGCCCAAATGCCTTCCACATTGGTGCGGCCGTGATCGTCGGCTACAATGACACCGCGATCGATCTTCACGCCCGCTTTCTCAAGGCCGAGATTTTCGGAATTGGCCTGTACACCGACGGCCGAGATCAGGACGTCGGCCTTGATCTCCTTCTTGTCGCCGCTCTTGAGTTCGACATGGGCGGTGATGCCGTCCTTGGTCTTGTCCACCTTGCCGACCTTGGCATCGGTCAGGATCTGGATGCCGCGCTTTTCGAAGCGCTTGCGAGCAAGGCCGGCGATCTCGGCGTCTTCGACCGGCATGATCTGCGGCAGCAGTTCGATGACGGTGACCTCGGCGCCCAGCGAGCGATAGAAGGAGGCGAATTCGATGCCGATGGCGCCCGAGCCCATGACGGCCACCGATTTTGGCATCCTGGCGGGCTTCAGCGCCTCGAAATAGGTCCAGATCTTCTCCCCATCCGGCTCGATGCCGGGCAGGACGCGCGGACGGGCGCCGGTGGCGACGATGATGTTCCTGGCCTTGTACGTGCCCTCGCCCAGTGTCGTCTTGGGCTTGGGGTGCTGGGGTTCGACAGGCTTCTTTTTCGTTGCCGCGACGGTGACTTCACCGGGCTTGGTGATGGTGGCTTCGCCCCAAATGATATCGATCTTGTTCTTTTTCATCAGGAACTGCACGCCATCGTTCATGCGGCCCGCGATGCCGCGCGAGCGCTTGACGATGGCGTCGAGATCGAAATCGAACTGATCGGCTTTGAGGCCATAATCCTTCGCGTGAGACATGTGGCCATAGATTTCGGCCGAGCGTAGAAGCGCCTTGGTGGGGATGCAGCCCCAGTTCGAGCAGATGCCGGCCATGTGCTCGCGCTCGACGATGGCCGCCTTGAGACCGAGCTGCGAGGCACGGATGGCCGCGATGTAGCCGCCGGGACCGGCACCGATCACGATGATATCGTATTGATCCGCCATGGCTTTCCTCTTGTTGTTCCGGGCTAGAGCCCGAGCATGTCTTTAACGATCGGCGCGAGAGCATCGCCGATGGCGCGGGTGTTGGGGGCGTCGAGATGAACGCCGTCGGCCGGCGAGGCCTTGGAGACGGTCGCCGCGTCGAAGAAGCGGCAGCCCGTTTCCTCGGCAACGCGTCGGTAATGGGTGGCAAGCTGCCGGCTTTCGGCGATCATCTGGCCGAAATTGGGATCCAGCGCAGGTGAGGTGGTTTCGATGCAGTGGGGCGGAGAAACCAGCACGACCTGGGGCGCCGGCATTGCTGCCCATGGGAACGTTCGAACGATCTCCACAAGGCGCCGCATGCCGCGGGCAGCGCTGAAGGCGCTGCCACAGATGTGGGATTTCATGTCATTGGTGCCCAGCATGACGACGACGGCATCGAGCGGCTCATGGCTCGCCAGGAGCGTCGGCAGGACGCGGGCGCCGTTGCGGTCGGACGGCGAGGCGAAGTCGTCGAACACCGTTGTTCGCCCGCCCAAGCCCTCGGCTATGACACGAGCCTTGCCGCCGAGGCCCGCTTCGAGCCGGGTCGGCCAGCGGTCCTCATAAGCATGGCGCCGGCCCTGGACGACGGGGTCGGTGCCGAAGGTGAGGCTGTCGCCGAAGGCGAGGATGGTCTTCATCATCCTCTCCTTGTTCAAGCCAGCATCATCACAGGTGTTTCGATCAGCTTCCTGAACGCCGCCAGCAGTTCGGCGCCTAGAGCGCCGTCGACCGAGCGGTGGTCGCAAGAGAGCGTGACGGTCATGAACTGGCCGGTCTTGACCTGGCCCTTTTCGGCGTAGACGCGCTCTTCACCGGCACCGACGGCGAGGATCGTGCCGTGGGGCGGGTTGATGACGGCGCCGAAGTGCTTGACGCCGTACATGCCGAGGTTGGAAACCGCGGTAGAACCGCCCTGGTATTCGTGCGGGGCCAGCTTCTTGTTGCGCGCGCGGGTGGCGAGATCCTTCACCTCGTCCGAGATCTGGCGCAGGGTCTTCTGGTCGCAGGACTTGACGACGGGCGTGAAGAGACCGCCGGGAACGGCGACGGCGACGGCGACATCGGAGCGGTGGTGGTAGAGGATGGCGTCGCCCGCCCAGGTGGCATTGGCCTGCGGCACCTGCTGGAGCGCGATGGCCCACGCCTTCATGATGAAGTCGTTGACCGAGAGCTTGTAAGCCGGCTTGCCGTCCTTGTCCTTGGGCGCCGCTGCGTTGATCTCTTCGCGGGCCTTCATCAGGTTGTCGATGCGGCAATCGATGGTGAGGTAAAAGTGCGGGACGGTCTGCTTGGATTCGGTCAGGCGCGCCGCGACGGTCTTGCGCATGCCATCGGCGGGCACGAGGTCGTAGGAGCCCTCCTCGTACATTGCGAGAACCTGGTTCTTGCCAAGTCCTGCGGCGAGCTGAGCCCCCTGCGCAGGTGCGGCGGAGGGTTTGGAGGGAACACCATCCTTTTTCGCCTTCTCGATATCGGCCTTGACGACGCGGCCTTTGGGACCGGAGCCCGAGATAGCGGAGAGATCGATGTTGGCTTCCTTGGCGAGACGACGAGCCAGTGGGGAGGCGAAGATGCGGTTGCCGTCGGTCTTGGGCGCCGGTAGCGGCTCAGGAGCGGGTTTGGCATCCGAGCTTGAAGACGGGGCCTTTGGCGTGTCCTCTGCTTTGGCTTCGGCTTTTTCGTCCGCTTGGCTGACCTTGGGCGCCTCTTCCGACTTCTCAACCTCGGTTTGGCCAGACGAGGTGTCGCCAATCGCATCGGCGCTTTCGCCCTCTTCGAGCAGCACAGCGATAACGGCGTTGACCTTGACGTTTTCCGAGCCCTCGGCAACCAGGATCTTGCCGATGGTGCCTTCGTCGACGGCTTCCACTTCCATGGTCGCCTTATCGGTTTCGATTTCGGCGATCACGTCACCGGAGGAGACGGTGTCGCCCTCCTTGACGTGCCATTTGGCGAGGGTCCCCTCCTCCATGGTGGGCGAGAGGGCGGGCATGGTGATGTTGATGGGCATCCGATGCCTCCCTTAGCTGCGGTAGGTGACGGCGTTGACGGCGGCGATCACCTCGTCGACGCTCGGGAGCGCCAGCTTTTCGAGGTTGGCGGCGTAAGGCATGGGAACGTCCTTGCCGGTGACGCGGGTCACGGGCGCATCCAGATAGTCGAAGGCACGCTCCATGAGGCGGGCTGAGATTTCCGAGCCGATGCCGCCCTGGGGCCAGCCCTCTTCGACGGTTACACAGCGGCCGGTCTTTTTGACGGACTCGATCACCGTATCGATATCGAGCGGGCGAAGCGTGCGCAGATCGATCAGTTCCACATCGACGCCGGCGGCGACCAGTTTTTCGGTGGCCTGGGTGGCGTAGCGCATGCCCATCGAGAACGAAACGATGGTCACGTCCTTACCCTCACGGGCGATACGTGCCTTGCCGATGGGGAGGACGAAATCGTCCATCTTGGGTACTTCGCCGGTCGAGCCGTAGAGGATCTCGTTTTCGAGAAAGACGACGGGGTTCGGCGAGCGAATGGCGGCCTTGAGCAGCCCCTTGGCGTCGGCCGCGGTATAGGGAGCGATGACCGTCAGGCCGGGGATGTGGCTGTACCAGGCCGAATAATCCTGGCTGTGCTGGGCGGCCACGCGGGCGGCGGCGCCGTTCGGGCCACGGAATACCATGGGCGCAGTCACCTGCCCGCCCGACATGTAGAGCTGCTTGGCAGCAGAGTTGATGATCTGGTCGATAGCCTGCATGGCGAAATTCCAGGTCATGAACTCGACAATCGGCTTGAGGCCCGCGAAAGCGGCACCGACGCCGAGGCCGGCAAAGCCGTGCTCGGTGATGGGCGTGTCGATCACGCGCTCCTTGCCGAATTCCTGCAGCAACCCCTGGGTGACCTTATAGGCCCCCTGGTACTCGGCGACTTCTTCACCCATGACGAAGACGTCCTTGTCGGCGCGCATTTCCTCGGCCATGGCATCGCGAAGCGCTTCGCGCACGGTCATGGTGACCATTTCGACATCGTCGGGAATGTCGGGATCATTCTGCGGCTTGAACTGAGGCGCGGCCGGCGCGTCGACGGCTTTGGTGGTCGGCTGGGACTTGTTCTCGACAGCGTCGGAATAGCCGGGTTTTTCGGATTCCTTGGGTTCGTCAGGGCCAATCTCGGGTTCGGGAACGGCGCTGGCGTCTTCGCCTTCGGCGACGAGCGCGGCGATCGGGGTGTTGACCTTCACACTTTCGGTGCCCTCGGCAACGAAGATCTTGGCGATGATCCCTTCATCGACAGCTTCCACCTCCATGGTGGCCTTATCGGTCTCGATTTCAGCCAGGACGTCGCCGGGCGCGACCTTGTCGCCTTCCTTGACGACCCATTTGGCGAGCTTGCCCTCTTCCATGGTGGGCGAGAGCGCGGGCATCAGAATATCGGTAGCCATATGTTTTCTCCTGGGCCTGCGCTTAGTCGATCAGGATGTCGGTGTAGAGCTCGGACGCATCGGGCTCGGGATCGTTGGTGGCAAAATCGGCCGCTGCGGTGACGATGGCGCGGATGTCCTTTTCGACATCCTTGAGCTCGTCCTCGGTAGCGTAATTCTTCTCGATAATGCGCTTGCGCACCTGCTCGATCGGGTCACGCTCCGAACGCATGCTGGTCACTTCATCCTTGGAGCGATACTTCGCCGGATCGGACATGGAGTGACCGCGATAACGGTAGGTGAGCATTTCGAGAATGTAGGGTCCCTTCCCTGACCGTGCGTGTTCGATGGCGCGCTCGGCAGCATCCTTGACCATGCGAACGTCCATTCCATCGACTTGTTCGCCGGGAATACCGAAGGAGAGGCCGCGCTGGGAGAGATCGGTGGTGGCGGCAGCGCGCTCAAGCGAAGTGCCCATCGCGTATTTGTTGTTTTCGATCACATAGACGACCGGCAGGTTCCAGAGCTTGGCCATGTTGAAGCTCTCATAGACCTGGCCCTGGTTGGCGGCGCCGTCACCGAAATAGGTGATCGAGACCGAGCCGTCGCCGCGATATTTGGAAGCGAAAGCGAGGCCGGTGCCGAGCGAAACCTGGGCGCCGACGATACCGTTGCCGCCATAAAATCGGTGTTCGTTGGAGAACATGTGCATCGAACCGCCCTTGCCTTTCGACAAGCCGCCTTGACGACCCGTCAATTCGGCCATCACGGCACTAGGATCGAGCCCCATGACCAGCATGTGACCGTGATCGCGATATCCGGTGATCTGGGCATCTTCGCCCTTTTTCGACGCCATGGTGATCCCGGTCACCACGGCTTCCTGTCCGATATATAGGTGGCAGAAGCCGCCGATCAGGCCCATGCCATACATCTGGCCAGCCTTCTCCTCGAACCGGCGGATCAGCAGCATCTCGCGGAATGCATGAAGCTCCTCGTCCTTGCTCAGTTCGGGTATGTTGGAAGTGGCCTTGGCGGCCGTCGCTTTACGCGCCATGCGACGTCTCCGGAAAGTGGATCGGTGCCGCCACCCCATTGGCGAGGTGCACGGGATGCGGGAGGCATTGATGCACAATACCGCGGCCGATGCTACCGGCAAAGGGGTCGCGTGACAGCACGAGACCGGATAAACGTCTATAATACCGATATATTTATTAGTTAACCGAATTTCAGTTCAGAACATTGATGAACTGAAATTCAGTTTACGTCCTGCGCTTCGGGGACGATGATGATATCGTCCGGATGGACCAGACCCAGGAGGGCTCGGGCCCGTTCAGTGAGAATGTCGGGATCCATCCGCCGTGGGTCGAAGAGCGCGATCCGATGCTCGTAGGAGTCGATTTCGATTTCGAGCGCTGCCTGCCGGGCTTCGAGGAGGCGAATCTGCTCGAGCATCTCGCGCTGGCTATCGATGCCGAAGGCGCCCGTCACGACGTGATAGCCCAGATAGCCCTGAAAGGCGAGCAAACTGGCGGTTATGCTCAACTTAACGAGTATAGAAGGACGTTTGACGCGGGTGGGCATGGAAACTCGAACCGTAGGACGCTGCCAAGCTTCCTTCATACTTCGTCAAGCTTAAGGACTTCTTGCTGCGGCCATATACTTCAGTCCGATACTGAAATGACGATCTTGCCGGTCGCCTCGCCTCCCCCGATGCGTTGGAGGGCCTCGGCTGCGCGCTCCAGGGGAAAGACGCTGTCGATGACCGGAGTGAGCCGGCCTTCGACACATTGCCCAGCCAATTGCGAGAAATCGGCTGGCGAGACCTCGTAAAACAGCACGCCCAGTCGCTTGCGTTGTGTTTTTCCGATGACGCTGCCAAAGCAGGCCACAGAGAGAAGACTGCGGATGGTGCCGCCGATAACCACGAGCACGCCGCCCTCGCGAAGCACCCTTGCATAGGCACTGGCCGAGCGATGGGCGACGACGTCGATGACCAGGTCGTATTGGTCACCGGCAGCGGTGAAATCAATTGTGCGATAATCAATGAATGCATTGGCGCCCAGAGCAAGCACCCGGTCGCGCTTCCCCGGGCAATCAACGGCGGTGACCGCCGCACCGAGTTGCTTGGCCATCTGAATGGCAAAGGTTCCAACACCGCCACCGGCACCGTTGACGAGGATCGAGGGTTTGGGAACGGAACTCTTGCGCAGGCTTTGCAGGGCCAAAGCGCCCGCTTGCGGTAAGGCGGCGGCATCAATGAAACTCAGCCCATCCGGTATATGCGCCAGAGTTGATATTGGCGCGCATGCATATTCGGCAAAGCCACCCCATTTGCCATTCGAAAGATCCCCGAAGACCCGGTCACCGACGGCAAAGCCCTCGGCCCCTTCTCCGAGGACCTCGACAACACCGGCGATGTCGGCACCGGCTATTCTGTGGGACGGACCGAAGGGTTCGGCAATCCGAGCCAAAGGCTTGCCGATCAGCCGGTCCCAATCCCATGAATTGACCGATGCCGCGCAGACGCGCACCAGCACTTCGCCAGGCCCCGGTTTGGGAACGGGAACATCACAGAGCCTCAATGTGTGGGGAGGACCGTAGCGTTCGGAAACGACCGCGCGCATTGCAGCCTCCCCAAGCGGTTCTCTAGGCTCCTTTGAGGATCGAGCGACCGGCGTAACGGCCGGAGGTGCCGAGGAACTCCTCGATGCGGATCAACTGGTTGTATTTGGCAAGCCGGTCCGAACGAGCCAGAGAGCCGGTCTTGATCTGACCGCAGTTCAGCGCCACGGCGAGGTCGGCGATGGTCGAATCCTCGGTTTCCCCCGAGCGGTGCGACATGACCGAAGTGTAGGACGCCTTGTGCGCGGTCTCGACCGCTTCGAGGGTTTCCGACAGCGAACCGATCTGGTTGACCTTGACGAGGATCGAGTTGGCGACGCCCATCTTGATGCCCGAGACGAGACGTTCGGTGTTGGTGACGAAAAGGTCGTCGCCCACGAGCTGCACCTTGCCGCCGATCGCCTCGGTCAGAGCCTTCCAGCCGTCCCAATCGTCCTCGGCCATGCCGTCTTCGATCGAGATGATGGGGAAACGGGCGGTAAGGTCTTCGAGATAGCGGACCATTTCGTCCGAACCCAGCGTCTTGCCTTCGCCCTTGAGGTTGTAGCTGCCGTTGTCGAAGAACTCGGTGGAGGCGCAATCGAGCGCCAGATAGACATCCTCGCCGGGAGCGTAGCCGGCCTTTTCGATGGACTTCATGATGAAGCCGAGTGCGTCTTCGGTGGAGGACAGGTTCGGGGCGAAGCCACCCTCGTCGCCCACATTGGTGTTATGCCCTCCGGCCGCCAGGCCCTTCTTGAGGGTGTGGAAGATTTCCGTGCCGATCCGCACTGCGTCGGAAATCGAATCCGCGCCCACCGGCATGATCATGAATTCTTGGATGTCGATCGGGTTGTCGGCATGTTCGCCGCCGTTGATGATGTTCATCATCGGTACGGGTAGCAGGCGGGCGTTGGGGCCGCCGACATAGCGCCAGAGCGGCAAGGCGCTCGATTCGGCGGCGGCGCGGGCAACGGCGAGGGACACGCCGAGAATGGCATTGGCCCCGAGTTTGCCCTTGTTGGGCGTGCCATCGAGCTCGATCATGGCCTGATCGACCGCGATCTGGTCGAGGGCATCCATGCCTTCGATTTCGTTGGCGATCAGGGTGTTGACGTTATCGACGGCGTTGAGCACGCCCTTGCCCATATAAGCCTCGCCGCCATCGCGCAGCTCCACGGCTTCGTGGGCCCCAGTCGAGGCACCCGAGGGCACCGCGGCGCGGCCGAAGCTGCCATCGTCGAGAACGACATCGACCTCGACGGTTGGATTGCCGCGGCTGTCGAAAATCTGACGGCCGATAACGTCAACGATAGCAGACATGGAAACGCCCTTTGTTTCTTGTGGTGATGCCGGTCGGCAAACTAATGAACCGGCCGGAGGTGGGAAAGGGCTTGCCGCAAAAATAATGCGGGCGGATGACACCATCCGTCCGCTATCCGGAACTTATATAAGAGCTGTCTAATTCCAGTAAGGATCGACCTTATAGTACGAGTAGGCTTCCTGCCGCGCATAGAGGCCATCGTCCTTGGTCAATTCGCTGATGGTATCGGCGGGCGCGGCTTCGAGTTCTTCCTTGGTGAAGGGCACGACATAACCGTCCTGGTCCTGATCGTAATCGAGTGTGGCCCAGGGGACGGGGTGGAACTTCTCACCCATTCCAAGGAAACCACCGAAGCCGACAACGGCGAACATGATGGCGTTGTCGGTCTTGTCGAGGACGATATCCTCGACCTTGCCAATCCTCTGGCCGTCGAGATTGTAGACGTCAGTGCCGACGGCACGGGTAGCGCGGATGGCCGTGGTGTGGCCGGATGCAGTAGGCATGAGCAACCTCCGTGGTTTTGTTTTGCCGTCAACGGACAGCGCACCACGGAGGTTCCTCGTTTTGCTCAGTCGCTGTCCTGGCGCATAAAGGCGAATGCGGCGAGGGTCATGACAGCGGCAAAGATCATATAGTAGCCGACGGTGTGCAGACCGAAGCTGGTCGCGAGCCAAGTGGCGATATAGGGCGCCAGCGATGCGCCGAAAATACCGCCCAGATTGAATGTGAGCGAAGCGCCGGTATAGCGCACGGCCGTCGGGAACGGAGCAGCGAGCGCGGTGCCGAGCGGCCCATACGTCATGCCCATCAGCGCAAAGCCAAGGCAGAGGAAGAAGGTGACTCCGAATACATTGCCCGAGCCGAACAGCGGCGCGAGCACCAGCCCGAAAATGCCGATGGCGACGGAAACCAGCACCATGACGCGACGCATGCCGTAGCGATCGGCGAGGATGGCCGTGGGCGGAATGAAAAGGCCGAAGAAAACCACGCCGATCATCTGCATGACGAGGAATTCTTCGCGGCTATAGCCCAGTTGTGCCGTGCCCCAGCTCAGCGAAAATACCGTCATGATGTAGAACAGCACGAACGTGGCCAGCGCAGCCATGGTGCCGAGAACGAGGCTTACCTTGTGACGCTTGAAGAGGTCGAGAAACGGCACTTCGACCCGTTCGGCCTTTTCCATCGCCTTGGCAAATTCGGGTGTTTCGGAGATCTTCAGACGAATGAAGAGCCCGACGATCACCAGAAGCGCGCTGGCGATAAAGGGAACGCGCCAGCCCCAGGCGAAGAACTGATCTTCACTGAGCACTTCGGCGAGCAGCAGGAACACGCAGGTGGCGAGGAAAAAGCCCACCGGAGCGCCAAGCTGGGGGAACATGCCGTACAAGGCGCGCTTGCCTTCCGCGGCGTTTTCAGTGGCGAGCAGGACCGCGCCGCCCCATTCACCACCCAGGCCGATCCCCTGCCCCAGCCGGCACAGAGCGAGCAGCAGCGGCGCGACGACGCCGATCTGGGCGTAGGTCGGCAGGAAACCGATGAGCACGGTGGAAATACCCATGGTCAGCAGCGCCGCGACCAGCGTCGCCTTGCGTCCGATGCGGTCTCCATAGTGCCCGAAGATCGCTGCACCCACCGGGCGCGCGAAAAAGGCGATGGCGAAGGTCGCGAGCGAAGAAAGCAGCGCCGACAGGGAATCGCCGGCCGGGAAGAAAAGTTGCGGGAATACGATCACCGCGGCAGTGGCGTAGATGTAGAAATCGAAGAATTCGATGGTCGTTCCGATCATCGAAGCGGCGAGGACGCGGCGGGCGGAATTGCCTGTCGCGACCGGCGCCGCAGCGGGTGCGGCAGTGGTGGTGGTCGACATGGTCTTGTCCGGGCGCACGAGACTGATCGGCGGCCGGAAGAAGCCGCCGCACAAAGCGGATGGCGCCGTTGATGATCAACGCTTTGGGCGCGCGAACGGGAGGAGAACGTCCGAGCGCCGGCGTGGAGTACCGCACGGTACGGTTCGACGCAAACGTTTTTGAAACAGCGTTTCGGGACGAAAAGTCGCGGATTGGCGGAGAGATCAGTCGCGCTTGTGGCTATCGAGATCGCGGTTTTGCTTATCGGATAGCTTGCGCTGCCGGTCCCTCTCGGCTTTGGTGCGGCCGAATTTGGCGCGAATGGCCTCGGCTGCCTGTTCTTTCTCGGCGCGGACCTTTGCCTTGCGCGCCTGACGGAGGTTGACGATTTCTGCCATGGGAAACGCGCGGGCTCGAACTTTCTGGTGGAACAGTGAAGCGCTGCGGGTCTCCGGGTCAAGCCCGAAGACGACGAGATGGAAAGAATCGCGCTTATCGCCGGGGCCCTCCGGAGAAAATCCTGAAGACGCAATATGAGGTTACGCGTACTCGTCCGGCGCTGCCACCGACCGGATGCCGACACAAGGCCGGCATGCCTCCGGAGTGAATTGCCCTCCTTACACCAGCCGGCTCTGTTCGACAGCCGCCGCGATAAAGGATTTGAACAGCGGGTGCGGTTCGAACGGGCGAGACTTGAGCTCGGGGTGATACTGGACACCGATGAACCAGGGGTGGTCGGTACGCTCCACGATCTCGGGCAGCGTGCCATCCGGTGAGAGGCCGGAAAACAGCAAACCGTTGGCCTCGAGCACCTTGCGGTACTTCATGTTGACCTCGTAGCGGTGGCGATGGCGCTCGGAGATGCGGTTGGTGCCATAGATGTCGGCCACCCGGCTGCCACGCACGAGCTGGGCCGGATAGGCACCCAGACGCATCGTGCCGCCGAGATCGGTGTCCTCGCCGCGCTGTTCCTTGTTGTTCTCCTTGACCCACTCGGTCATGAGGCCCACGACCGGCTCCTTGGTGGGGCCGAATTCGGTGGAGGAGGCTTTCGGAATGTGCGCGGTGTTGCGCGCCGCTTCGATGCACGCCATCTGCATGCCGAAGCAGATGCCGAAATAGGGCACATCACGGATGCGGGCGAAGCGGGCGGCGTTGATCTTGCCTTCCGAACCCCGCTCACCGAAGCCACCGGGGACAAGAATGCCGTGGATGCCCTCAAGATATGGCTGCGGATCGTCACGCTCGAAGACCTCGGAGTCGATCCATTCGAGATTGACCTTGACGTTATTGGCAATGCCGCCATGGGCCAAGGCTTCGGAAAGCGACTTATAGGCGTCCTTGAGGCCGGTATATTTGCCGACGATGGCAATGTTGACGATGCCCTCGGGGTTGTGGATGCGGCGGGAAATCTCGCGCCAGCCTTCCAGATTCGGCTCGGGCGCATCCTTGATGCCGAAGGCGGCAAGCACTTCGTCGTCCAGCCCTTCCTCATGATAGGCGATCGGCACGTCATAGATCGAGGAGACGTCCAGCGCCTGGATCACGGCCGAGGGACGAACGTTGCAGAACAGGGAAAGCTTGCGCTTTTCGCCTTCCGGGATGGGACGGTCGCAGCGCACCAGCAGAATGTCGGGCTGAATGCCGATGGAGCGCAACTCCTTGACCGAATGCTGGGTTGGCTTGGTCTTGAGTTCGCCCGCCGACGGAATGAACGGCATCAGCGTCAGATGAACGAATACGGCATCGCCGCGCGGCAATTCATTGCCCAACTGGCGAATGGATTCGAGGAACGGCATGGCTTCAATATCACCGACCGTGCCGCCGATCTCGCAAAGAACGAAGTCGTAGTCCTCATTGCCCGAAGTGACGAAGCTCTTGATCTCGTCGGTGACGTGCGGGATCACCTGCACGGTGGCGCCGAGATAGTCGCCGCGGCGTTCCTTGGCCAGAATGTCTGAATAGATGCGCCCGGTGGTGACGTTGTCCTGCTGATTGGCAGAACGTCCGGTGAAGCGTTCATAGTGCCCCAGATCGAGATCGGTTTCCGCACCGTCGTCCGTGACGAACACCTCGCCGTGCTGATAGGGCGACATCGTGCCAGGATCGACGTTGAGATAGGGATCGAGCTTGCGCAGCCGCACCCTGTAACCGCGCGCCTGCAGCACGGCGCCGAGAGCCGCCGAAGCCAAACCTTTTCCGAGCGAGGAAACCACGCCACCGGTGATGAAAACGTACCGAGCCATGGACTTTTACCTTACATATGCCGCTTTCGATTCGAAGCGCGAAATTGCCGCGCCCACACAAAAAAGAAGGGGATGTCTCCATCCCCAATCTTTGAAACCTGTCCGGCGGATTTAGTTGCCGGGGTTGGTTGTCGGTTGCGCCGCCGGCGCAGGTTCGTCAGTCGTCGTCGGCTCGGCCGGAGCTGCAGGCGCCTCTTCCGCGTCAGCGGGCGCAGGCTCGGCTTGTTCGGCAGGCGCGTCGACAACAGGTTCCTCGGCGGCCGGCTCGGCCGGTGCCGCGGGGGCCGTCAGGTCCGGCTCTGCCGCAGGAGCGGCCTCGTCGGTGGCGGCCGGCGCGGCGAGGTCCTCATTTTCAGCAGCAGGCTCAGCCGGGACGGAAAGATCGTCATTGCCCGTTCCCAGCGCATCGAGCGCGTCGAGAACGGTTGCCGGGCTGCCGTCGGGGTTCTGGGCTGCCTGATCCAGGATCGAGGACGCACTGCGGTCGGACTGGCTGATGATGGTCAGGCCGATCGCGGTGACCATGAAGAGGGTACCAAGGATCGCCGTGGTGCGGGTCAACAGATTGGCCGAACTGCGAGCGGACATAAAGCCACCGCCGCCGCCCCCGCCCATGCCGAGGCCGCCGCCTTCTGACCGCTGGAGCAGGATCACGACGATCATGGCGATCACGATCAACAGATAGGCGACAATCAGTACTGTGGCCATGTAACGGTTCGTCCTTTAACAACTCACGCCTCGGCGCGGCATATGGGAGCCAGGCGCCGTTGGCGCAATACCCTGACATTTATGGTGCTTAACAACTCAAGCCCTGCCCGTCCGGCGGGACGTGGAGCAAGGCTTTGCACAGGCATCGCGTTGGGCGGCGTTCTACACGCAAAGATCGGCATTGGCCAGCCCCAGAACGCCACAGTTTTCCCCAACTGCTTCAGGCGACAACGATGATGGAAAAGAAGTCGTTGGCCAGAAGGCTCGCCCCTCCCACGAGCGCGCCGTTGACATTGGCGGTCCTGAGGATTTCGCCGGCATTGTCGGGCTTTACCGAGCCGCCATATAAAAGAAGTGCCGCCTCTCCCGCCGCGCCGAACCGTTCGACGAGCAGCGCGCGCATATGGGCGTGCATTTCTGCGATATCGCCAATATTGGGGGTGCGACCGGTGCCGATGGCCCAAACCGGTTCGTAGGCGACGATTATCTGGGTGTTGCCGAAATCATCGGGAAGCGATTGGGCGAGCTGCTCGGCCACCACCTGATTCGCCCGCCCCTGCTCGCGTTCGGCTTCAGTTTCACCGACGCACACGATCGGGACCAGACCGGCCGCCAGCGCTGCTTGCACCTTTTCGCTCACCATGGCGCTGGTTTCACCATGGTCGGCGCGACGCTCGGAATGGCCTAAAATAACGTGAGAAGCTCCGGCGTCGAACAGCATGGTGGCGCTGACATCGCCGGTATGAGCGCCGCTGACCTTGGCGTGGCAATCCTGCCCGCCGATGCGAATGGGGCTCCCCTCGGCGCGTTGCGCCGCCCGATGGATGAGGGTGGCGGGCGGGCAGATGAGCACATCGCTGGCGATCTCGCCGGCTTCCTCCAGCAATGTTTTGAGGTGGGCAAGCTGCTCGAGCGCCGCCCCCGTTCCATTCATCTTCCAGTTCCCGGCAATCAGCGGCCGCAATTGCTCCTGCATCCCTACCCCAACAACGCCTTGCACGCACAATCAGAATGGCTTAACCCGGCCTCCGCAAGCGTGCTTGCAGGGCCTTATGCACCCTGTCTATTATGCGCGCGCCTCGAACGCCATAGGGCAGCGCCTAAGACAATAGGCGAGTGCCCGCCTTCAACCGATCGGACCACAATGCTCGACAATCTCCGCAATTTTGGCCGCAGCTGGATCGCCAAAATCCTACTGGGTGTGCTTATCATCGCCGTGGCCGGTTTCGGGATTCCGAGCGTTTTTCTGGATCTCAATGCCAATACCGTGGCGCGCGTGGGCGACCAGAACATTTCGGTGCGCGATTTCGACCAGGTCTACCGCTCGCAGCTCAACCAGTTCGCGGCCCAGACCGGGATGGCGCCCACCGCGCAGCAGGCCGTCAGCTATGGCCTGCCCAACGCGGCGATCGCGCGGCTGGCCAACGACGCGTCGATCGAAATTCTGGCGCGAGACCTGGGCCTGGGTGCGTCGGACCGGAAACTCGTCGAACTGGTGCGGCAGGATCCGAGCTTTGCCAGCGCCATGGGACTGTTCGACACCGGCGAATTTACAAACATGCTGCGCAATTCCGGCTTGACCGAGGCCGAATATCTCAACCTTCAGCGCCGCGCCGCGAGCCGCGAGCAGGTGGGGATGATCTTCAACGGGGCTTACGTTCCGCAGGTGGCTCTCGATATCGCGCGCTCTTATGACAACGATCAGCGCACCATCGAATATGTCGAGCTCAATCCGGTGCTGTTCGAGGTGACCGAGGAGCCGAGCGAAGAAGAGCTGGCCCGGTTCTTCGAGGAGAATCAGACTCGATTCCGGACCGTGGAAACGCGCCACGTGAGCCTCCTGCCCCTGACCGCTGAGGCACTGGCGGCCGGCGTCGAGGTCACCGAGGAAGAAATCGCCGCCGAATATGAGCGTACTGCCGGTCAATACGTTTCTCCCGAACGCCGTACCGTCCACCAATTGACGCTGCCCGACGCGGAAGCGGCGCAGGCTTTTGCCGAAGGCATCGAGGCTGGAGCATCGTTTGCCAGCGTCGTCTCTCAAACCGGAATGCAGACCGAGGTGACCGAACTGGGCACCTTTGCCCAGGGTGAAATCACCGATGCGGCCGTCGCCCAAGCCACCTTCGGGCTCGAGGAAAACGGCTATGCCGTGATCGAGGGCGCCGAGGGACAACGGGCTATCTGGGTGAGCTCCATTCAAGAGGAAGGCCAGGCTCCGCTGGAAGATGTTCGCGGGGAGCTGGAGCAGGCGCTGCGGCTGGAAAAGGCCCAGGACCTGTTGTTGACCGCCTATGACGAGATCGAGGAAGCGCGGGCGGCGTTCCTGCCGATCGAAGATGTGGCCGAGCGCTATGGGCTTGAAGTCTATGATCTCGCTTTGACCGCTGATGGGGCCGCGCTCGCCGAAATCGAGACGTTGCCGCAAGGTTCGACCCAAACCATCGTCGATGCGGTGTTCGCGGCGTCAGCCGATACGCGCGTTACGCCCGCGATCAATCTGGGATCGAACCGGACCGTGTTTTTCTCGGTCGAGGAGATCGAACCGGCGCGCGACCAGACGTTGGATGAAGTCCGGGCCGAAGTCATCACCGCCTGGCAGGACCTGCAGACAGATATGGCGATGACGCGCGCGGCCGAAGACATGGTGGCTGCGATCGACAGCGGCAGCGACCTGTTCACGGTCGCCGCCGAAAACGGACAGACGCCACAGACGTCTTCGCCGTTCACCCGCAACACGGCCAGCGCCGGGCTCGACCCGCAGGTGGCCCAGGCTGCCTTCCAGGGCGGCGAAGGGCATGCGGGTTATGTTCCCACCCAGAATGGCGGCATGGTGGTCTTCCAGGTGACGCAGGTGACGCCGGCCTCAGCGGATGCGACTTCGCAAGTGGCCGAGGCGATGGAAACCAGCTTCGCTGACCTGATCTTTGCCAGTTTCGTCGAAGGCCTGCGCCAGGATCTGGGTGTCAGGATCAACCAGGAAGCCCTTAACCGCGTGATCGGGCTGCAATAGGCGGGATCATGTCGGACGACAGCGAGTTTACGGCCTTTGCCAAGACCTATGAGGCCGGACAGGGCCAGGTGCTCTACCGGCGCGTTGTGGCGGATCTCGAAACGCCGATCGGCACCTATCTCAAGCTCGCCGAAGGCAGGCGTTACAGCTTTCTTCTCGAATCGGTCGAGGGCGGCGCTGTGCGTGGACGCTATTCGATCATCGGGCTCGAGCCGGATCTGCTGTGGCGGGTGGTCGAGGGGCAGGCGCAAATCAACCGCTCGGCGGCAACCGACCGGGAAGCCTACGCTCCCTTGCCCGACCAGCCGCTCGATGCGCTGCGCGCGCTGATCGCCGAAAGCCAGATCGACATGCCCAGGGAACTGCCCGCCAATTCGGCGGGGGTTTTCGGATATCTGGGCTATGACATGGTGCGGTTCATGGAAGAACTGCCCGACGCCAATCCCGATACGATCGGGGTTCCCGACGCGTTGATGATGCGCCCGTCGATCCTGGCGGTTTTCGATACGCTCAAGGATGAGCTGTTTTTGTCAGCGCCGGTCTATGTGCGCGAAGGCGTTAGCGCTCGGCAGGCCTATGAGGCGGCCAATGAACGGATCGAGGACGCTATAGCACGCCTTGAACGTCCCCTTCCCCGTGGTGGCGACATCCCCGACCTCGCAAAGATAGAAGTCACCTCCAACACCTCGCGCGAAGATTATTTCAAGATGGTGCGCGCGGCTCAGGACTATATCGCCGCGGGCGACATCTTTCAGGTGGTTCTCAGCCAACGGTTCTCAGCCGATTTCACGTTGCCGCCAACGGCGCTCTACCGTGCGCTGCGGCGTACCAATCCCTCGCCATTCATGTATTTCCTCGATATGGGCGATTTCGCCGTCGCGGGGTCGAGTCCCGAGATCCTGGTGAGGGTCGATCATGGGGAAGTCACGATCCGCCCGATCGCCGGCACGCGCAAGCGCGGGGCAACACCCGAACGCGACCGCGAGTTGGCAGAGGAATTGCTGGCCGACCCCAAGGAACTCTCCGAGCACCTGATGCTGCTCGACCTCGGGCGGAACGATGTGGGGCGGGTAGCGGAAATCGGTTCGGTGAAGGTCACCGACAAGTTCTTCCTCGAATACTATTCCCACGTCATGCACATCGTCTCCAACGTGGTGGGCAAGCTCGACCCCAAATACGACAATATCGACGCACTGGCGGCGGGTTTTCCGGCGGGAACGGTTTCCGGAGCGCCAAAGGTGCGGGCGATGGAAATCATCGACGAGCTCGAAGTGGCGCGGCGCGGCGTCTATGCCGGATGCGTGGGCTATTTCGGAGCCGATGGGCGGATGGACACCTGCATCGTGCTGCGCACCGCGATCTTGAAAGACGGCAAGCTCCATGTGCAGGCCGGCGCGGGGATCGTTGCAGACTCCAAGCCCGAACTCGAGCAACTCGAATGCGAGAACAAGGCGCGCGCCCTTTTCAGCGCCGCCGAGGAAGCGCTACGCTATGCCGGTCAATCGAAGGTGGGCCAGTGATGCGCGTCCTCGTCATCGATAACTACGACAGCTTCACCTACAACCTCGTCCATTATATCGGCGAGTTGGGTGCGGAGGTCGAGGTCGTGCGCAACGACAAGATCACGCTCGATGAGGTGGCCGCGCGGGCGCCCGAAGCGATCGTCATTTCTCCGGGGCCGTGCACCCCGAATGAAGCCGGCATCTGCCTGCCGCTCATTTCCCGTTTCGCCGGCGAAATCCCGATGTTCGGCGTGTGTCTGGGGCTGCAATCGATGGGACAGGCGTTCGGCGGAGAGGTGGTGCGTGCACCCGTACCCATGCACGGCAAGGTTTCCACAATCACCCATGATGGACGTGGAGTGTTTCGCGGACTGAACAAGCAGTTCGAGGCCACGCGCTATCACTCACTGGTGGTGCGGGACGAGAATTTGCCAGGCGATCTGTCGGTGACGGCCCGCTCCGACGATGGGCAGATCATGGGGCTTCAGCATCGGGATTTGCCCGTGCATGGCGTGCAATTTCACCCCGAAAGCATCTCGTCGGAGAACGGGCATGCCATCTTGCAGAATTTTCTCAATATCGCGCGCGACTTCAATACCGACCGCGCCGCCTGAAACCAAGCGAAAGGGACGCCATGGACATCAAGGGAGCGCTCCACCGGCTGGCGGATGGCAAGGACCTCACCGGCACCGAAATGCGCGAGGTGATGGAGATCATCATGTCGGGGGAAGCCACGCCCTCGCAGATCGGCGCATTTCTGATGGGCATGCGGGTCAAGGGCGAAACCGTGGGCGAGATCGCGGCGGCCGTTTCCATCCTGCGCGCCAAGATGGTGCCGGTCGAAGCTCCATTCGACGCCATCGATATAGTCGGCACGGGCGGGGACGGCGCGGGGACGCTCAACATTTCGACTGGGGCTTCGATCGTCGTCGCGGCGGCGGGCGTTCCGGTGGCAAAGCACGGCAATCGGGCGTTGTCGTCCAAATCGGGCTCAGCCGAGGCGTTGCAGAAACTGGGCATCAGCCTGGAGCTGTCCGCTGAGCAGATCGCGACATGCATTCGCGAAGCCGGGATCGGGTTCATGTTCGCGCCCAACCATCACCCGGCGATGCGACACGTTGGGCCGACACGCGCGGAAATGGGCGTGCGGACCATGTTCAACCTCCTCGGGCCCCAAGCCAACCCTGCCGGGGTGCGGCGCTACCTTCTGGGCGTCTATGATAATGAATGGGTCGAGCCGGTGGCGGCGGCGCTGTTGGCCAATCAGGCGCAGTCGGCCTGGGTCGTCCACGGCGACAGCGGGCTTGATGAGCTCTCGACGACGGGTCCGTCCTTCGTTTCCCAGATCAAGGGTGGCAATCTCACCTCGTTCGAGGTGACGCCGGAAGAAGCTGGCCTGCCCCGCGCTTCTCTCGCCGACATCGTGGGCGGAGATCCCGAACACAACGCGGGCGAGGTGCGCAAGCTGCTCGACGGTGCCACGGGCCCCTACCGCGACATCGTCCTGCTCAACGCGGCGGCGGCATTCATCGTTTGCGATAAGGTCGAAACCCTTCGCGACGGTGTCGCGCTGGGCGCCGAGACGATCGACAGCGGCAAGGCCAAGGCCACGCTTGATAAGCTTATCGCGGTTTCGGGGGAGGCATGAGCGACATTCTTCGCAAGATAGAAGCCTATAAGCGCGAAGAGATCGCGGCGGCCAAAGCCGCCTTGCCGCTGGCTGAACTCAGCGCCATGGCGCGCGAGCAGAACGCTCCGCGAGGCTTCGTCAATGCGCTGAAAAGCAAGCGCGCCACCGGCCAATTCGGGCTGATCGCCGAGGTCAAGAAAGCCAGTCCGTCCAAGGGGCTGATCCGACCCGATTTCGATCCGCCGGCCTTGGCCAAGGCTTATGAAATCGGCGGTGCGGCGTGCCTGTCGGTTTTGACCGACACGCCGTCGTTTCAGGGACTACCGGAATTTCTTGGCGCCGCCCGCGCGGCGACGGCACTTCCCGTGCTGCGCAAGGATTTCCTGTTCGAACCTTATCAGGTGGCTGAGGCACGGGCATGGGGCGCCGATTGCATCCTCATCATCCTTGCATCGGTGGATGACACCGCGGCGCGGGCACTGCTCGAGGCCGCCGCCGAATGGGGCATGGATGCGTTGGTCGAAGTGCACGACGCGCCGGAGATGGAACGCGCCCTCGGCCTGGGGGTCGAATTCATCGGCATCAACAATCGCGATCTGCGCACCTTCGACGTATCGCTTCAGACCACCATAGAGCTTGCCGGTATGGTGCCGGACGATCGCCTGCTGGTGTCTGAAAGCGGAATCTTCACGCATGCGGATCTGCTGCAACTTCAAGCGAATGCCGGGATCGGCTGTTTCCTCGTCGGAGAAAGCCTGATGCGGCAGAGCGACGTTGCGGCGGCGACACGCGCCTTGCTGACAGGAGATTGAGTCTTGCCCGATCGCCTCACGCATCTCGACGAGAAAGGCGCCGCCCGGATCGTCGATATCTCAGGCAAGGACGAAACCGCGCGACGCGCCGTAGCTGGGGCCGAGCTGCGTGCAACGGATGAGATTGTCGAGGCAATCCTCGGGGGCACGCTCAAAAAGGGCGATGCCGTTGCCGTAGCCCGCGTCGCGGGGATAATGGCGGCGAAAAAGACATCCGAGTTGATCCCGCTCTGCCACCCCATTCCTGTGACCAAGATCGGCATCGATATCGAACGCAGCGCAAAGCCTGACGTGATTGTGGTAACGGCTACCGTGGAAACAGTGGGGCGTACGGGCGTGGAAATGGAAGCTCTCACTGCCGCCTCGGTCGCGGCGCTGACGCTCTACGATATGGCAAAGGCGCTCGACAAAGCCATGACCATCACCAATGTCGGCCTCATGGAAAAGAGCGGCGGGAAGTCGGGTGACTTCCGCCGGGATATGCCTTGATTTCGGTCGACGAGGCGCTCGCTCGCATTCTTTCGGGCGTTCCGGCACTGCCGGCCGAAACACTCGCGCTGCCGGAAGCTGCGGCCCGCAACCTGGCCGAGCATGTCAGGGCAAGGCTGTTCAATCCCGCATTCGATGTGAGCGCCATGGACGGATATGCCGTGCGGGCTGCGGATGTATCCCCAGGCACAGCACTCAGGATGATCGGCGCTTCACAGGCCGGAGCGGGATTTGCCGGCACGGTGGGTTCCGGCGAATGCGTGCGCATCTTTACCGGCGCCCCGGTGCCGAAAGGCGCCGATGCGGTGATTATGCAGGAGGAGGCGAGCGCCGAGGGTGAGGCGATCACGTTTTCCAAACCGGTCGATCCCGGGCGCAGCATACGGTTTCGGGGTGAGGACTTCGCTGAGGGCAGTATCCTTGCCCCATCCGGTGCGCTGCTCACGCCTCAAAGGCTGGCGTTGATCGCTGCCGGCAATGTGGAGAGCGTCAACGTATCGACGCGCCCCCGAATAGCCCTGCTTGCGACCGGCGACGAATTGGTGCCGCCCGGAAACCCCGTCGGGCCAGACCAGATCGTGTCTTCAAACTCCGTTGGCCTTCGCGCGCTGTTTGAACCCCACGCGCGTGCGGTCACCGACCACGGTATCGTCGGAGATGATCCCGACGCGCTCAAGACAGTGCTCGACCATGTGTTCGCATCCGAGCCGGATGTGCTGATGACCACTGGCGGCGCCAGCGTGGGCGAACACGATCTCGTGCAGGACATGCTCAAGGCAAGCGGGGTTGAAATCGACTTCTGGCGCATCGCCATGCGACCGGGCAAGCCACTGATGTTTGGACGGCGCGGCAAGACTATGGTCTTCGGCCTGCCGGGCAATCCGGTTTCGGCCTTGGTTACGGCGCGCATCTTCGTTCTGCCTGCCGTGCTCGCCATGGCAGGGTGCAGCTCCCCTGCCCCGCTCTATCTTCCCTTGGCGGACGCGTTGCCTCCCAACGGCCCCCGCCGCCACTTCATGCGTGGCCGGTTGCTCCACGATGCGGAGCATGGCAGCAGAGTCGAACCAATCCGCCAGACCGATAGCGGGCATCTCACCTCGCTGGCATCGGCCGATGCACTCATCGTCCAGGACGAGCACTGCGCCGGCAAGCGTGCTGGCGATCTGGTGCAGGTGCATCTGCTATAGGCCTTCCCCCTCGTGCTCCCAACGATGACGTTCCAATAATCAAAACGAACTACGCGCCAAATCCGACCGCATCGATAGGATTATCTTGGTCGTCGGCAGTAGCTATTATTACTTGGACTACCGACTATGTTCATCCTTGTTTGCAACGCGTAAATTGTCTTACGGCGCACCACCTATTTGGAAGGGGGTAGGAGCGTGTCCGGGACCGATCAAGCACCAATCAAGAGACATGGAAGGCCGCATCTGTTACCAGAGCGCGAGACACCCATGCCCACTTCCGAGATTGCCGATTTGCTCGACGGAGCGGCGATAGACGCACTTGCTGAACCCGAATTCCGGGTGCTCTCCCTTAAGGGCGAGCGCAAGGGAATCAGACTGGAAGCCATCTTCTGGCAAGCGCTGGATCAGATCGCGGCGAACCTTGGTGTGCCTCGGAACACACTCGTTCTCTGGATCATAAGCGCGGCGGGGCATGATCGCTCTAACGCCACAAGTGTTCTCAGGAGCGTGATCGTCGCCTACCTGCTCGACGAGTTCGAGCACAAAAAGCCTCGACGCCGGCCTCTGTCTGCTCCCGTCCCGGCCATGACTGACCCAAGATAATCTCCGCTGCACGCGGAATGGCCGCATCATCAATCGGCTTTGGTCAGAGGTCGTGGCACGTATACACATCAAGGAAGAATTTGTGCGCCAGCTCTTGAGAGCCCGGCAGCAATGTTCTTGAAACACTTGCGGAACATTACCGGAACACGTATAAAAGTTCAATATTTGTTCCGATTCGACGCCACCGAGGGGCCCGACAATGTTGACGCGCAAGCAGCACGAACTTCTGATGTTCATTCATGAGCGGATGAAGGAGAGTGGTATTCCACCCTCCTTCGACGAAATGAAGGAAGCGCTTGATCTCAAGTCCAAGTCGGGTATCCATCGGCTGATCACCGCGCTTGAGGAGCGCGGGTTTATCAGGCGCCTGCCCAATCGCGCCCGGGCGCTCGAGGTGGTCAAGCTCCCCGATTCGATGAATCCCTCGCTCGGTGGCCGCAAGGCTAAGTTTGAGCCAAGTGTTATTGAAGGGAACCTGGGCAAGGTGCCGGCCAAGCCAGTCGCAGCGAGCGCGGACAATGGTGGATCGGTGTCGATCCCCGTCATGGGACGCATCGCGGCGGGCGTGCCGATCGAAGCCATCCAAACCCATTCGCATTCGATTGCCGTTCCGCCGGAAATGCTGGGCGCCGGTGAACATTTCGCACTGGAAGTGCGCGGCGATTCGATGATCGAGGCCGGCATTTTCGACGGCGACACCGTTTTGATCCGCAAGCAGGATGCTGCCGGCAATGGCGAGATCGTCGTGGCGCTCGTCGATGACGAGGAAGCCACCCTCAAACGTTTGCGCAAGAAGGGCAATGCCGTTGCCCTGGAGGCCGCCAACCCTGCCTACGAAACCCGGATTTTTGGCCCCGACCGTGTGAAGGTGCAGGGCCGGTTGGTCGGGCTCTTGCGGCGGTATTGAGGCTTTCGGCAAAACTGGGTGCCAGATACGGTTTCGTGCATCTCGCTTGATCTCAGCCGATCTCAGCCCTGCCCCAATCCCCGAGACCTACTCGAGTGGTTGAACGATTAGAAAGACGGTGAAGGAACAGGGAGGTGGATACCGCGCATTGAGTTGGATCATCGGTTGCGACAAACTGAGTCACCGATTAGCTGAGAAACGCTCCCATCCGCTCCAGCGCCATTTCTATCGCTTCTCGGGTACCGGCGTAAGAGAAACGCACATATTTGTGCCCGTCGGTGCGGTCGAAATCCTGCCC
Source organism: Pelagibacterium sp. H642 (assembly GCF_031202855.1). GTDB lineage: Bacteria > Pseudomonadota > Alphaproteobacteria > Rhizobiales > Devosiaceae > Pelagibacterium. The sequence continues at coordinate 3,417,360 of NZ_CP101829.1, read as the reverse complement.
CGGCGTTGCCGCCACACCGGCGTCGTCAAGCATGCGCGTGCAGAAGTCCATGGTATCGTTGGTGAAGGCCGACGCATCGACATAGGCGTAGAACGCCCCGTCGGACGGTTCGGCCAGCCCGAACCCCAATTTCTTGAGCCCCTCAGAAAGCACCAGCCGGTTTTCCGCATACTGATCGCGGCGGCGGTCGTACTCCTGTCCGGCATCGAGAGCTTCAAGTGCCGCACATTGGGAAACGGTGGAAGCTGAGATGAACAGGCTCTGTGCCATCATCTCGGCACGGCGCACCAAATCCTCGGGCAGAACGAGCCAGCCGATGCGCCAGCCGGTCATGCAGTAATATTTCGAAAAGCTGTTGACGATCACATGCTGCTGGCTGAATTCGAGCGCGCTCGCATCTGCCCCGGCATAGTTGAGCCCGTGATAGATCTCATCGGAGATGAAGCGCACGCCAAGTCGATCGCATATGGCGATGATCGCCTCCAGTTCATCGCGCTCCAGCACAGCCCCCGTCGGGTTCGCCGGGCTCGCCACCAATAGGCCCTCGAAGGGGCTGCGCTCGTAGGCCGCCTCGATGTCCGCAGCGGTCAGCCGCCAGCCATTGGCGGGTGAAACCGGAATCTCGACGCTCGAGAGGTTCAGCGAGGCGATGATGTTGAGATAGGCCGGATAGCCCGGCCGCGTCACCGCGATCCGCTGCCCTAGCGCAAATCCCGCAAGGAAGGTCAGGATGAACCCGCTCGACGATCCCGTCGTCACCACGATCCGTTCGGGCGAAACAGAAACCCCGTGGCGCTCGTCATAATACCGGCTGAGCCGTTCGCGCAGGGCCGGCATACCTTTGGCCGCGGTATAGCCCATGGGCCGCTCGAGACACCCGCGAACCGCATCGAGCACTGGCTGTGCCGGCTTGCCGCCCGGCTCGCCGATTTCGAGATGACACACGATTCTCCCCTCGGCTTCGAGCTTTTGCGCCCGCGCCATAAGTTCCATGGCGTAGAAGGGACGAATCAGGTTGGCGTTCATACCGTAAATCCATTGTCTTGTCGGCGCCCCAGGGCAGCCCGCACTATATCCCGCTTCTAGACAATCGCAAGTTTTAAGCACCACGTTCTGTACAAATGGCCATTTATAGCATTATATTCTAAATACTATTACATTTATGGCACTATATTCCAAGACGCCACTTGCTTGGCATATCGCGACTGGCATCACCTGCCCCGTTACGCTAAACCCACCCGCAGCGCGATACGGAGTTCGACATGCAAAAAGCCATCAATCTCGGCCTTGCCGCTGCCATCGTCCTGTTGGGCGCCGGGCTCGCCGTCAGCCTCGCCACGCGCCCCGAACCTGGCCTGTCGTCTACCGAGGTCGAACGTCTCATTGCCGAGGCCCTGCCCGCTCAAGCGCCAGCGAACACAGATGGCGCCGCCGATATCGACACCGCGGCCCTGGGTCCGATAATCGAAGATTATCTCATGGCCAATCCCCGTCTGCTCGAACGCATGTCGGTGGCCCTCGAAACCGAGATGCGCGCAGAGGAATCCGAGCGCGCCCGCATCGCGCTCGATGCCATGCACGATGATATCTACAACGACCCCGCCAATATCGTGCTCGGCAACCCCGAAGGTGACGTCACCCTGGTTGAAATGTTCGACTACAATTGCGGCTACTGCCGCCAGGTTGTCGCCGATGTCATGTCGCTGGTGGAGGAAGACCCCAATTTGCGCGTCATCCTCAAGGAATTCCCGATCCTCTCGCAAGGCTCGGTCGACGCCGCCCGTGTCGGCGTCCTCGTCAACGACGCCGACGTCGATTATCAGGCCTTCCACACTGCGCTTTATTCCTCGCGCGGCGCCGTGGATGGCGAATCCGCGCTTTCAGCCGCCGAGCAATTGGGCTTGTCCCGCGTTTCGCTCCAGCTCGATATGAATACCCAGGAAGTGTCAGACGCGCTTCAGCGTACCTATTCCATCGCCCAGGCTCTCGGCATCACCGGCACCCCCACCTTCATCATCGGTGATGAGGTGATCCCCGGTGCCGTGCCCAAGGAGCAACTCGTGCAGCGTATCGAGAATATGCGCGCCTGCGGCGCCACCACTTGCAGCGACGTGGCGCAGGAAGGCTGACGCCGAGCTTTGCGTTTTCGGTGCATTTCGTATAACGCGAGCTTGCACCGGCCTCCCCGCTGGCTCACAACCTAAAAAAGGCGCGTTCTGCCTGCATCTGGAGCATGGACGCGATACGACAAAGACATCATGGCAAAGCGCGTACTGATCCTGAACGGACCGAACCTCAACATGCTGGGCACGCGGGAAAAGGCGATATATGGCAGCGAGACGCTCGCCGATATCGAGTCGATGTGCCGGACAGCTTGCGAAAAGCTGGGCCTGACCTGCGATTTCCGGCAGTCCAACCACGAGGGCGAACTGGTCGATTGGATCCAGTCGGCGCGCAAGACAGCCGATGCCATCATCATCAATCCGGCCGCTTATTCGCACACCTCGGTCGCCATTCACGATGCCCTGCGCACCGCTGAAAAGCCGGTCGTGGAAGTGCACCTTACAAACATTCACCAGCGTGAGGCTTTCCGTCACCATTCCTATGTGTCGGCCGTGGCAACGGGTGTCATTTGCGGGCTGGGTTCCAGAGGTTATACACTGGCCCTGGAGGCCGTGGCCGAAATACTGAATTGAAAAAGACCCCGCGCGGGTTTGTGGAGACACGATAACAATGGCAAAGATCTCACAGGTCGATCAGGACCTCATCCGCACCATCGCCGAACTCGTCAACGAAGCTAATCTGGCCGAAATCGAACTGGAGCAGGATGATTTCCGCATCCGCGTGACCCGCACCTTCGCCAAGGAAGTGGTTCAGGTGGCAGCTCCTGGCTACGCTGCGCCCGCCGCCCCTGCGGCCCCGGCCGTTCCCGCCGCTACGAGCGCCTCTGCAGCCACCACCCCAGCCGCCCCGGCGGCCGAGGATCTCGCCTCGAGCCCCAATACTCTGACCTCGCCCATGGTGGGCACCGCCTATCTTGCCCCGGAACCCGGCGCCAAGCCTTTCGTCGAAGTTGGCGCCAAGGTTTCCGAAGGGCAGACGGTTCTGATCATCGAAGCCATGAAGACCATGAACCAGATTCCGGCGCACAAATCGGGCACCGTCACCCGCCTGCTTGTCGATGACGCCACGCCGGTCGAATACGGCGAACCCCTCGTCGTCATCGAATAAGGCTCACTGATGTTTTCCAAGGTCCTCATAGCCAATCGCGGCGAGATCGCCCTGCGCATCCTGCGCGCCTGCAAGGAGCTCGGCATTCAAACCGTAGCGATCCACTCGCAGGCCGACGCCGACGCCATGCATGTGCGCCTGGCCGACGAAAGCGTCTGTGTCGGTCCGAACCCGGCGCGCGACAGCTACCTCAACATTCCCTCGATTCTCGCCGCTTGCGAGATCACCGGCGCCGAAGCGGTCCATCCCGGCTACGGCTTTCTTTCGGAAAATGCTCGTTTCGCCCGCATTCTCGCCGAACATAAGATTTCCTTCATCGGCCCATCTGCCCATCACATCGAAATCATGGGCGACAAGATCCAGGCTAAAAAGACGGCGCTTGAACTTGGCATCCCCTGCGTTCCCGGCTCGGCCGGCGCGGTGACCACCGAAGCCGACGCCAAGCGCATCGCCGCTGAAATCGGCTACCCCGTGCTGATAAAGGCCGCAGCGGGCGGTGGTGGGCGCGGGATGAAGGTTGCCAAGACCGAAGCCGATCTCTCGGTCGCCTTCTCGACGGCACGGACCGAAGCCAAGGCCGCCTTTGGTGACGACGCCGTCTACATGGAAAAATATCTCGAAAAGCCGCGCCATATCGAAGTGCAGGTGATTGGTGATGGCCAGGGCAACGCCGTCCACCTGGGCACGCGCGACTGCTCGCTCCAGCGCCGTCACCAGAAGGTGTGGGAAGAAGCCTCTGCCCCTACCGTTCCTGCTGACGAACAGGCCGAGATTGGTGAGATCTGCGCCGCTGCCATGCGCAAGCTCAAATACTCCGGCGCCGGCACCATCGAGTTCCTCTACGAGAACGGCGAGTTCTATTTCATTGAAATGAACACCCGCCTTCAGGTGGAGCACCCGGTTACCGAGCGCATCACCAATTTCGATATCGTCTATGAGCAGATCCGCGTCGCCGCCGGCGAACCCCTCTCGCTCCGGCAGGAGGATGTGATGTTCTACGGGCACGCCATCGAAGTGCGCATCAACGCCGAGGACCCGCAGACCTTCGCTCCCTCGCCCGGCAAGATTACTTATTATCATCCAGCCGGCGGCGTCGGCGTGCGTGTCGATGCGGCTGTCTATCAGGGCTATAACATTCCGCCCTATTACGACAGCCTGATCGGCAAGCTGATCGTGCACGGCCGCACCCGGCCCGAATGCCTGCAGCGCCTCAATCGCGCACTCGATGAATTCATCGTCGACGGGGTCAAGACCACGCTGCCGCTGTTCCGGCGCCTGATCAAGGAACCGGACATCCAATCGGGCAATTACGACATTCATTGGCTCGAAAAGTTTCTCGAGGCCAACAAGCAATAGGGAGAGCGGCCGGTTCGGCCGCTTTTTCGTTTCCGCCGCATGAGCCGAAAAAGCGACCCTTTCGATGTCGAACTGACGCCTGAGCTGATCCTGCGCGCCTATCGTGCCGGCATCTTCCCGATGTCCGAAAGCGCCGACGATCCCGACATCTTTTGGGTCAGTCCCCAAATGCGCGGCGTCATTCCGCTTGATGGATTACGAATATCGAAAAGCCTTGCCAAGGCTTTGCGCAAGCACTCGTTTTCAGTGGTCGTGGACCGCAATTTCGAAGCAACGATCGAGGGATGCGCAACGGCAGGCTCGGATCGGGACACCACTTGGATCAATCCCGTGATCCGCGAGCTCTATGGCGAACTCTTTGCCATGGGCTATTGCCACACGGTCGAAGTCTATGACGGTGACGAATTGGTCGGCGGGCTTTACGGTCTCGCAATCGGCGGGGCCTTTTTCGGCGAATCCATGTTCCATCGCCGCACCGACGCTTCAAAGATCGCGCTCGTCCACCTCGTCGAACGGCTCACGACCGGCGGCTATGTGCTGCTCGATACCCAATTCATAACCGATCACCTCGCCTCCCTGGGTGCCATCGAAATCCCGCGCGCCATCTACGAGGTGCGATTATCGGCAGCGCTGGATGTCGATGGCGATTTCACCGCTTGGGATCGGCTAAATCGTTGAGCTTGAACGCCAGCGTCGTCACCCATTTTTCCGGATCGGGCTCGCGGCTGGGATCGGTCTCGTAGATCTCCAGACGGCAAGTGAAATGGTCTCCGTCCCCCTCTTCCCGCATGTCGAATTTCTCACCCACCAACTGCACCCAGCCGATCAGCATAGCGGTCGTTTGCATCAGCCCGTCGTAATGGCCGTGCCATTCCAGCGTCACGTACCGCCCTGACGGAAGCGTACCGAACCGCACGCCTTCACCATCATCCCCCGCCCGCGCCACAGGCACGCCGGCCTCGACATCAAGGGTGTTTTCCATATCGATGCGGCGATAATTGAAAAAAGGTGCCGCAATCGGTTCGATGTCTTGCTGGGCGAGATAGCCGAACAGCTTGGGAAAGCCCTGGTCCGCAGGTGTCTGCATCTGGTCCATGCGCACCGTATAGGTGACGTAGGCATAGGTCTGCTCGGGCCGGTCAATGATCGTTGGCAGTGTCAGCATCAAACTCTCCTCTTAAGGGCACGCACACTGCGCGCCGTCTCCTCAAGGACGGATGCGGAGCGCCAAACCCGACAAGGCCGAAGAGAATTTTCGGCCGCTATGCCTGAATCGCGCGACGTTCCTTGGTCTGCTGGGCCACGACAAAGCCCCGTCCGCCGGCAAGCCGGTCTGCATTGGGCTTATTGGGATCGACGACCCTCCAGAAAGGAATGGCCTGGGGATCGCCCATCGTCACCGCCGAATGGGCGATGACCGCGATGACCTTCAGATGCCGTTGCGTGGTCACGGGACAGGTTATGTCCGCGCCATGCTCACGTGCCAATTCCGCCCGGATTTCACCGAGATCGCCCATCTGTCCAAGCGGCACCTGCCGAATCTTGTCGCCAAGCATGTCGACGGTGGGGATGAGCACGCGCTGCGGCTCCATCACGCCGTTGACCGAATGCATGCGCTCGGTGATCTGAACTTTTTGGCTCATTGCGATCTCTGGCCGGGCGGAGGCACGTCCGAGGTTTGTTTGCAGTCGACGAGCCACACGTCATAAACCGCATTGTCCACGGCGTTCAGCGCCGGCGAATCGGCGAACATCCATCCGGAAAATATCCGCTCGACGGTCGCCTGAAGGGAAACCTCGTCCACCTGGACAAATGCCGTCTCGCTCTGGGCTTCGCTGCTGGGGCGCGAATAGCAGGCCCTGGGCGTGAGCTGGAGCGAACCGAACTGCACGGTCTCGTCGATATAGACATCGAACACCGTGATCCGGCCGGTGATCTTGTCGAGCCCGGTAAATACCGCTACCGGATTGGAGATGGGCTGCGCATGAACCGGTGGTGCACCCGCCACAAGGCCTATGGCGAGGGCCATACTCCGGCAAAAGGACTTGAGCCACCGATCGCCCACCGGGCCGCGCCGCCTTACTCCGGCGACCAGGCGTCGTAATCGCCCGTCACGCGCGGCCGTGTCTGGTTGTTGAGGATCGAGCCGTCAGGCCGGTAAGCCATCGCCGTGCCTGTGAGGTTGGGCTGATGCGGCTTTTCCCATTCGCGCGGCGTGTAGTCGGCCTGCGAGGGCGGCACATCGGTGCGATAGTGCATCCATCCATGCCAGCCCGCCGGAATGGCCGAGGCTTCGGCCGGACCATTGTAGATCACCCAGCGCCGGCCGTCCTTCTTGCCCTGGTAATAGACATTGCCGAACTCGTCTTCGCCGATCCTCTGACCGCGGAGCGCGGTAAACAGCCGTGTCGACATGGTCTGCCCGTGCCACCAGCCGAAGATTTCGAAGATGAACTGCTTAAAGCCGCCTTGTGCCACGCGATGCACCCTGAGCTGTCATGATTTGCGCCTTGCGTTTAGCACACCCCATTCGCCAAGCCTAGGCACGAGAGGCTGTCGATCGCTCGCCACGACGCACAAGATGTTGTGCCTATCGATGCGCCAACAAAAAACACGAGCACGCCGCGAAAAATCCCGCTTGACACCTTTTTCGGAGAGTACGGCACATGACGCGCCGCCGCGAGAGCCAAGCTTTCCGGGCATTTAGCTCGGTTCCTCGACACAGGACTTCATTAACCCTCCCTCAAACGGGGTTTGTGACGCCCTCATTACCCTCATGCAGTTTTTTGCACGTTTTCCTCGCTATCCACACTGAAAACCACTATATTTAGCTCATGCCCATTCCTTGAGCACAAGGGATAGTCGATTTGAGGCGATTGACGGTTCGCGGCAGAATCGAAAACAGTCGCTTCAACGGGCCGATTCCGAGGCCCGATCAGATCGAACATTGTCGGGAACGACAAGACGCCTGCAGGGGCCGCCAAGGCAGTGGGCAGACCTAAGTTTGGGGATAGACGAATGCAGATAGAACGGCGCTTCACCACGGCGGGCCAATCCGCCTACGAAGGCATCGAATTCCGCTCGGCGACGAGCGAAATCCGCAATCCTGACGGATCGGTCGTGTTCCGTCTCGAGGATATCGCCGTGCCGGCCCAGTGGAGCCAGGTCGCAGCCGACATCATCGCGCAGAAATATTTCCGCAAGGCCGGTGTCGCCAAGGCACTCAAAAAGGTCGAGGAGAACGACGTTCCGTCCTGGCTGTGGCGCTCGGTTCCCGACGAAAAGGCTCTCGCCAAGCTCCCCGAAGACGAGCGCTACGGCTCGGAAATGGATTCGCGTCAGGTCTTCAATCGCCTTGCCGGTACCTGGACCTATTGGGGCTGGAAGGGCGGCTATTTCACAACAGAAGAAGACGCCCGCGCCTTCTATGACGAGCTGTGCTACATGCTCGCCACCCAGCGCGTCGCGCCCAACTCCCCGCAATGGTTCAACACCGGCCTGCACTGGGCCTATGGCATCGACGGCCCCGGCCAGGGTCATTTCTATGTCGACCCCTTCACCCATAAGCTCGTCCAGTCCAAATCGGCCTACGAGCACCCCCAGCCCCATGCCTGCTTCATCCAGTCCGTCGATGATGACCTCGTCAACGAGAACGGCATCATGGATCTCTGGGTCCGCGAGGCGCGCCTGTTCAAATACGGTTCGGGCACGGGCACCAACTTCTCGGCCCTGCGTGGCGCCGGCGAAAAGCTTTCGGGCGGCGGCAAGTCCTCGGGCCTGATGAGCTTCCTTAAAATCGGGGACCGCGCCGCCGGCGCCATCAAGTCGGGCGGCACCACCCGCCGCGCCGCCAAAATGGTGGTGATCGATATCGATCACCCCGATATCGAGGAATACATCAACTGGAAGGTCAAGGAAGAGCAGAAGGTCGCCGCGCTGGTCACCGGCTCCAAAACCGTCTCCAAGCACCTGAAACTCATCATGAAAGCCGCCGTCAATTGCGAAGGCAATGGCGACGATTGCTTCGATCCCAACAAGAACCCGGCCCTAAAGCGCGAGGTCAAGGCCGCCAAGAAGGCTCTGGTGCCGGAAAACTACATCTTCCGCGTCATCCAGTTCGCCAAGCAGGGCTATACCGATATCGATTTCCCGGTCTACGACACTGACTGGGACAGCGAAGCCTATCTCACGGTTTCGGGCCAGAACTCGAACAACTCCGTCCGTGTCACCGACGACTTCCTGCGCGCTGTTGAAGAGGACGGCGATTGGGCGCTGAAGGCTCGCCAGACCGGCAAGGTCACCAAGACGCTGAAAGCCCGCGATCTCTGGGAGCAGGTCGGTTATGCCGCCTGGGCTTCCGCCGACCCTGGCATCCAGTACCACACCACCATCAACGAGTGGCACACCTCCCCCGAAGCCGGCCCGATCAACGCGTCGAACCCGTGCTCGGAATATATGTTCCTCGACGACACTGCCTGTAACCTGGCCTCCATCAACCTGTTGTCCTATCGCGGCCAGGATGGCGTCTTCAACACCGCCGACTATGAGCACACCGTCCGCCTCTGGACGCTGGTTCTCGAAGTCTCGGTGATGATGGCCCAGTTCCCCTCGCGCGCCATCGCCGAGCGCAGCTATCTCTACCGTACCCTGGGCCTGGGCTACGCCAATATCGGTGGTCTGCTGATGACTTCGGGCATCCCCTATGATTCCGATGAAGGCCGCGCCATCGCCGGAGCGCTCACTGCCATCATGACCGGCGTCTCCTACGCCACCTCGGCCGAGATCGCCTCGGAACTGGGCGCCTTCAAGGATTACAAGCGCAACGCCAAGCACATGCTGCGCGTCATCCGCAACCATCGCAACGCCGCTTATGGCAAAGCCGATGGCTATGAGGGCCTTTCGATCACTCCGGTTCCGCTCGACCACGCCGCCTGCCCCGATCAGAACCTCGTCGCCCGCGCCGCTGCCGCTTGGGACGCAGCGCTCGAGTTGGGCGAAAAGCACGGCTATCGCAACGCCCAGGTCTCGGTTATCGCTCCCACCGGTACTATTGGCCTGGTGATGGATTGCGATACGACGGGCATCGAACCGGACTTTGCGCTCGTCAAGTTCAAGAAGCTCGCCGGCGGCGGCTATTTCAAGATCATCAACCGCGCCGTTCCCCAGGCCCTGCGCACTCTCGGCTATTCGGAAGACCAGATCGCCGAGATCGAGGCCTATGCCGTTGGTCATGGCAACATGAACCAGGCGCCCGGCATCAATCCGGCAACGCTGGCCACCAAAGGCTTCCCTCAGGACAAGATCGAAGCGCTCAACGCCGCCATGAAGTCGGCCTTCGACATCAAGTTCGTCTTTAACCAGTGGACGCTGGGCGCTGATTTCCTTAAGGAACTCGGGGTCACGGACACCCAGCTTTCCGACCCGACATTTGAGCTTCTGCCCTTCCTGGGCTTCTCGAAAAAGGACATCGAGGCCGCCAACATCCACGTCTGCGGTGCCATGACGCTCGAAGGCGCGCCCTTCCTGAAAGACGAGCACCTGCCCGTCTTCGATTGCGCCACCCCGTGCGGCAAGATCGGCAAGCGTTATTTGTCGGTGGAATCGCACATCCGCATGATGGCAGCGGCCCAGCCCTTCATCACGGGCGCGATCTCCAAGACCATCAACATGCCCAACGACGCCACCGTCGAGGACGCCAAGGAAGCTTACATGCTCTCCTGGAAGCTGGCACTCAAGGCCAACGCGCTCTACCGTGACGGTTCCAAGCTCAGCCAGCCGCTCAATTCCTCGCTGCTGGCCGACGACGACGAGGATGAGGACGAAGTCGCCGAAATCGCCGCCCTCCCCGCCGCCGAACGCGTTCCGGCCGTCACCGAACGCATCGTCGAAAAGATCGTCGCACAAGGCCGCGAGCGCATGCCCGACCGCCGCAAGGGCTACACCCAGAAGGCGATCGTGGGCGGCCATAAGGTCTATGTGCACACCGGCGAATATGCTGACGGACGCCTGGGCGAGATCTTCATCGATATGCACAAGGAAGGCGCCGCCTTCCGTGCCATGATGAACAATTTCGCCATCGCCATCTCGATCGGCCTGCAATATGGCGTGCCGCTCGATGAGTTCGTGGAGGCCTTCACCTTCACCCGCTTCGAGCCCGCCGGCCTCGTCATGGGCAATGACCACATCAAGAACGCAACCTCGATCCTCGACTATGTGTTCCGCGAGCTGGCCATTTCTTATCTCGACCGTACGGACCTGGCCCATGTGACCCCGGATGCCGGCGCCACCACCATCGGCAAGGGCGTCTCCGAAGACAACGCCGTCAAGGACCGCTCGGCCCCTGCCCCGGTCCCGGCAGACAACTTCGTCTCCCGCGGCATGACCCGTGGCCGGGTCAAGGACAAAACCCTGATGCTGGTCGCCTCCTCGGATTACAAGCCCGCCAATCCGGTCCAGGCCATCCAGGCCCAAACCGTCACGGCCCTCAAGCAGGGCACAGCACTTAAGGCAGACCCGGAAGCCGAAGCCGCCGCAACTAAACTGGTGGACGAGGCCCAGGCAAAGGACACCACCACCCTGCGGCTCGAAGCCCAGATGAAGGGATACGTGGGTGAAGCATGCTCGGAGTGCCAGAACTTCACGCTGGTTCGGAACGGGACTTGTCTGAAGTGCGACACGTGTGGCAGCACGACCGGGTGTAGCTGAAGCCCCAGCAGAAGCGCTGTTGTAGGGTTCGGCACTGTTTTCCCATTATTCCGGGGTGTTCTCCCATTATCACCGGCACTGTTTTCCCATTGCCGCAGTTTGACTGAGTAGTTAGAGCGGACCGACACAAGAAAAGGCGCGATTTCCGGGCGGAAATCGCGCCTTTTCACTTTTAGGGCAAGTTTTCTGCCATGGAGCCGAGGAACACCGAGCTCACTCTTCCTGCCCCTTCCGAGCAGCTATTGACTCGGATCGGGCAGGTTTCCTATTGCCGATCTCTGGATGAACCGTGTCATTCCATCCCGCTCCGGCTTTCAATCAACCTCTAGAGGTCCCCGTGCCTGTTCCCGCCCTTGCAATCGCTGCCCGCTTGGCCTCCAGTCGACCGGCTCAGGCACGAACTATTATGCGCGAGGCCAATAGAGGAACCGCACCGATCGCGATCCGACTGGTGCACCTCATAGGCTGACCGCGCCTTTTGACTGACACGCCTGACCTGAACCAGTCGCCTTTCCTTCAGCACTGCCCTCCGATCCGCCACCTCTAGCTGTGGCCGTGATCGGCCATCCCTGCTTCCAGCATCATCACCTGCTCCACACGCCGTGGCGCGGGATAGGATGATTATTGCCGCCGACCAGGACTTCCCCATGAGCGAAGACACGACCCTCGATTACCTCACCGATCCTGCATGTATGCCTGGCTCCAGCAGTACGCGCATGGCTCCGGCTCAGGTTCTGCCCAGGCTTGCCTTGGAAGAAACCCTGACGCCCGCACAAATGCAGCGGATCAAGAGCAGCACCGGCATGATGCTGCTCATCAAGGTGCCATCAGAAGATTGGATCATGCCCCTTGAAGAGTATCTTGCGACCGACCAGCCGCTTGGCTATCTGCAGTTCTACCTCAAGGACGGCAGCGGGAGGCGCCGGCTCAGCAACGCCGGTTATGGGCTCCAAACCTTCCTTGAGTGGATCGCCTCAGGAAAACCGTGGTGGCCATCGCTCACAATCCTTCAGTCGACTTCCCCAGGGAGGTGATCTCGGCGGTTGATCTTACCGTCACCCTTGGCCCGCCATCAGCCCGGCTGGTGGCGCGCGCCATCCGGGCGGTAACCGGCAAGCGCGTCCGCCCGCTGCCAGATGACATCGCTGCAAGGCTTGGCTTCGTGGATCTGTGCGCCGCCATCCGCTCGGGATCGACACCAACCCAATGCGTGGCCCGGCTCCAGCGCGCCGCAAGGGCAAAGACGGCAATCGAGGCTGTCCCAGTGGACGTGCCCCATATCAATGATCTCCATGGCTATGGAGAGGCCAAGGTTTGGGCGCAGGCGCTTCTGGACGACCTCTCGCTGTGGCGCGCCGGTCAGATCGCCTTTACCGATATCGAAAGCCGCGCCGTCCTCGAATCTGCTCCGGGACTGGGCAAGACCACCTTTGCCCGTTCCCTTGCCAGATCGGCCAACCTCCCCCTGTTCGCATCCTCCGTCGGTCAGTGGTTCTCCGGAGGAGGCAAAGGCCATCTGGGCGATGTGATCAAGCAGATCGATGAGGTGTTCGGCGCAGCCGCCGCTGCGGCGCCCGCCATCCTCTTTCTTGATGAACTCGATGCCTTGCCCGACCGCCGCACGCTCAGCGACCGGGCCCGGGAATGGTGGACATCTGTGGTCACCCATGTCCTGACCAGGCTCGATGGCGCAGCCTCGGCAACAGCCCAGGACCTGATCATCGTCGGCGCCACCAACTATCCCGAGCGGCTCGATGACGCCCTGCTGCGCCCCGGCAGGTTCTCCAGGGTGATCCGCATCGGACTGCCCTCCTCTGTCGAGCTTGTGGGCATCTTTCGCCAGCATCTGGGATCCGACCTGCCCGATACCGACCTGACGCTCCTGGGCCAGTTGGCCACGGGCGCTACCGGAGCCCATGTTGCAGGCTGGGTCAAAACCGCCCGCCGGCGGGCCCGCCAAGCGCAAAGGCCGCTGCACATGGGGGACCTCCTCGCTCTGGTCGCTCCCGAAGAGACGCGCCCAGCCGAGGAGGTCCGGCGCGTTGCCGTCCATGAGGCCGCCCACGCGGTCACCGGGCACCTGCTCGGCCTGCCCCCGGTCACCGAGATCTCCATTGTGCGGCGCGGAGACATGGGCGGCTATTCTGCCTTGGAAGACGATGTCTCAACAGTCCTCACCTGCAGGGACCTCGAGGCCTTTATCCAGATGCACCTGGCTGGACGCTGTGCCGAGATCGCCTTCTTCCGTGAGGCTTCCTCGGGCGCTGGCGGTCACAATGGTTCCGATCTGGCACGGGCCACCCAGCTTGCCACCGCCATCGAGACCAGTCTCGGCCTGGGCGACAGCCCTCACCTTCCGCTCCGGGCATGATCAGGCGCGTCTCTTGCTGTCCAGCGACGTTCAGCTGCGCGCAAAGGTTGAAGCAAGGCTTCAGCGGCTCCATGAGCAGACGCTCGATCTGGTCTGGACCGAGCAGAGCCTGATCAAGCGGGCTGCCGAAGAGCTCATCGCAAAGCGGTTCATGGGGAGAGTTTCCGGCGACTGGTGACGTGATAAATATCCTCTGACGCAATGCCTTAACTTGATCAGCGGACAAGGCACTTAAACAGGAAAGCTATCCTGCCATCGCCCACAGAAAGCCTCCCAGCTTCCCTCCGCACGGCACGGCAACTTTTTCGCCCCGAGGCTGTGTGAAAACCTTGATCATGCTATGATCTGACACCTGCTTCGGGGGAGTCGGATGGGACGATTTGTCGAGGCTGCAGATCGAGGTCAGGCCAGCTTTTTGCCGGCCTGTCTTGAGGATTATGTCGATCCGGATAACGCCGTCCGCATCATCGACGCCTTTGTCGATGAATCGATCTGGCCGAACTCGGGTTTGCGCGTGTTCAGCCGGCATCCACCGGTAGGCCAGGCTACGCGCCGGGCACGATGCTCAAGCTCTATGTCTATGGATATCTGCATCAGCTGACTTCGAGCCGGAAGCTGGCGCGAGAGGCAGGTCGCAACATCGAACTGATGTGCCTGATTGGCAAGCTGGCTCGCCGGAAGGAAATGCAGCGCTTCTTCGATCTGGACCAACGCTATGGGGGATCTTCTGGCTTAAGATGTACCTGCTCTGATTGAGCAGACTGAAGCGATTCCGTTCTGATACCAGGCTTCGCTGCAGGCAGCTGCCACACTTAAACCGGTGGCGGCTATTTCGGGGGTGAAAATTCTAGCCGGTCACTCAGATGATCCGCACATGTATCTATCATCAGAACCTCACGCTGAGATCGGCCTTGAATCCATGGTCCTGCGCGTCCGATGCGATCTGTCCCTGGTAGGACAGGCCGAAGGTGGCATCGGGTGTCAGGTTGAGATCAAGGCCGGCTTCGATGACAGCGGCATCGCCCGCGATGGGAACACCGGCAATGGTGAAAGCATCTCCGCCTGAAAAGGCATGCGTGCTTTCGGGTGTCGTGTCGCCAAAGGCGTGCCGCCAGCCCACCGTGCCACGTAGCGTGGCGTCCATGGTGCCCAGCGTCATCGCGTGCTCGCCGCGCAAACCAAGCGTTGTGAAGGTGACGTTGGTCGAGCCACTGTCCACCGAGAGCACCGCAGCACCACCCTGTTCGGCAAAGCTGTCGGTGTGCACGCTCACATGGGCGAGATTGGCGAAGGGCTCGAGCTGTGTACCTCCGCCAAGCTCAATCCCGTATCCCAGTACTCCGAACGCCTGGAAGGTGCCGGCGGAATAGTTCCCGGTCAGACTGTCGGTGAGGCGTGGAATAGAGACAGACCGACTGGTGTCGATTTCGTGCCAGCTATAGGCCGCTCCTGTACGGAAGGCGAGATTGCCCCACTCGGTACCACCATAGAGGCCGAGATGGTAATTGCTGCTCGATCCCGACGAGGCGCGATCATCGGCATCGAAGCGCGAATGGCTGTAGCCGCCCAGCATGCCAACCCGCCAGTCGCCAACCATGGTGTCAGCCCCCACCAGGACACCGCCGGTGGTGCGGTCAAACGAAGCTGCATTGCCGTCGCTGTCGGTTGAGCCCCACGAGCCAAAGCCATGGCTCCAGACCACCGGTCCTCCATGATCGGCAGCGACCAGCAACGGCGTCTCCCCCGGGCCATAGGCCAGAACCGGAGCATCGGAAGCCCCCACGGTTGCAAAGGCCGCACGGATACGGTCATTGGCAGCATTGCGCACAAACCGGCTGTCCTCGATCAAGGCCGTCCGTGCGGACGCATGAAGCTCGCCGGAGAGCGCATCGAAGGCCAGTCCCACAACATCTTCGGGCAGATGGAGGACGGCGTCGAACACGTCGTTGCCTTCGCCGAGGCTTTCCACCCCATCGGCCGTGGCGATCTGGTTCGGTGTGGATGCGGCATCCCGGAACCTCATCGGATCACCTGGATCACCTGGATCACTCGGGTCACCTGGATCACCTGGATCACCTGGATCACTCGGGTCACCTGGATCACCTGGATCGCTAGGATCATCTGGGTCACTCGGATCACCGGGATCGCCTGGCTCACCTGGCTCACCTGGATCTTCGGGGGCCGCCGCACGCTCCAATGTCAGATGAACTTCACTGGCATCCTCGTCATAGTTCAACGTGGGAACGAGGAACGCGTAGTTGTGCATCACCTCATCCTCGAAACGGCCGACCAAGCTGTCGGCCGCCAGAATGGTATACCCGTTTCCGGTCTCGAAATCGCCATCATAGGCATCGACACGGACCGTACCTGCCAAAGTGGCCGTGCCCGTTACATTGACGCTATCCGCCAGGCCATTGGAATCGTCGGTCTCAACGTCAAAGAATGAGCCGGCCAGAAATGTCAGGTCACCAGCGACATTCAGCGTACCGATGGAATTGCCCGGTGCCAGAGTGCCGCCATCTTCGATTGTCGTGGCCGAACCCGATGAACCGACCGTACCCGTACCGCCCAGTGTGCCTCCGTTCACCACGGTAACGTCCCCCAAAATGCTGGCGGAGGAAAAGCCCGCGCCGCCCACGACGAGAGTGCCGGCCTGCACGCTCGTGCCGCCGGTATAGGTGTTCGCGCCGTTCAGCGTCAGCGTCCCGTCGCCGGTTTTGATCAGCGAACCGCCCGTACCGCCGCCAATAAGGCCGCCATCCTGAATAACGCCGCCGATTTCGCCGTCGTCTCCCAGCGCGCCGACGGCGAGTTCGTTGCCGCCCAGATACACATCGCCGTCACCCGACAGCGAGCCGATGCCCAAGCGACCCGATTGCCCCGAAAGGTCGACATCGCCGCCCGCGTGGTTGACGATTATGGCGCCGTCGGCGGCGCTGTTGCCGAGAAAGCCTACCTCACCGCCGCTTTGGTTGATGATCGTGGCGTTGCCGACGGCGCTGTTGCCGACAAAATCGACGGTTCCCCCTTGGTTCTCAAAAGTTGCCGATCCAGCCGAAGCGTCACCTTCAAAGCTAATGGAGCCGTAGTTCGCAATGGCGGCACTCCCGGCAGAAGAAGAAGAGTAGAAACTCAAGATGCCGTCGTGAACCGTTATGTCTGAAGTCCCAGCGCTGCTGGTCCCATCGAAGCGGAGTCTGGTCCACGTGCCCCCGCCATCGACAACAACAGGGCCAGTGCCCAGCGCACCATCGGCCTGTACCTCCAGCATGCCTTGAGCAACTGTGGTGCCGCCCGTGTAATCGTTCTCAGCGGTCAGGATGAACTCGCCCATGCCGGTTTTGGTGAATTTGCCATTGCCTGTAATCGTGCCCGCATAGGTTGTGGTTGTGTTCACATCCTGGTCGACAGTCAGATTGCCGGTTCCCAGCGCAACCGTGCCTCCGGTGCCGGAAAGCTGTGACATGGTGAGATTGAAATTATTGAGGTTCAGCGTGCCGCCATTGACGATATAGGGCGTGTTTTGGGTGAAAGCATCCACATTGCTAGCGGCCAACGCACCGTCATTGACGATTGTCGTGCCCGAAAAGCCGGAATTGTTCCCCGTCAGTGTCAGCGCGCCCGCGCCGGCCTTGGTGAAAGCACCATTGCCGGTGATCGTGCCGGCGTAGGTGCTCGCGCTCACCTGATCGAACACCACGCCCGGCGTCGCGCCGGAAGCGGGGGCGAATGTCAGGTCACCGCCAAAGCTGTCGGTATTGCCCACCAGAGTTCCAGCCGCAATCGTCCAGTCTTGATCGCCAGTTCCTTCAAGCGTCCAACTGCTCGCGCCAGTTTTTTCGAAGGCCGCGAAGCCGATGAATTCGTCCGTGGCGTCGGTTCCGGTATCGACAAGCTTGCTCACATCGAAGGTACTGGCGGTATCGCCGCCGAGCGCAAGGGCGTTGCCGGCGCCGCCGGCCACGACATCGCCGGTGAAGGCATAACCGTCGCGCAGTTCCAGGGTGTTGTCGTTGCCCATGAGTTCGACGGCGTTGGCCTGCACCTTATTGGCAGCGTCGGCGTGTCCACTCACCCCACCTGCAATGCTGCCTGCGTTGACGATGGTGACGTTGTCGTCATGCACCACCACACCGGCACCCCCCGCGCCTGGCGTTCCGCCACCGGTTATCGCCCCGCCATCACCGCCCGCAATGGTGCCGAGGTTTTCCAGCGTTCCACCACCGGCGCCGTCGACAAAGACGAGCCCGGCACCGGCATTCCCAACGGAATCCGAGGGGTTTGACGAGTACCCGCCATCGCCACCAATGGTGGCGGCACCAGCCGCATTGGTGATGGTACCGCCATGAGTCATGAGGCCATGCCCGCCTTGGCCGCCGCTGTTTGCATCACCACCGGCACCGCCTTCAATTGTGCCAGAATTGTGCACGACGCCATTGTTGGTCAGCACCCCGGCCCCTCCAGCCCCCCCGGTGCCCCCGCCGTCACCGCCATCACCGCCGTATATGGCGCCTGCGGTGTCGAGAAGTCCGCCACTATAGAGGAATACCCCGCCACCGCCGCCGCCGCCGGTGGTCCCATCGCCGCCAGCGCCTCCGGATATCGCGTCGCCATCGAGAACCTCGGCGTGTGCCGAGTCATCAACGTTGCCGCTTCGCGCGTATCGGTCAGCGGGAAGTCGTACTGCCGGAGAAAATGATCGGTGATCGCGAGAAAGTCGTAGCCGGCCGCCCGATAGCGGCGGCAAACCTCCTCTGGGGATAACGCACCGTCGGACCGATCCGAATGGGTGTGGAGGTTGCCTTTGAAGAACCGACCGGGCGCAGAAAACGTTCTAAGCATGACTGTCCTTTCAGGCCACCAGCACCAAATGGTCCTCGCCGACCTTCCGATAATTGGGGGCCGCTGGTTGGTAGCCAACCGGATGGATTGGGGAATAAAGCGGCTCTGCGCGCGGCGGCTCGGTCCGACGCCTGGCCGGATCAGGGCTGGGAACCGCCGACAGCAAGGCCTGTGTATAGGAATGACGTGGATTGCCGAACACTTGCGCGCGGGGCCCGATCTCAACGATCCGGCCCATATACATGACCGCGACGCGATGGCTCATCTGCTCGACGACACCCATGTCGTGGGAAATGAAGAGGTAGGAAAGCCCCAACTCGACCTGAAGCTCGCGCATTAACTCGATGACCTGTTTCTGGATCGAAACGTCGAGGGCCGACACCGCCTCGTCGGCGACAATGAGCTTGGGGGAAAGACTGAGTGCCCGCGCGATACATAGGCGCTGGCGCTGCCCGCCCGAAAACTCATGCGGATAGCGATTGAGATGAATATCATCCAGACCCACCCGACGCAGCAGCGAGACGATACGGTCGCGCACCGCGCTGCCCTGCTCGATCCCGTGCACAACGAGAGCTTCAGCGATCTGGTCATAGGCAGTGAGCCGAGGGTCGAGCGCTGCGTAAGGATCCTGGAAAATGATCTGCATATCGCGACGCCTGTTCCGCAGGCGGTTCGCATTAAGTGAGAGAATGTCCTCGCCCTCGAGCGAGACCGCACCCGAGAGAGGATCGACCAGTCGCAGAATCGAGCGACCTGTCGTCGACTTGCCGCAGCCCGATTCACCAACAAGGGCAAGCGTTTCCCCCCGGCCGATCGAGAAGCTGACATCTTCGACGGCATGGACATTGGCGACATGCCTGCTCAATATGCCTTTGCGGATCGGGAAGCGCGTGACGAGATTTTCGACCGACAGAAGCGGCGCACGCGCTTCATCACCCCCCATTCCTAAGGGCAATGTGTCGTCGGCCATTTGGCCAAGGCGCGGTACCGCTGCCAGAAGTTCACGCGAATAGGCCGCGCGGGGGGTTACAAAGAAGCTCTCGACATCGGCTTCTTCGACCTTCTTGCCATGACGCATGACAACCACGTGATCGGCGATCTCGGCGACCACCCCCATATCGTGGGTGATAAACAGCACTGCCATACCGTCCTCACGGGCAAGAGTGGTTACGAGATGCAGAATCTGGGCCTGAATGGTGACGTCGAGTGCCGTGGTCGGTTCGTCGGCGATCAACAGTTGGGGCCGGCACGCCAGTGCCATGGCGATAACGATGCGCTGGCGCATACCGCCTGACAATTCATGCGGGAATTGTCCAAACCGCCGCCTGGCCTCGGGAATGCGCACACGCTCGATCAGGGCCAAGGCCTCGGCATCGGCCTGTCGGCGGTCGAGCGACCGGTGAACGCGCAGAACCTCGGCGATCTGTTCACCGACCGTATAAACAGGATTAAGAGCACTCATCGGTTCCTGAAAGATCATTCCGATCTCGTTGCCCCGAACCTCGCGTATAGCCCGATTGGGCGCGGATGCCAGGTCTATGGTGTCCCCGCTACGCCGCACGAAACGTATCTGGCCGCCCGTATGCGTGCCCCCGCCAAACCGCGTCAGGCCGAGAACCGACAGGGCCGTGACCGATTTACCCGATCCCGACTCGCCCACGAGTGCGACGCATTGGCCCGGGGCGACCGAAAAACTCAGCCGGTCGACCGCCGTGATCGGTCCATTTTCTGTTTCGAAGGCGACCGAGAGATCGGTGACCGAGAGTAGCGGCGCTATAGCGTTCATGGTTCGCTCCCAATCGTGAGGCGCCGGCAGGAAACGCTCCCCGCCGGCGCGGTGTGAATATCAATCCTCGATCGAAATCGACCCGGCCCGGAAATCGAGCACATAGGGGATGTGGCCAGGCAGCGGCCTCCAGTCGAGATCTGCCCGCATGCCATAGGATTCGTAGGGCTGGTAAAGCGGGATCACCGGCATTTCTTCTTTGACGTAAGCCATGATCTCAGCATACGCCGCACGACGCTCCCCGATATCTGTCGAATACCGGAAGCGGTTCCAGAGAGCTTCATACTCCCCGTTGGGCTGCCAGGTATTGCCGGTGCGCGCTCCACCTGGAGCCCACATCGTACCAAACGAGCCGGCCGGATCGGCAAAGTACATCGGATTGGACCAGTTGCGACTTTCGATCTCGCTCAATTCACCCCAGGACTCGGTGACGTTGAGATTCATCTCCACGCCGACTTCGGCCCACATCTCCTTGATTGCCTGAGCGGCAAGCAGACCGTTCGTATAATAGACGGCATCGGTATCGTACCGGATTGGGGTTCCGTCGTAGCCGGCCTCGGCGAGTAGTTCGCGCGCCCGCTCCGGATCATACTCGTAGGTGTCAAGCTCGGGCATGTAGAGTTCGCCATATTGAGGGAAAGTATGGCTGGAGGGCACGACCGCTTCACCGAGCCAGAGCGCCTCGTTGAGCAGGTCCCGGTCGATGGCCAGGCTCAGGGCCTGCCGGATGCGAGGGTCTTCGAGCTTCGGGTTGAGGCCGTTGAAGATGACGACGTGGAACAGGGGTGTCACAGCACCCTCGACCTTTAGCGCGGGGTTGTTTTCAATGGTTGCGATCTGATCGGGAGGAACATTGGTGATGAGATCGACTTCGCCATTGTTGAGCGCGGTCAGGCGTGTAGCCATTTCCGAAATGCGGCGCATTTCAAAACCCTCAAGCGGCGCCTGTTCCCCGTAATAATCCTCGAAGCGCTCGTAGGTGACCGTTTCACCGGGCTGGAAATGGGTGATCTTGTACGGGCCGGTCCCCACCGGGGCGAGACCAAAGGCGTCAAAATCGCTCAGTTCGGCGGTGTCGGAATCTCCTGTCAGACCCAGAATATAATCCTTGGGCACAATATAGCCCTGCGAGGCGTTAAGGAGCGTTTCGAACAACGGCTCGGGCTGGTAGGTCGTGAACCGCACCGAATAGGTATCAATCGCCTCGACCTTCTCGAAATTGTCGAAGAACTGGGTGTGGATGGATTCATAACCCGCGGTCATGTCGTGGATAATGCGCTCGAAGCTGAACACCACGTCTTCGGCGGTCATTTCGCTGCCATCGTGGAACTTAACGCCCTGGCGGAGTTGGACCTCCATCGTCGTCGGCGATGTCTGTTCCCAGGCAGTGGCCAATCCTGGAGAAAACTCCGCCTCCGCCTTGGTATAGTCCTTCTGAATGAGGGGATCGAACGCATTGACGTAAAATTGCGAACCGACATTGGAGTGATCCATGCCCGGGTCGATTTCAGTCGCCATATTTTGGGCGCCAACCACAATCTCGGCCGCCGAAAGCGCCGATGTCGAGAGCAGGACCGTGCTCATTGCGAGAAGAATGCGATTTTTCATAACCAACTTCCTTTGGTTTTTTGGACACAACGAACCCATCCGCAGGAAGCGGTCAAAGCCTACGGATCGGTATTTTAGAACTGACGAGCTATTTCAGGCGGACATCGAGGACGTCCCGTAACCAGTCACCAATAAGAAGGACAAGCAATGAGACCACCATGATGACCAGCGAGGGTAGGACAGCGATCCAGGGATAGGATGCGAGATATTCGCGGCCATTACCCACCATCGATCCCAGCGTCGCAGTCGGCGGCTGCACGCCCAGCCCGAGGAAAGACAGCGTCGACTCCGCCAGGATCAGGCCCGAAAAGGCCATGGTCCAGATAACGACAATGGGAGAGGCGATGTTGGGCAGGATGTGGCGCAACAGAATGCGCCATTGCGGTATTCCGGCCGCGACCAGGGCTTCGACAAAGGGCAGTTTGGAAACCGTCAGCACCTGAGCACGTCCGATCCGGGCATAGCTCTCCCAGCCCCCAATACCTAGGACGCAGATCAATACCGGAAGGCTGTTTCCGACAAAGGCGATGACCAGCAGGACGATCAAGGTGAACGGCACGGCGATCTGGATGTCGACCAGCGCCATGATGAACGCACCAACTTTGCCGCGTAAATAGCCGGCTATGATCCCCAGAGTGGTGCCGATAATAAGGCTGATAAAGCTGCCGATCAGGGCAATCCCCAGCGTCAACCGCAGCCCATACAGGGCACGCGAAAGCACATCGCGGCCTAGCTGATCAGTTCCGAGAAGATGTTTGGAGTCCGCCCCTTCCATGCCGATTGGCGGCTTGAAGCGCGCGAGAAGCGTTTGGGCGTCCGGATCGTACGGGGCGAGCCATGGAGCGAACACCGCGACCAGTACGAGTACGGAGAAAGCTACAAAACACACGCGCATTCCGAGTGGCGTCTTGCGCAGGAGGCGTCGGAACGAGGTTCTAAACCCGCCCTTGCGCGACCTGGATACGGGCATGGGAGGGGCGATATCGGTCATGATGCGGCAACCCTCACGCGCGGATCGATAACTGCGTACAGAAGATCGACAATGAGGGAGACGATGACGACGAGGGCGGCGATGAATATGACGCCGAATTGGAGTACCGGATAATCGCGCCCGATGGTGGCAAAGACGATAAGCTCGCCAACACCGCGTGTTGCAAAAATCGCTTCAACCAGCACGCAGCGCGCCACCATGCCGGCCACTTGCAAGCCTATGACCGTCACGACCGGAACGGCGGCGTTTCTCAACCCGTGCTTGCCGATGACCATGTGCTCGGGTAACCCTTTGGCGCGTGCAGTGCGCAGATAGTCCTGCCCGAGCACATCGAGCATGGCATTGCGGGTGAACCGAACGATCTCGGCCAGCATCGGCAGCGCCAGGACGATGGCCGGCATGAGGAAATGCAACGGCGTTCCGGTGCCAGAACTGGGCAGCCAGTGGAGCTGAAACGAGAACAGCAGGATCATCAGTATGGCGAGCACGAAATTGGGTGTCGCATATCCTATAAAAGCGATGGTCATGATCGCCGATCCCACCGCCCCCTTGCGGTCGAGCGCGGCCGCGATGCCGAGCGGCAGGCCCGCCGCAACGGCCAGCACCATAGCATATCCGAACAGCGCGAGCGTGTTGGGCAACCGCTCGGCATAGATCCGCACCACCGGACGCTTTTCCGAAAGGCTGGCGCCGAAGTCCCCGGTCATCAATCCTGCGATGTAGTGGAAGAACTGCGCCAATAGCGGCTGATCGAGACCGCGCTCGACGGCGACGCTGCGCATGATCTCGGGCGATGAACCGGGCGGCACCATGAATTCGACAGCATTGCCCGACAGCCGAGTGGCAAAAAAAACGGCAATGATGACGACCGATATCGTGATCAGGCCACCGATTGCCCGCTTGGCCAGATATTCAGCCATGACCGCCCCCCTGCCCGCGCACCAGCCAGCCGCTTTGACCCGACGGGCGGAATGGCACCTGCACATGGAAGGGGTCATTGCCGTAAACGGTGGTGCTGAGCGCGCCCTCGGCAATTTCGATTAAGCCATACGCCTCGGCATGATCGGGCATAGAGGTGAACCGCTCACTCATCGACTGGATCGTCACGTGACGGAGACCGTTGATGGTGGAGATGGTGTTCCAATGCACATGACCGGAGAACCAAGCCGCGACCTTTCCGGTGCCCTCGACGGCCTGACGCACACGGGCATGATCGGGATAGGTGGAGTACTCCGGTCGCGTCTCGAAATAATAGTTGCCCGTTTGGGCATGCCCCGAAACAGGCACATGGGTCGCAACGAGAGCCGGACGTTCGTCCGCCTCAAGCGTTGCAATAAGCCAGTCGAGGTGCTCGCCAGTGGCACAGAACCCTACACCACGGGTGATGTGCACGTCGGGCTGCCAAGCAATGATTCTGACATCGGCCAGCGTCGTGATTCGACTGGCCATGGAGTATTCGAAGATATCTTCACTTTCGGCTTGGGCCAGGTTGACCACATCGTGGTTGCCCAGCACGTGCATGCGCGGCAATCGGGTTGACGCGAAAACCTTGGCCACTTCTCTCATGTGGCGCACGTCTGCATCCCGGTCCACATCGGAAATATGATCGCCCAGATCGAGCACGAGATCAGCCTCGATCCCCTCCGCCCAGGTGAGGAAACGCTCAAGCACCGGCAACCCATTCCAGCCTTCCAATTTGTTATGGGACTGGGGACCGTGATGAATGTCGGTGACAACGGCAATCTTCATAGAGGCATCTCCGGCGTTGGTTATCGGACCGATACCGCCGCACCATGACAGTACAATGAATTTCACTCAAAATATGATGTTGACATATTGAGCTTTCCTCAATTACAAGGACGGGAATTGCCTTGGAGCCATCATTTTGACAGCATCGATCCCACAAGCTTCGGGCTATCTCATCGACATGGATGGCACCCTGCTCACCGGCGACACCCTGTTTCCCGATGCAGGCTGGCTGCTCGAAGCCGTCGCCGACCGGTTCATGCTTGTTTCCAACGATAGTGAGCACACTCCCCTCCAGCTCTCCCGGCGCCTTACGCGCCTCGGCCTGGTTATTGCGCCCGACAGAATCGTCCTGGCCGGAACGGCGGCGATCGATATGATCGCGGACACCTGGCCCGGATCGCGTCTGCATTTGCTGGGCAGCGCCGCCATAAAGACATATGCACTGCAGCAAGGACTCGAGCTTGCCGAAGAGAACGTCGACACCGTGCTTGTGACCCGCGACCGCCTGTTCACCTATCAGCGCCTGGCGCAGGCTGCGGCCGCCGTTCACGCAGGGGCAAGGCTGATCGTTGCCTGTCCCGATACCAGTCACCCCGGATCTGACGGCACACCCGTTCCCGAAGCTGGCGCGCTGGCCGAAGCGATCATGGCGGCCGCGGGCGTCCGCGATCACAAGATCGTCGGTAAGCCCGAACCCACGTTGTTTCTCGCTGCCTGCCGGCAGCTTGGAATTTCGCCGTCTAGCGCGGTCATGATCGGCGACAACGCGCAAACCGACGGGGTGGGTGCGCGACGCCTCGGCATGCGCTTTTTCCTTGTGGAGAATGGCGATGTGCGCTCCAGTTTCAAGCGCTTGTCCCAAGCGGTTTAGGATGGACTCGTGAGCCAATCGCCCAAGACCAACCCTTCGCTCAGTGGCGTTCTCGACCGATTGGCAGCCTTGGTGCCCGGCCTCCCTCCCACCGCGCGGCGTATCGCTGTTTTCATTACCGAAAACGCGCAGGATGTGGTTCACATGTCGATCACCGAGGTTGCCGAGGGCGCCAGTGCCAGCGAAGGCAGCGTCATTGGCCTGTGTCGACAGCTCGGAGCGCGCGGTTTCCAAGAAGTTAAACTCTCATTGGCGCGCGATCTCGTGCAGCCCATCCAATTCATCCACGAAGATCTCGCGCGCGGCGATAATACCGAAACCGTCATCGATAAGATTTTTCATTCCAATCTGCAGGCACTCCAGGACACTCATAAGGCCTTGAATCCTGAAGCGCTCTATCGAGCTGTCGAAGCGATAAGGGGCGCCCAACGCGTCGAGGTGTTCGGTATCGGCTCTGCCGCGCCGATTGCCGAGGACGCCAATTACCGGCTCTTGCGCATTGGCATCAATTCGCGCGCGACGGTGGACAGTCATGTCCAGGCCATCACGGCATCACTGGCTGGACCCAACGTAGCAGTTTTAACCATCTCCCACTCGGGCAGCACGGTCGAGACCCTCACAGCGACCCAGCTCGCCAAGGAGGCAGGCGCAACGACCATCGCGATCACCAATTTCGGCAAATCACCGCTGCTGGCTCATAGCGATATCGTGCTCAACACGCTGGCCCGCGAGACCCACTTCCGCACCGAGGCCATGACGAGCCGCATTGCCCAGCTTGCGATTGTCGATACGCTCATCGCTTCCCTGGCGTTGGCCGACTACGACCGTTCACTCTCAACGCTAAACCACACGTTCGAGGTTCTCTCCAGCAAGCGTCTCTAGCAACTGTGTCTATGAGCCGATCTGCGGCTGCGATGGTCTGCCCGTTTTAAGGATGGCGTTTGCGATGGTTATCAGCTTGCGGGTGATGGCCACGATAATGAGTTTGTGGGGCTTTCCCCGCTCTTTGAGCCGTCTTGCGATCGGTTTTAGAACTGGGTTGTGACAGGCAGCTGCGAGTGCGGCCTGGAATAGCACATGGCGCAGCGCCTTCCGTCCTCCTGCGATTGCGCGCGTACCCCGCATCGTTCCGCTATCGTGAGACACCGGGGCGAGGCCTGTCATAGCTGCGGCCTCGCCTGCCGTCATACCGAGTTCCGGCATTTTTTCTGCGATCAGCATTGCCGCGGAAACCGGACCGATGCCGGGAATGGATTGCAGGAGCTTTGCTTTGGTGGCGGAGTTCTCTTCCTGTGCGATGACACTTTCAATCCGTCGCTCGATGTCACAGACTTGGGTGTCCAGCATGACCTTGAGGCCTTAATCCATGCCCTCATGCGCGTAACCTGCCTAGAATCGGACGTTCAGGTTTGCCCTAAACCCATGATCGTAGGCATCAGAGGCGAGTTGGCCTTGATAGGAGATGCCGAAGCTAGCTTCCGGCGTCAGGTTCAGATCGAGTCCAGCTTCGATGACTGCGCTGTCCCTGGCGATGGGCGACCCGGCAATGTTGAAGGCGTCGCTGCCTGATAAGGTCAAGGTACTTTGCGGCGTAATATCGCCAAAGGCGCGTCGCCAGCCGACCATACCGCGCAGAGTGGCGTCTGCCTCGCCGAGTTCAAGGCTATGCTCTGCCCGCACGCCAAGGGTTGTAAAGGTCACATCGGTTGTGCTGCTATCGCCGGAAAGTGCTGCGGCGCCACCCTGCTCGGTAAAGCCATCGCGGGAATGATGCACATGGGCCAGGTTGATATAGGGCTCCAGCCTGGTGGCCTGATCCAGATCGATGCCGTAGCCAAGCTCGCCGAAGAACTGGAAGGTGCCGGCGCCGTAATCGGCCGAGAGACTATCGGTGAGTCCGGGAATGGAGACTGAGCGGTTGGTGTCGATATCGTGCCAGGTATAGGCAGCGCCAGTACGGAATGCGATTTCGCCCCATTGGGTGCCACCATAAAGCCCAAGATGATAATTATCGCTCGATCCCGATGAGGCGCGATCCTCGGCGTCGAAGCGCGACTGGCTGTTGCCCCCCAGTATGCCGACCCGCCAGTCGCCAACCGTGGTGTCGGCCCCGATCAGCAGTCCGCCGGTGGAGCGGTCAAGCGAGGCCGCATTGCCGTCGCTGTCGGTCGAGCCCCAGGAGCCGAAGCCGGAGGACCAGAAGACCGGCCCGTCATGATCGGCAGAGACCAAAACAGGTGTCTCGCCCGGCCCATAGGCCAGCACGGGAGCATAGTCGGCGCCTGCATCGCCGAACGCCGCACGGATGCGGTCATTGGCTGCGTTGCGGACAAAGCGGCTGTCCTCGATCAGCGCGGTTTGAGCACTGGCGTGGATCTCGCCCGAGAGCGCATCGAAGCTGGCGCGTATCACGTCCTCGTCGTCGGTAAGCCGGGCGATGGCGTCATAGACGGCGTGACCGGCATCCAACCCGATACTCTCGATCCCTGCGGCCGTGGCTTTTTGATTGCGAGTCAGCGCAACGGAGGCAAAATCGATGTCGTTGCGTTCCAGCTCCAGAGCGACGGTGCCCGCGTCACGGTCATAGAGCAGGCTGGGATCAAGAAAGGCGAAGTCCGAGGTGACACTGTTGAATTCTCCGTCCAACGTTCCCGACGATAGGATCGTATAGGCGGAACGGATATCGTAGTCGCCAGTCGCACCGATATGGGCCACCGATCCGCCATCGAGCATGACGTTGCCCGTGACCTCGACGAGATCGCTGTCTGAACCTTCGGGGTTGACCTCGACGGCAAGGCGCGAGCCGGCGTCGAACACGAGATCACCATCCACCGTCAGCGTGCCGATGGAACTGCCCGGCGCCAGCGTGCCGCCCGAAGCCACAGTCACCAGTGATCCGGCGCCAGAGCCGGCAGTACCAGAACCGCCAAGCGTCGCCCCATCGCGGACATCAATATCGCCGCCGAGCGTGCCATTGCCAGCCGCGTCACCCACCAATAGCGTGCCGCCCGCGATGTTGGTTATTCCGGAAAAGCCGGAACTATCCCCGGTCAGCAGCACCGTGGCGCCGCCATCGAGCGAAAACAGCCCGTTGCCCGATAACGTTCCGCCATAGGCCGTGTCGGTCTCCTGCTCGAAGGTGAGGGCACCATCGGCCCCGATCGCCACGTCGCCGGCAAACCGACCGGCCCCGGTCGTCAGCCCGCCGTGGTCAACCGTCCAATCGAGCGCGGAGGCGCCGTCGAGCGTGAGCGTGCCCGCACCCTGCTTGATCATTGTGCCGCCCGTCCCGTCGAGGCCGGCAATGTCACCGGCGAAGCTGGCATTGCTTGCCTGATCGAACACGACAGTTCCTGCATTGCCGATATTGCCCGAGATCGCGGCGGCGTTTCCGGTCAGAGTTCCGGCCGCGACAAGCGTGTTGCCGTAATCGTTGTTGTCCCCCGAGAGCTCCAGGACTCCCTCGCCCTGTTTGATCAGATCGCCATCGCCCGCAATCACGCCGGACAGACCGAGTTCCGTTCCAGACGCCACGTCGAGGTTGCCCGCTGCATCCAGAGTGACGGCACGATCGCTGACGAAGCTTTCTGTCGTGGCCAGCCTGCCGCCATTGAAGGTCAGCATGCCATCCTCATGGCCGAGACTGGCATCAGAGGACACTGACAATGTGCCGTCCTTCAACGTCCAAGGTGTGATCGCGTCTGTAGCGCCCGACAGGGTCCACGTGCTGGCGCCTGTCTTTTCGAAAGCAGCGAAGCCAACATACTCGTCACTTGACCCGAGCGTTGCCTCAGCCACTATTTTCGAGACGTCAAAAGCATCCTCGGGACTTGTATCCCCGCCAAGAGCAAGCGTACCGGTTGCCTCGCCTCCCCATAGATTCAACATCAGGACATTTCCAGAGAAACTGAAGCCGGCTTGCAGTTCCAGGCGGCTGTTGGTGCCACTCAGAAGAACAACCGAGGCAGTACGCTCGCCGTCAGCAGAGCGGCCACCGATGATCGTGCCGGCATTGATTATGTCTGCGTTTCCAAAAGACACCACACCTGCGCCACCGTCTCCGCCATCGCCGCCCATGATCGTCCCATGATTGGCAAGCGATAGGTCCTCACTCCCATCCACGTAGACGCCAGCGCCACCGCCGCCCTCTTCTTCGCCGTCTCCGCCGTCTCCGCCGGTAATCTCCCCGCCGTTGACAATGGATACGCCCTCACTTCCGCCCACAAAGACGCCGTGCCCCCCGTGCCCTCCATCTCCGCTCAGGCTCCCGGCTGGGCCGCCATTGCCACCGTCACCCGCGAGGATTTGGCCGGTGTTGGTCAAGTCGAGTGTGCCCGAGACGTAAATGCCGTCGCCGCCATCGCCGCCATTGCCATCCGCGCTCGCAAGAGCTGCTCCGCGCCCACCGTTGCCGCCCTCCCCGCCGGCAATCAAACCTGATCCTCGGCTATCGCCTTTGGTATTGATGATATGGACGTCTTGGGTCCAAATAGCCGTACCACCGTCGCCTCCGTCTCCCCCATCCCCGATAGCGTTGCCCGGGGCACCGGCGGTTCCGTTATTACCACCTTCGCCTAAGCCGGGATTTGTGGGCCCTGAAGCTGGACCATCTGACCCTGTGTTCTTGTCCCATCCCGCCATACCGGGCGTTCCTCCATTGCCAACCGAACCACCCGATCCTGCGATCCCTGCGCCGCCCCCAGCGCCGCCGTCGCCGCCGTTGCCGCCGTCGCCGCCTGCAACATAGAAGAAATTCTCAAGAACAAGGTTTGTATCGGTCGTGATGATACCGTAGCCGCCCTCGCCGCCCTCGCCGCCGGGGCCCGAATCACCGCCCTCGCCTCCATTTCCGCCGTTTCCGCCGCTGCCACCAGGATTTCGGGTATAGCCTCCATAGCCGGCTGAGCCTGACGATCCTTCGACGAAATTGCCGTTGCCGCCGTCGCCGCCGTCACCGGCGTAGCCCCCATTGCCCCCATTGCCCCCATGCCCGCCGTTGCCGCCTGCTCCTCCCACACCTCCAGAGCCGCCGGCGCCACCCCATATTCCCGCTGTATTGGTTAGCGTAACTTCAGAGGCGCTGATGATGACGCTCGACCCTCCGGCGCCGCCGACGCCACCGACGCCTCCATCACCGCCATTTCCGCCATTTCCGCCGTTTCCACCGTAGCCGGGGTCACCTACATTGCCGCCATTTCCGCCAGCTCTGCCTGTGCATGAGAAGGTGGTACAGAAATATCCGCCGTCGCCGCCGTCGCCGCCGTTTCCAGCGCGGCCGCCATTTCCGCCGTTTCCACCGTAGCCACCCGAACCGCCGATTCCACCAGCCCCGCCTGCCGCACCATCGCCCCCCTATCAGGAGCTGTCGATGACCATGCGAATCTAAGGGGATGGTGTAGTCTCCGTTGTCTGTTATTTTGGCCACGCCTGCCGCCGACCCGCCTGCGCCTCCGGTGCCACCATTCCCGCCATGGCCTCCATCCCTACCGTCACCCCCAATTCCTCCGTTCGTTCCGTCATCTCCAGCCCCACCGTCACGTCCCATGTTACCGCCGGAACCGTTGCCACCGTTGCCGCCATAACCACCATCCTGCCCCGAGCTGCCTCGGCCACCGTTGCCGCCTTGGCCGCCCGTACCGCCGACGGTTGCAGTAGGAGGAACGACCGTGCTGCCCCAGTCCGGAGTATCGGGTGAAACACCTGCTCCAGCCTCCTGTCCGTCCGTGCCATCTCCCCCGATGTCAGGTCCATCGATGCCGTCCGCACCATCCTCATCGTCATCTGCCGAACCTGGTTCGGCACGATCCGGATTTTCTCCTGCCGTTCCCTCACTGCCAGGTTCGCCGTCGTCCCCCGGGCCCGACAAAGACTGAGCATGCGCCTCGCGGCCAACACCTGTCAGGCCAACATTGGCCACAACGGTGGCAAATGCGATCAGCAGCCATGTCCCAACGATTGCCAGAAACGCTCGCCCGTCCCTTTTCGCTCCTGCCGGTCGCTCTCCAAAACCAGTCCAGCCCATTATTGCGCGGCCCCCTCATGTCGCCTCAGACACACAGCACGGGCTGTCGTTTCCGAGTTGCAACCCGCATTGCGATTCAAATTTGAGGGGACTGTAGCAAAACACTCTCGCACCAGTATTTGGTTGAGCCGGATTCGGCCATTTCGGCGGAATTGACTTTCTAAAATTTCCCTGCCTCAGGAATGACGTTCTACAGGCGGGCCGGATTGGACATCCGGGAGCGCACCGGGTTACCCATTGATCTGTTTCGGCTTTCCTGGGGGCAGTGGAAATCATGGTGCGCTATAACGATCTGGTCTTTGACCCCGACATGCTCAGCGCCGAGCATGACGATGGTCGCACCATCCGCTTTACCCGCCAGGAGCGCGCGCTGCTGTTGCGGTTGGTCCGGGAACCGCAAGCCCTCGTGAGCCGCGGGCAATTGCTCGAAGCGCTGGGTGGAAGCGAAGCCAGCCTGACCGAGCGCAATGTCGATTATCTCATCAATCGCTTGCGCAGCCGGTTGGGCGACAGCGCCCGCGCCGCACGCTTTATCGTCACCCAATACGGCGAGGGCTATTATTGGGCGCCCAATCCGGTCAACAGCGAACCGCTAAGCGGTTTTCTGCTCATCGGGCCCATCTTCGGGCATGCAGACCTGCAGGCACTCGCCAGTGGTTTTTCCGATCAGCTCAAGGACGAGATCGGCAAGGTTTTGGATGGGAACCGTAAAATCCTTATCTGCCCTCACCACCAGGCCGCGATGGGTGACCGGCTCGATTTCACCCTCGAGGTCAGCGCCCATGCGGACGCCGACATTTTGCATCTGGCGCTTGTCCTGCGCGAGGGCCGGACATTGCAGGTGATTGAACGGTTTCGCCGGGCCTGGTCGCCCAGAACGGACAAAAGCGCGGATCAGGCCAGAGCGCTGGCAAGCGTCATCACAGAAACGCTCTGGCGCCATGAAGCCGATATCGCCGGGAACCAGGCCAACCCCACCGACCGGCCGGCGCATCTGCGCATTCATGACGCGGCCATGATGCTCACCGACGACACCAGAAGCTGGAAGGAAAACGCAAAGCGCCTGCAAGCGGCCTACCAGGCCGACAAGACCAATCCGCGCCACGCCGTCATGCTGGCGCTCAACCATTATACGCGGCTGCTGCAAAGCCTTGGGGAAACCCCGCCACTCTCAGGCGCCGACTGGACCGCGCTCGAGAACGAGATCGAAGCGCTGGCGTTGCGCGCCTTGCCCGATGCCCATGGCAATCCTGATCTGCTGCTCGCCATTGCCAAGCTGGTGCGCTTTATCGACAGGGGATTTCTCGATCTCGCTGCGCGGCTGACCGATGAAGCGTTCGGCCAAAGCACAGCCTTTGCCGCCAGCTTTTCCATGAAGGCCCAGATCGCCGCCAGCCGAGGCGAGATCGATGCGGCTGCAGGCCTCTATGACAAGGCGATCGAATTGGCCGAGAAGAACTCGCAGTTCCACATCTATCTGGTGATCCTCAAGGCTGTCGCCATGATGGCGGACGACAGACGCGGCCCCCTTGAGCACCTGGCGGTACAGCTTTACGATCTCGAGCCGCGTGCGCAGACCAGCTTGGGCTTGTTCTTCATCTCGCCAAAAGCCAAGCGCCTTGCTGAGCCCCTCGAGCAGGTGCTTGCCGCCATGCCTGTGGCCAAGGCCCAGCGGTTTTCCGACTACCTGTTCCGGATATCGGCCAGGCAATTCCAGCGCCCTTTGCACCAGCGCAATGTCCTCAAAGGGCTAACGACGCATCTCGTGCGCCACCATGGAAGCGAAGCGATTGCACCAGTGGTCCGCAAGAGGTTTCCCGAACTCGTTAAAGGATAGTTGCGAGCCGCATGGCGTAACCGGAACTACCCTTCGGCATTCAGAATTTCGTGTGCTGCGCGCAGTCCCAAATGGATTGCTCCATCCATGAACGGTCGCCAGTGCGTTGCCGTCTCGGTTCCGAGCGAATGAAGTCTGCCCTGCATTGCCGCACCCACTGGGTGAGATGATAAATCACCGCTTCTTAGCGATTGAGAGCCGGGAAGGCAGTTTCCGACCCCATTGCAGCCGTTCGACCACGTTGCTCTTCGCACCGAAACCAGTCATTGCTGAGAGTTTGTGCTAATCGGCTCATTGCCAACGCATAAGCGCAATGGGCCGATAAAGGGAGACGGCGACCCGTGAAGAAATGGATCCTTGGCAGCGCGCAGGTTTTTGCCCTCGCCGCTCTTTGTGCCATTAGTGCGGAGCTACTGGCCGCATACTCCGACAGCACTGGCAATATTGGTGCCGTTCTTTTCAGCTTGATCTTCTTCATGGCGCTTTATGGGGCGCCCGCCTTGCTTATTCGCGAGTTGGCCCGACGCCTGGGGTGGGGTTGGCCTTCCCTTTTGCTTCTCAGCGCCGCTCTCGGAATTCTCCAGGCATGCATCATCGATCAGTCTATGTTTGCAGACCAGTATGGCGGATATGCAGGCTGGGAAGAAAGCAGGTCGGCAACCTTCGTCGTGCCATTCGGCATCAGCGCCTACAACGCCTACAATTTCATCCTCGGCCATATTATCTTCAGCTTCGCCGGGCCGATTGCAATAGCAGAAGCTTGGCGGCCCAACCGTGCGGAAGCTCCGTGGCTGCGCCCCTTTGGAATGATCGTTGCCGCCATTTTCTATGTGGGTTCGTCCGCCCTGATCATGGCGGATCCGGGGTCGCAAAGCGCCTCTCAAGGCCAATTGGTGATTTCATGCATTCTTGTTGGAGCGTGCGTGGTCGGAGCTGCTGTTCTCGGGAGCCGCGTGGAGAGCAAACATTTGGCATCGGCCGAACAGGTGGACCCACTGGTGTTGCTGCTGGTGACGTTCATTGTGGCCGTCGCCAGCATGTTTGCAGGAGAGGGCTGGTTAGGCGTGGCGGTTGGGCTGGGTTCGACGATTCTAATCGTGGCAATGGTTATCTGGACGAGAATTCGCTTTACCTGGACACCGGCGCACTATGCGGCTGTTGCACTCGGTTATCTGCTCAGTCGAGGTGTTTTGGCCTTCACCTATTTCCCGCTGCTGGGTGAGGTAGAGCCACTGCCCAAATACCTGCACAACGCAGCGATGTTGGCCATCGTGCTTGCTGCAGGTGCACTCGCGCTGAAACCTGGCCGCCCGGCAATGCATGCGAGCATGCCTGCCGAGCGAGCGCAATGAACAGCATGGCTAAAGCAAGCCAAGGCTGCCTGAACGGCTCAGTCGCCGAAAAGCCGACTGTCCACTTCCCACCGCGAAGTTGCCGATCCGCTATCGACGGCTTGGAGCGCATATTGCACTTTTGCTGCTAAGGGCCGCTATATATCGAAAGAACGGGATTGAATTACATACCAACCGTATGGTATGTAATTCTTATGCCAAGACCGTCCAAACTCTCCCCGGAACGCGGCGATGCCCGCACCCGCCTTTTTGAGGCAGCACGGGACATCATCCGTGCAAAGGGATTTGCCGCCACCACCGTTGACGATCTGTGCAAGCAGGCCGAGGTGACAAAAGGCGCCTTCTTTCATCATTTCAGCTCGAAGGAAGCCCTCGGTGTCGCAGCGGCCGAATTCTGGACGGACACGACCTCGGCGTTTTTCGAGGCGGCGCCCTACCACCTGCCCGACGATCCACTGGACCGTGTGCTGGCATATGTGGCCTTCCGCAAGGCAATCATCGTTGGCGAACTCGCCGAATTCACCTGCCTGGTCGGAACCATGGCGCAGGAGGTCTACGCCACCTCGTCCGATATTCGCGAGGCCTGTGGCGAAAGCATATTCGGGCATGCCGCAACGCTGGAGGCGGACCTCGAGGCGGCCATGCGGGCCCGTGGCATTCGGGGCGACTGGACGCCGGAAAGCCTTGCCCGCCATACGCAGGCCGTCATCCAGGGAGGCTTCGTATTGGCCAAGGCCGGTAACGACCCCGATCTTGCCCGCGAAAGTCTCGATCATCTGGATCGGTACATCCGATGTCTATTCAACATATCCGAGGTGGTTGAAGCATGAGCAAGGCAACACAACTGCAATGCCGTTGCGGCGAGGTCGAGATGGAGGTGGACAGCCCGCCCATCATGAGCACCGAGTGCCTGTGCACATCGTGCCGGACCGCTGCGGGTGTGATGGAGGCACTGCCGGGCGCGCCGCGTTTGCGGGAGGGTACGGGCGGCACTCGGATGGAAATGTACCGCAAGGACCGCGTCCGGTGCGTCAGGGGGGCCGCCAACCTGCGGGAATTCCGCCTGACGGAGAAGACCAAGACCCGTCGGGTGGTCGCGGTCTGCTGCAATACGCCGATATTCCTCGACTTCACCGACGGCCACTGGGTCGACCTCTACGGCCCTCTCTGGCCCGAAGGCAGCCTTCCGCCGCTTCAACTGCGAACGATGGCAGGCGATCTTGACGATCCATCGGCTCTGCCGCGTGACGTGCCCAATCTCAAGGCGCATTCGGCTGGGTTCTTCGTCCGGCTGATCGGTACATGGGCCGCGATGGGGTTTCGCCGACCGAAGATCGACTATGTCGAAGGGGTGCTCGATGTCCGCAACTGATGGCAAGATCGAAATCGAGAACGCCAACAAGCCGGCAAAGACTGCGCGTGTTGAGCGCGCGAAATACGAAGCCATGCGGGTGGCGCTGCTGTCCGTCCTGCCGGGCACAGGCCGGTCCCCGAAGTGCTCGATTATCTGGCGCACTACCCGCTTGATTTGGAAAAACTGGCAGCCCTCGAAAGCCTTAACCTCGATGGTGGTGGCATGATCTACCATCATATCTGGCACTTCTGGCATGGCGAGGACGATACTTTCAATATCGTCAGTCTCGATGGCATCGAACACTGCACCAATCTGCGCGAACTCGGTGTGGCCTCCATGCAATCTCCGGTCGATATCGGCCTGCTGACTTCGTTGCGGCAACTGGCCGACCTCTATATCGGCACCAACGTTTCCAATATCGCTGCCTTGCGCGACCTGCCTTCGCTTCAAAGCGTACGCATCCTGGATGACGACATCTATGCCGAGGTGACGACGCCGGGTCACCCCACGCGACATTTAATGGAAGAGCTCAAGCAGGCCGGCATTACCGTCTGGGTTCACTGGGTCAGCCACTACGATCAGCCGCCCGCTTTCGAATAGGCTCGTCGTCGGAAGGTCGTCCTCGCGAAGCGGTCATCCATTGTGATCGAATGACCGCTCCACGTTCAGATTTCGGTCCGTTCAGCCAGAAGCAGAGCATCCTCGATGTCCACACCGAGATACCGAACAGTGTTCTCGATCTTGGTGTGTCCGAGCAGGATCTGGATGGCACGCAGGTTACCGGTGGCCTTGAAGATCATGGCCGCTTTCGTTCTTCGAAGGGAATGCGTTCCGTCGTCTGATGATGGAAGGCCGATGGCTGTGACCCACTCATCGACCAGACGGCACCCTATCCCTTTATTGAAATGCCGCCTGAAGCCGTGACCGGACCATCGAGGTGCTTCAGCAGGACTATGTGCTGACCGAGCGGGCGCTGGGTCTTTCGAGCCGCCTGATCCTTTTTAAATATGTTCTCAAGAACGCCATGACATCGACCCTGACGGTGATTGGGCTTTACGTCTCCTGGCTGCTAGGCGGCACAGTGTTGGTGGAGACAGTGTTCAACTGGCCAGGGCTGGGACTTTACGCCACGCAGGCGATCCTGACACAGGACTTCATGCCGGTCATCGGCGTCACATTGACCATTGCGATCATCTATCTGGTCACCATGCTCATCGTCGACCTGCTTTACGGGGTCTTCAATCCCAAGATGCGCTACTCATGACAACGAACAATCCCATACTGCCCGTCCGCCGCACCCCTCAGCGCGTCTGGAGAACTGGTCGCGCGCCTTCTACAGGTTCCGGCAAAGCTGGCTGTCAATTATCGGGCTAGCAATTGTTCTGTTCCTGATCGTTATTGCAGTCCTGGCACCCTACATCGTCCCGCATCCCGAGCATGTAGTCGGTGTGACCAACACTGTAGCACGCTTTCAACCACCCTCGCCGAGTGCCTGGTCGGGACCAATGAGTTGGGCCGGGACATTTTCTCGCTTGTCCTTGTGGGCTCACAAGTGTCGTTGTTTTCCGGCCTTGCCGTAGTCGTCATTGCAGTCATCATCGGCACCACGCTTGGCGCGATCGCAGGCTACTTCGGCAGCAACAATGCAACGTGGTGCAATGGCTGCATCCGACCAGAGGCTGTGTGAAAACCCCTGATCATGCTATGATCTGACCCCTGCTTCGGGGGTGTCGGATGGGACGTTTTGTCGAGGTTGCAGATCGAGGTCAGGCGAGGAGGTCTTGCCGCTGGTATGATCGCCGAGGACAGCGAGTGGAGCGCTTGGAATGCGCGCCAAGCCGCATCGAACGAGTTGCCGGTCTAAAACCCAGCACTTGCGTGCTACACTGATTGAAAGCAGCGTTCCCCTATCTCCACACCATTACAGCACTCAAAAAGGGATGGAATCGGTCAGCTCACAAGAGGGCCGCCCAGAGTGTTTCTAGTAAAACTCCGCTTTAAACGGCGCTACGGCAGCACCGAGGGCAGAGGCATCGTCGGCAATATCGGAAACGATAAGTTTGGGCCGCGGCTTATAAACGCCATAGCGGGGCTGATCGTAGCTCGTGGACTTTTCGATCAGCATGACTGCGAGGTCCCTCGGAACCTGGCCGCCAAAAACGATTGCAGTAGGATCGAACACCGCCGCAATGGCGTTCACCAGCCGCGCCTGCATAGGCGCGACACGTTCGATCCATGCATCCACTCCAGGCCAGAACGGATCGAAATGCCTGCGCATATAGCTGATCGAGGGAATGTCCACTCCGTTTTTCTGCAAGATCTCGATCAGATATTGCAGAGCCGGCCGGTCGGGACTCTCATCCCTGTGAAACATGCCGGAAAACTCCCCCGCATTGCCGTTGCCGCCGACAAGCAATTCCCCGTCGCAGATCAGCCCGCCGCCGAATCCGTAGTTGAAGGAAAGATATGCGAAGTCCCGGATATAGCGGCCTACTCCAAACATGGCTTCGGCCACTGCGCCAGTGTTGGCGCCATTGTGGACCCAGACCGGCCTGCTAAAGCGCCGCGACAGCAATGGTCCCAATTCGACCAGCGACCACTCATGCAGCGGCAGAGGCGCATTGTACTGTGTGCCCGAAACCCGGAAGCCGGCAATGGCGAAGCCGATGCCGAACAACCGGCTAGGATCGAGTTCAAGCTGTTCGATGTGTTGGGCTATGATTGTCTCGGCCTGGTCAAGCGCCGCATCCATCCCGACTCCATGGAGCGCCAGATTGTCGGTCGCCAGGATCTGCCCTGAAAAGCTCATGAGACAGATGCCCATGGTATCGGTGTTGACCGATATTCCAACGCTATAGGCATAGCAGCTGTTGAAACGCAGGGTGGGGCTCGGTTGACCTCGCCCGGCACCGGCCTTGGGAGGGCCCATCTCGAGCACCGCGCGCTCCACCAGCCCGTCGATGATGCGGTAAACCGACTGCTGGGTTAGGTCGCATTTGCCCGTCAGCTCCGATCGGGAAATGCCCATCTGTCGCCAGATCAGCTTGAGGATATTGCGTTCGTTTGGGGAAACCACCTCGCTGGGCGGTTGCCGCAGGAAGGCCGGCGAGATCAGGGCGCGAGGCGAATACGTCAATTCATTCCCCAAAAAATGCTTTCAAATCACAGTTTGCGTGAAGACCGACAATGGGGCAAGACGGTTCGAACATCAAACAAAACAGCGCCGTTGGTCGCAGGACCGCTCGCGCAATGTCACCTCATTGTTACACACAAGGTGTAATAACCCGCTCGCACCAGGCGCCTCGGCGCTCTTTGAACCCCATCGCGAGAATACCATGAAAATGACGACACTGACGGCGCTGTCCGTGGCGCTGACGCTTGGCGCGGGCACCGCCCAAGCCACCGATATCGAATTCTGGTACGGCAATACCGGCACGCCCGAGCAAGCTATTCTCCAGGCTTGCGAGGCCTTCAACGCCTCCCAGGAAGACGTGAATGTATCCTGTGTCGGTCAGGGCAGCTACGAAATCGGCATGCAGAAGGCCATCGCCGCTTACCGGGCCGGCAACAGCCCGGTGCTGATCCAGTTCTTCGACGCAGGAACCCTCGACCTGATGCTTTCC
The DNA here is from genome assembly GCF_031202855.1 of Pelagibacterium sp. H642. GTDB lineage: Bacteria > Pseudomonadota > Alphaproteobacteria > Rhizobiales > Devosiaceae > Pelagibacterium. The sequence continues at coordinate 3,377,662 of NZ_CP101829.1, read as the reverse complement.
GATGCCGTTGTTCCGATCGAAGAAATCATGCCCGAGGTCGACTGGGACGCCTATATCGGCGGGGCCAGGTCCTTCTATGAAACCTCCACCAGATCGCTCTTTTCCCAGCCCTACAACGGATCGACCCTCATCATGTACGCCAACATGGATCTTTTGGCGGAAGTGGGGGTAACCGAGATACCCGATACATACGAGAGCGTAATCGAAGTGGCCCGGAAGCTGAAGGACAACGGCTCGGATTGTCCGCTGGTTACTGACGGCCATCCCTGGCGCGTCCTTGAACAATTCTCGGCCCGACATGGCGTTCCCGTTGCCTCGCGCAACAACGGATATGAAGGGCTCGATGCCGAATATGTGTTCAATGAGGGCTTGGTCGCCCAGCACATGGAAAACCTCGTTTCGTGGCGCGAAGATGGCCTGTTGCGGCTGGGACAGGATACGCGGGCAGGCGACTACACTTCAGCGTTCAACGCCGGAGAATGCGCGATGATGGAGGGCTCGACCGGCTCATATGGCGCCGCCTATGCGGCATTGGGCGATGCGGTTCAAATCGCTTACGCGCCAATTTACGACGGGCATCAGCGCTATAACACCCTTATCGGGGGCGCCTCTATCTGGGTCATGAAGGGCCATTCGGACGAAGAGATCGAAGCCGCCAAAACGTTCCTTGACTTCCTGCGTGAGGACGAGCAGCAAATCGCGTTCACCCGCATGACTGGCTATGTGCCGGTGACCAACGCCGCCCTCGATGTGCTCGATGCCGATGGCCGCATCGACGAGCCTGAGTTCGCGACCGCCCGCGTGGGCGTCGAATCGCTCGACATGGCCGGCAACGATGCCAGCCGTGGCATCCGACTCGGCTTCTACGTCCAGTTCCGGGACATCTTCATCGAAGAAACCCAGAGGGCCTTTAACGGCGAGCAGCCCATGCAGGTCGCGCTCGACAACGCCAAGGCCCGCGGTGACGATCTGCTCCGCCGCTTCGAACAAACCTACCAGGGCGTCTCCTTGCCCTAAAGGTTCACCGATCTTCCTCAACCATAAGGGTGTGTGGGGCCTTCCCGCACACCCTGCCGGACGGGACACTCTCAATGTCGAGCCTGTTTCACCATCGCTGGTTGCCGCTGCTGCTATTGGCCCCAATGCTGATAGTGGTCACGCTGTTTTTCTACATTCCCGTCTTTCAGGCCTTCTACTGGTCGTTCTTTCTGGAACGTCCGTTCGGCGGCGGCTCCATGTTCGTGGGATGGAGCAATTTCGCGCGTGTCCTGTCCGACTCCCAATTTTGGGCCTCGATATGGCGCACCGTGCTGTTCATGGTGATCGGCCCTACAATTGCCGTTTCGGTTTCGCTGATCCTTGCCATTGCGGCTGATCGCCATGTGCGCATCGCTCATCCGGCCCGCAACGTTCTGATTTGGCCCAAGGCGGTTGCCGGTGCCTCGATCGGTGTCATCTTCCTTTTCATCTTCAACCCGTTCGTGGGATTGCTCGCCCCCCTCAATGCTTTGGTTCCCGGACTTTGGAACCCGCGTATCGATGGTACGGACGCTTTCGCCATGCTGATCGGAGCCCATGTCTGGGGCGGAATCCCATTTAATTTCATGATCCTGCTTGCCGGACTGCAATCGATCCCCAAGGCGCAATACCAGGCCGCGGCCATGGACGGGGCCGGACCATGGCGGCGCATATTGGACATTCAGGTTCCCCTGATCAGCCCGCAGCTGTTTCTGGCCATGGTGCTCGAATACACCGAGAGCATAACTTCCGCCTTCGGCCTTATTGACAGCATGACCCAGGGTGGGCCCGGCGGCGCCACATCTCTGCTGGTCTACAAGATCTATGTCGACGGTTTTCAGGGATACGACCTGTCCGGGGCGGCCACCCAGACCGCAATACTGATGGTCCTCGTTCTGATTTTCGTTCTCGCCCAGTTCGTGCTCTTCGAGCGCGGCGTCAAATACGAAAGATAACCGCAATGATCGAGAACTCACGCACGATCAATATTGCCGCGACAACGGTCCTGATCCTCGGCATACTTTACATCCTCGGCCCGCTTTACATCACCCTGATGACCGCCAGCCAGTCTTACGACTACGTGCTGCTCCACGGGGTGGCGCTCGTCCCGGGCGACCAGTTGATCGACAACATCGTCCGCGTCTTCACCGAAACGCGCATACCCATTCAGCTCGCCAACAGCCTGTTTGTGGCACTAACGCATGCGGTTGGCGTCAGCGCCTTATCCTTCCTGGCGGCCTTCGCCATCGTCTATTTCAAATCCCGCCTTGGCACGGCGCTTTTTGCGCTGATCCTTGCGACGAACTTCCTCCCGCTCGAAACCCGGGTGATCACCACCTATCAGGTCGCTTCAAACGTCTTCTCGCCGCTCAATGCCCTGCTCGATCTGACGGGATTGACGCAGATCTTTGAGCTCGCGCTGGGTCACCCGGCCTATTTGGAGCTTTCTATCCTCAACACCCACGTAGGATTGGTCCTGCCTCTGCTGGCCACGGGTACCGGCACCTTCTTGTTCCGGCAATATTTCCGCTCGATGCCAAAGGATCTGGTCAAGGCCGCCAAGATGGATGGCGCGGGTCCACTGCGGTTCATGTGGGACATCCTTTTGCCGCTGAGCAAAACACCCATACTGGCGCTCTTCATCATGATGTTCCTGAGCGGCTGGACCAGCTATCTCTGGCCGCTGCTCTCGTCTTCCACGCCGGACATGCAGACCGCGGTGGTCGGTCTCGCCCGGCTGTCACCCGATGCCTCCGGTGATGTACCCGACTACCCTCTTATCATGGCCGGCGCCGTCGCCGTCTGCATCATTCCCCTCCTCATGGTTGCGCTCTTGCAGCGCCACATCGTCCAAGGCTTCGCGCTGTCGGAGAAATAACAAGATGACCGAACTTGAAAGATCGCTGCAGTCCGCCGCGCTCCCGATCACACTCGATGCGGTGACCAAATCCTATGATGCAAACGAGGTCATCCGCCCCTTTCGGCAACCTTCCGCGCCGGAGAATTCACGGTCGTGCTCGGGCCCTCCGGCTGCGGAAAATCAACAATTCTGCAGATGCTGGCCGGCCTCGAAAAGGTCTCGGGCGGGACCATCTCCTTTGGAGACAGGCAGGTGCAGGACCTCGAGCCCAAGCACCGCGGCTGCGCCATGGTTTTCCAGAACTATGCGCTCTATCCCCATATGAGCGTGCGGGACAACATTGCCTACAGCCTCAAGGTTGCCAACGTTCCGCGAGGTGAGCGTCAGGAGCGCGTCGCCGCGGTGGCCGCCATGCTCTCGCTCGATCGGTATCTGGACCGCCGCCCGAGCCAACTTTCAGGCGGCCAACGCCAGCGCGTCGCCATCGGCCGCGCCATCATCCGTGAACCCTCGGTGCTGCTGTTCGATGAGCCCCTTTCAAATCTCGACGCCAAACTGCGCCACGACATGCGCATGGAATTGTCCGATCTGCACCGGCGCATCGGGGCCACGACTGTCTTTGTCACGCACGATCAGGTCGAGGCCATGACCCTGGCCGATCGCATCCTGATCCTGAACAATGGCCGCATCGAGCAGTTCGATACCCCCAAACAGGTCTATCGCAGCCCCGCTTCGATTTTCGTGGCCCAGTTCATCGGCGCGCCGCCGATGAATATCCTCCCCGCGCAAGGCGACGGCACCATGCTCCGCCTGCCGTCTGGCGAAGCGCTGCTGGCTTCGCACCTGCGCGGCGAGGTCATAGTCGGCATCCGCCCCGAGGACGTTCGCATCGGCCCGGCCGAAACGAGCACCTCGCCCATCCCCGCCCGTGTTGCATATCGCGAAGATCTCGGATCGCACGAGGTGCTCTCGGCCCGCCTCGGTTCGGGAACGACAGTCAATATCGCTACCGCACCGGGCGAGGAGACTGCGCTGCACAGTTCCGAAATTTCCCTCCATTTCCCGCAACGACACCTTCACATCTTCGATGCGGCGACGGGCCAATCGCTCTCAAACACCAAGAAAGACAGCTAAATGTCAGATTATATGGATTTCATTTCCTCCCCCGATCGCAAATGCGCCATAGCCGCTCATCGCGGAGCGTGGCATGGCGCCCCGGAAAACAGCATCGCTGCCATCGAAGCAGCCATCGCCAAGGGATATGAAATCGTTGAGATCGACGTGCGCCGAAGCGCCGATGGCGAACTGTTTGTGCTGCACGACGACACGTTGGAGCGCATGGCCGGCATTGCGCGCAAGCCCGAAGAATTTGACTTGGCTGATCTGCAAAAGACTACCTTGCGTACGCGCAATGGCGGAGAGACCGTTGCAATGACCGAGCATACCGTGCCCAGTCTCAAGCAGGTGTTCGAAACCATCCGCGGACGCATCTTTGTGGACCTTGACCTCAAGGACATGTCGCTTTTCCCCCAGGTCGCCGATCTGGCCAAAGAAATGGGCGTGGCGCGCGAGGTCGACCTCAAGGCCAGCACTGACAATGAGGCCGGCTTCTCCTGGCTGAGCCGTCAGGCAGGCAATGGCGGCATCCCCTTCATGGCCATGGCCCGCTTCACCCGCGCAAACCTTGCTTCCCTTCCCGAACGGGTCGGTAAATCCGGCGCCTTCATCTGCGAAACCAAATTTGAGAACCTTGATATCCTATCCGGCGCTGCCCCCGACCTGGCAGAGGCCGGGCTATCGGTGTGGGTCAACACCCTTGACCCGGTCAATTCCAGCGGCTTTCGCGACAGCCTGGCGCTCGATGACCCGGACACGATCTGGGGAACGTTGATCGCCACCGGCGTGAGTGTCATCCAGACAGATGAACCCGAAGCCCTGCAGGCGTACCTTGGAACCCGCGCATCATGACCGGGCTCGACGACACTCTCTGGGACGCCATCTGCTCCACGGTCACCACTGTCGGAAAAACCATCGTCATGCCGGGTTTCTTTAACCTGGAGCGTCTCGGGGTACGCACCAAAACGACCGTCGATGACCTGGTGACCGATGCCGACGAAGGCGCCGAACGGGCTCTCCAGAGCGAACTTGCCAAATTGCTACCGGGTGCTCTTTTTGTAGGCGAGGAAATGGTGGCGCGCGATGCCTCGGTTCTCGACGCTATTGGAGAGACCGAAACAACCATCATCGTCGATCCCATCGACGGCACCTGGAACTTCGCCAATGGTGTTCCCCTGTTCGGAATGATGGTCGCGATCACCCGCTACGGGGAAACGGTAGCGGGAGCCATCCACTACCCGCTCACCGGCGAAACCATCCGCGCCCGCAAAGGTCAGGGGGCCTTTCTGCATACGCCCCTAGGAGCGGCAAACCGGCTGCGTGCGAGGGCCGGCAGGCCGGTGGGGAAAATGGCCGGTCTGGTCGCGATCCCGCTCTTTGCCCGCTCCCGGCAAGAAGACCTCGCCCGGCGCTGCACCGCCTTTTCCCGCGTCACCAATTTCCGCTGCTCGGCTTACGAATACCGGCTCATCGCCCAAGGCAGCATGGACTTCTCCCTGAACGCGGGCCTTATGCCTTGGGATCACGCTGCCGGAACCCTGATCCACCAGGAAGCCGGCGGCCATGCCGCTTTGCTCGACGGCCGATGTTATACCCCTACCCTAACGCAGGGGCACCTCTTGCTGGCACCGAACAAACAGGCGTGGGATGCTGTGCGAACCATTGTGTCCTGATATCGACCGGAGTTTCCAACCGCTGGAGCAAACAGGGCGTGTGCGAGGATGTCTTCTATGCCCTGAGCGGCTCCAGCGGCGTGATCTCGACCACGGCCGTCGATTCCACGCACGTCAAGGCGCACCGGTCAGCAGCCGGGGCAAAAGGGGGATTTTGAGCACGCCATCGGCCGATCGCGCGGCGGACGGACGACCAAAGTTCATGCCCTGACCGACGCTTCGGGCCGGCCCATCGCCTTCACTTTGACCGCTGGCCCAGCTCATGACTTGGTCGGGGCAGCCGCGCTTTTGGCGCGCGTTCCCACGCTCCATCAGCTCATAGCCGACCGCGCCTATGACGCCAAAAGCTCAGAGACTGGCTGGCCGAACGCGGCTGCCAAGCCGTCATCCCGCCAAATCCGACCCGCAAGCACCCACATGCATGGGACAGGATCGCCTACAAAAGCCGAAATCTTATCGAGCGGATGTTCTGCCGCCTCAAGGACTTCCGCCGCATCGCAACACGCTACGACAAACGCGCCGACACCTTCCTGTCCGCCGTCTTCGTCGCCGCTACTATCATCTGGCGGCTCAATTGAGTCCCGACCCTAGAGCGGAATCCCATCGGTCTGCAGCGGCGAAGTAGGTTGGCACATTCTTCGGGCGTGAAAGCTTCCACGGTTCGTTCTGCCGCGCCGGTCAAGATCAAGCTGCCCCTCGAACCGCTCCTGCCGCTGTTTCAGGTTGTTAGCCGGTCATGCTCGGACGTGTGGAGCGTCTTTTTCGTGATGGCGTGACGCACAAAGAAGCGCTGAATCGTGCCGAAGCCGAAACAGTGACCGCGCGCACTCAAAGCCCACCACAACTCCTCGATCGTTATGTCGGGCATCTCCTCGAGCAGCGATAGGATCAAAGCCTTACAGGCATCAATGCGTCCGGACCCACGATAACCTCCCCCAAAGGGATTTGTAGCTGCCTGCTTATTTAGTCTAACGTGTCATTCATGCGTCTGAATCTGCAGCTCCCCTGCTGATGAAGGGCGCAGGCCTCACGAGAGACGACACGACAGAAGGAAGGGGATGCAATGCAGCTCACAGTCAATGGATCATCACATGATGTCGAGGTGGAGCCCGATACCCCTCTTTTATGGGTCATTCGGGAAGAATTGGGGCTGACCGGCACCAAATATGGTTGCGGGGTCGCCCAATGTGGTGCCTGCACGGTATTGGTTGATGGTTCTCCCAGGAGGTCGTGCATCACACCGGCCAGCACGGTCGAGGGCGCGGACATTCGCACCATCGAAACGGTTGAGGAAACCGAAACCGGCCGCCGCGTCGTGGAGGCTTGGGTCGCAAACCAGGTGCCTCAGTGCGGGTATTGCCAGTCCGGCCAGGTCATGGCCGCGACAGCCTTGTTGACCAACAATCCCAATCCCACCGATGAGGAAATCGGATCGGCAATGACCAATCTGTGCCGCTGCGGAACCTACAACAAGATTCGCGCTGCCGTGCGCACTGCTGCGGAGGCCTGATCGATGAACCAGATACCCGCAAAACCGCGCGGCCCCCTCAATGTTTCGCGCCGAAAATTTTTGCTCGGCGGTGCGGCGACCTTGGCCGTCGCCAGCACAGGTACAGGCCTGACACTGGCAACCTTTCTGCCCACCCGCGTTGCGCGCGCCCAGCAAGCCGGGGTCGATGTCGCTGCCTTCCTCGAACTGCTTCCCGATGGCACCGCCGTGTTCCAAAGCCCGTTCATCGAAGGTGGACAAGGCATCTATTCGGCCATGGCCCAGATCGTTGGGGAGGAACTCGACCTCGATCCGGCGCGGTTCATTGTCCAGGCCGCACCTTCAGGTGATCCGTTTGGCGTGATGGGCGGCATGCGCATAACAGGGGGCAGCTCATCGGTGCGTTCGAGCTACCAGGTGATGCGCCAGCTCGGCGCTTCGGCGCGCGCCATGCTGATCGAAGCTGCGGCCCAGGAATGGGACGTTGATGCCAGTGAATTGACCACCGAACCCGGTCTTATCATCCATGCGGCATCGGGGCGCGAGATTGCATATGGTGATCTGGCTGCGGCAGCTATGGACTTGCCGGTGCCCACCGAAGTGGCGCTCAAGGATCCCTCACAGTTTCGCTGGATCCGGCAGCCCCTCGCTCGCCTCGATGTGCGGGACAAGTCGACGGGGCGCGCCAATTTCAGCATCGACTTTCAGGTCGAGGATATGCTGACAGCAGCGGTCCAGCATGCGCCGCGTTTGGGGCTTGTGCCGGTCTCCATCACCAACCAGTCCGAAATCGAACAGATGCGCGGCGTGCATTCGGTGCACATGCTCGCGGGTGCGGTCGCCGTTGTTGCCGAAAAATTCTGGCAGGCTCGGCGCGCGGTCGAGGCTTGCGAGGTGGAATGGGAGCCAGGCGAATCCGGCGTTTCGATGCCGGAAGATTTCTCGTCACAGGCATTTCGTGCCACGCTGGCCGACGAGCCGGGACCTGGCACCGAAGTCGAGGCTGAAGGCGATGCCCTCGCTGTCCTCGAGACGGCCGAAACGGTGATCGAAGCAGCTTATGACGCGCCCTATCTCGCGCACGCCCAGCTCGAACCTCCTTCGGCCACGGCGCGCTTTAACGAAGATGGTACGCTCGATGTCTGGCTCCCCAACCAGGCTCCCGAGATGTTCCAGGGCGCCATTGCCGCGCAAGCGGGAATCGAGCCTGAGAACGTGCGGATTCACTCCCAAATGCTTGGCGGGTTCTTTGGCCGGCACTTCCTCTATGGAGCCGCCAATCCCTTTCCGCAGGCAATCGCACTGGCGCAAGCGATCGGTCGGCCGGTCAAGGTTCTCTGGACTCGTGAGGAGGAATTCCTGCGCGATGCCCTCCGCCCGATGGGATATGCCCGGTTCCGCGGGGCTGTCGATGAAAATGGCCCGGTCGCGTTGTCGATCGAGGTTGTGGGTGAAGGAGCGGCAAGCCGCTGGTTCGGGTCACCTCCTGATCAGGATGGTGGAGCTCACGAGGGACTGACCGCCAAGCCGTACGCCATTGCTGATCGACGCGTTGGACATGTGGTGGTGAAGACCCCTGCCGAGATTGGTTTCTGGCGTTCGGTCGGGCACTCCATGCACGACTATTTCTACGAATCCTTTCTCGACGAAATGGCGCAAGCAGCAGGTCTTGATCCCTTCGAGATGCGCATGAACCTGCTGTCGGAATCCGAACGGCACCGTAACCTGCTCGCTGCTGTCGGGGACCTCTCTGGCGGCTGGCAGCCAGGGCCCTACACCGCCGATGACGGCACCACGCGGGCTCGCGGCGTTGCCATGGCGTCTCCCTTCGGCAGCGAAGTGGCAACCATTGCGGAAGTTTCGGTGCTCAATGACAGCGTTCAGGTCCATCAGATCTGGGTGGCCATAGATCCTGGCCAGATCGTCAACCCCGCTGTCATCGAGGCGCAGGTCCAGTCGGCCGTGGCCCTTGGGGTATCACAGACCCTTGTCGAGGAACTCGTTTACGAGAATGGCCAGCCCACCGCTCGCAATTTCGGTCCTTATCAGATCCTGAGGCCCAGTCAGATGCCGCAGGTTCACGTCAAGATCATCGAAAGCGGTGCACCTATGGGCGGAATTGGCGAGCCCGGAGTTCCTGGTGTCCCGCCGGCTATCGTCAATGCCGTGGCGACGCTCACCGGGCAGCGCATACGTTCGCTTCCCCTTTCCAAGCACAGTTTCAGCTGATCGGGTGGGAAGGACGAATGACCCTCCTGCAGGATAATTCCTGCAGGATAACTCCTGCAGGAGAGCCGGGCTGGCGTCTAAGGCCGCGCAACCGTGAAACTCCGAGCATTCGGCGTCCAGGGGCAAGCCGACTACACATCAGACGATCTATTCCTCGCCGTGTTTTGGGCCTGATTCCTGTTAACTTTAACGCTTGACCTGAACCAATCCCTGGCTAAATCGCCCTTTGCATATTGAGCAACGACTGCTTCAAGTTGTCCTTGGGTGAAGGGCTTTGCGAGCCGAGGCAGGTCGGTGGTCCGACCCTGCGACATTGCTCGTTGCCAGAAGGATCGGCAGATCCTGCCATTCCTGCCTGATGCTGTCGACCAACTGCAGCCCGTCATCTTGGGCATCGCGTGATAGGGAATAACCAAGGGCGATGTCGGAGCGCGAGCGCAGCTTGCCCAGAGTGTCGCTGCCCGATGTGGCTGGCACCACCGTATGGCCGAGATCCTCGAGTATCGCGACAATGCCCATCAACACCAGCGGATCATGTCGATCGCCAGGATCGTCTGCAGTCCTGATCCGGTATGCGGCACCTCCGGCATGCCTTCGTGGCCTTGCTGATTTTCGACGGCTGCGAGGATGAGGACATTTCCACGGTCGTAGGTCACGGATCGATCGCCGTTACGCTCGACATCTACGGATATCTCTTCGACCTCAAGAAAAGCGGTTGGGAGACATGGCCAAGCGACGGCGACCCCGCCAACGATCCGGATACGGATGCCCTGGAGCTCGCTTATGATCCCCGTTGCCCCCTATGTCATCCGATTCACACCCGGTGAGGACGATCAGGTAGCGGCACGCCGGATCATGAAGGCCTTGATCGCAGCCGAAACCCGCCGACCGGAAACATCCGCTCTTCCCGGCCATGTGACCACAACTCTTCCACCGACACTAAACAAGTTGCTTCAGAACGTCTGCGCTGCCGTTGCCGACGGTGACGGGGTTTCGGTCATAGTGCTTGGGGATCGGGAATTGCTGCCGGTTCGGGATATCGCCGAAGTTCTCGGTTATGGTCCTTCCCAAATCACCCGCCTGCTGAAATCCGGCACTTTGCGTAAGCACAAGTACAACGCCGGAAGAAAGCGGCTCGTGCCCGCTTCGGCAATTGCCGAAAGATTGCAAGCGGCGCCTCGACAGAGGAAGCATCCTGCCGACCGCTCCCGAAAGTGACACCGCATCCGTGGATGCCAAGGCATCCCGCCAGGGTTGAGGACGAGGGCTGAGGAATTCCCCCCTGCCCTGGTCCATAGGTTTCTGGATTTGCCAGTTCTCTTACATACAGTCGGCGATATACTCGTACCGGTCGGCGAGATCCGGCTCGTCCGAGGTGATAGCAACGATCTCGGTCATGGTGACGAGCTCGACCTCCTCACCGGCGAAGAGACTCGCCGCGATATCCATGGCGACCTCGCCCTGCTGGCGCGGATTCTGCGCAATCAAGGCCTGGAGTTCGCCGTTCTTCAAGGCCGCAACCTGGGCACTGGCGGCGTCATAGGCCACCATCTTAACTTGGCCCACCGCCCCGGCCTGCCGCAGCCCGGTGATGGCGCCGATCGCCCCCTGATCATTGGTCGAGAAAATTCCGGCCAGATCGGGGTGGGCCGACAGCGTAGAGGTCACGATCTCGGCGGCGCGCTGGGGGTCGTTGGATTGATATTGCGCGCCGAGATATTCAATATCGGGATAGTTCTCGGCCAGCGCGGCCTCGAAACCGGCGGTACGGGCGTCTTGAGCTAGAGAGCCGGGCGGCTGGGTAATGACCAGCACCTTACCGCTGCCGCCGATCAGCTGGGCAAGCTGGTCGGCAGCCATGGCCCCACCTTCCTCATTATCGGTGAGGATCTGGGTTTCGAGGATGGAAACATCGGAGATCGTCTGGTCGACTGTCAAAACCTTGGTGCCGCGTTCGGCCAATTCCCGCATGGGTGCGATCAGCGCCTGCATGTCGGTGGGAACGATGGCGGCGACGTCTGGTCCACGTGCGGTCACGGCGTTGACCACCGGTATCTGGGCGTCCGCAGCAAACTGGTCCGCGGCCGAGACCGTGAGTGCGAGGCCAAGTTCGTCGGCGCGCGCCATGGCGCCGCACTGCATGGCTTGGTAGAAGGGGCTGCCGCTCGAGCCGAGCACAAGGTCGACTGTGCCCTCGTCCTGGGCTGTTGCTCCCACGGCCCCGAAACAAGTGAGGGCGAGGCCTGCCACGGCCAATCGAATTGGTTTTGTCATTACGCTTTTCTCCCTTTGAGTTGGCGGGACCGCTTCCGGCTAACCCCGCTTGCGCAGCCGTCGCTTGAGTTGATCGATCCAGACGGCGAGGATCAGGACGGCACCCATGGCTACGGTCTGCCAGAACGGCGGAATGCCAAGGATGACGAACCCGTTGAGCAGGATGATGGGAATGAAGACCCCTACTACGGTTCCGAACACGCTGCCCCGGCCGCCGAACAGGCTGGTGCCGCCCAGAACCACCGCCGAGATGGTGGCAAGGTTGTCCATGGTGTGGCCGTTGATGGTGGTGGTCGAAAAGCGTGCATTGGACATGACGGCGGCGATGCCGGCCATCAGCCCAGAAATAGCATAGACCTCGATCAGCCGACGCGTGGTGGGAATGCCGTTGCGGCGGCTGGCCTCCGCGTTCGAGCCCACAGCGAAGACGTGCATGCCGAAGCGAGTGAGGTGCAGGACGATCCCCGCCACGATCACCACCGCTGCCGCGATCAAAACCAGCATGGGGATGCCCAGCAGCCGGCCTGAACCGATCTGGGTGACGAGCAACTCGGGCATGGCGCGGACGTCGACCCCGCCCGAAAGGATCTGCGCGCCGCCCAAAGCCATCCCCATGCTGCCCAGCGTCACGATGAGCGGCGGAATCTTGGCAATGGCGACGAGGACGCCGTTGAGTGCCCCCCAAGCGGCCCCGACGGCAAGAGCAGCAAGCGTGCCGATGGCGATGACGTCCCAGCCCGCGTCCGTGGTCCCGTAGGTGGTGCCGTCGGCGCCCGAAAGCATGAGCATCAGCTTGGCCGACACCACCGAGGAAAACACCAGCACCGACCCTACCGAGAGGTCGATCCCCGAAGTCATGATCACATAGGTCTGCCCCACCGCAAGTACGAGCAGGATGGCCGCGTTGATCGCCAGTTGTTGGACGTTGTAGGCCGAACCGAACTGGGCCGGACGCAGGATGAGGAAGAAGGCGACAAGCCCCAGCAGCAAAAGGAAGATCCAGCCATTGGTGACCAGGCGCAGGAAGCGCTCCTCGGCGGTTTCGGTCTTGGTGATGGCAATATCGTTGCTCACGCGCTTTGCTCCCTGAGTTTGCCGCTCGTCATCTCGCGGACGAGGTCGTCCACCGTGGCGTCAGCTGCCTTGAGATCGGCCACCGTCTGGCCCAGCCGCAGCACCTGGATGCGGTCGGCGACTTCGAGCACTTGCGGCATGTTGTGGCTGATCAGCACCACCGAGGTGCCCTCGTCACGGATCCGGCGGCACAGCTCCAGGACGCGCTGGGTCTGTACCACGCCGAGCGCGGCGGTTGGCTCGTCGAGGATGACGAGCTTGCGTGCCCACATGGCCGCCCGGGCGATGGCCACGGACTGACGCTGGCCGCCGGAGAGCGAATCGATCGAGACGCGATGGGATTTGAGCTGCACACCCAGTCGTGCGAACTGCTCGACCGACCGCCGTTGCATCTCTCCCCGGTCGAGGAAGCCGAACCGACTCCAAAAGCCTTTCCGCAGCACTTCGCGGCCCAGAAAGAGATTGTCAGACGGCGTCAGGTCAGCAGCCAGCGCCAGATCCTGGTAGACGGTCGCGATCCCGGCCGCCTGAGCGTCCGTGGGCGAGGAAAAGCTCTCCGGTCGACCCTCGACAAAAATCGTGCCTTCGTTGGGCCGATCGGCCCCGGCGAGTATCTTGACCAGCGTCGACTTGCCCGCGCCGTTGTCTCCGATCAGCGCCACGATCTCTCCGGACATCACCTTGAAATCGGCACCATCGAGCGCCCGGACATGACCGAAGGTTCTCCTGATGCCCCGGGCGTCGAGTAGCGGCGCGGTCATGAGCCCGCTTCCAGGCCGATATTGTTGGAAAAGGCGAAAAACTGGTTGTAGCGCGCCGCGCAGAGCTCTGACCAGTATTCGAAGATGGCGCCTGTCTCCGGGAAGCGCCAGATCTCAACTTCCTGGAAATCGTGCTGGCCGCGAATGTGGAAACGGCCCTGGAAGGCGGCGCCCTTGTCTTGAGCGGAGGCACGCACTATCTCCCAATTCCTTTCGAGCGCCTCTTTTTGCTCTTGGTCGAGCCCGTACCAATGGGGCCGTGGGCGACAATAGTGGATCCAGATGGAATCGGTCATTTTCAGAACTGCCTCGGAGCAATCAGGGTTTCGATCGGCGCGATGCGGCCAACGATGTGGCGTGACGTTGTGAACTTGAAATCGGCCACCGCCTCATGGCTGCGAATGGCGGCGTCGGCGGTATCGGGGCCATCGATCTCCCAGGCGCCCAGATGATGCCAACCATGCGACCAATCCATGCGGTGGCGGCCGGCGATGTTGACGCCCAAGGCCAAGTCACCCTTGAAGGCGATATCGCATTCGAGATCGTATTCAGTGCGCGCGGCTTCCGATGCCTCGCACCACTGGTCGTTCCATTCCCAAAGGGCCAGAAACGCCCAGTCGTGATCGGTCAAGCTGCCCTTGCCCATGACGGGGGCAAACTCCTTGATCCCGATAAGCCATTCGGTGCGGAATATTCTGGCCCAGCCCGCCTTCTCCAGCCTGATCGTGCCCCGGAGCGCTGCCTCAGGATCGGGGGCTTCGAAGACACCGGCCACGTCGTGGCCATGGGCAAAGCCGGTCGCAAGAGCGCACGGGGCGTTGGGGGCCTCGGAATCGAAGACCTTCCGCAAGGTAAGTGTCCAGCCCTCCTCGGCGAGTCGGTCGAGTTCGGAGAGGATGGTATCCCGCTCAGCAGGTCCATAGGTTCCTGGGAGATCGTCGTGCCGCGTACTCATGAACATCACCGAAGCGCGCGACTTGGCGCTGGAAACATCGGCGGTAAAGACGTCGGTATCCCCGGTCAGGCTTGTCATAACCGTTCCTTTTCGACCGCGTTCATCAACTGCTCGACACGGTGAGGATCGACCGGGTTCCACCATTTGGCATCGTGCTTGAGCCACTGACCGACGATCGCCCCATCCGCCGCCGCCATGAGCGCGGGTACCTGTTCGGGGGAAAGCCCCGAGCCCACAATCACCGGCAGGTTAGTGCCAGCGCGCACTTCAGCCACCTCCTCGGGGCGGGTGGGCGAACCGGTGCGGGTGCCCGTGGCGATCAGGACGTCGGCGTCGAACCATTCAGCGTCCGTCGCCTGCTCGGCGATCGAACGGTCGGCGGTGATCGCGTGGGCGCCGAACTTTACGTGAACATCCGCGAAGATCGAGACGTCCTTGGCCCCGATCTGCGCGCGATAGCGCATGGCAAGGGCAGCAGGGCCGTTGAGGAAACCTTCATTGGCCACGTAGGCATTGACCCACTGATTGACACGCACCCAGCGCGCGCCAACCGCCTTGGCGACGGCCAGGCCCGGAATGGCGCCGTTGGCCACGCAAGTGATGCCAATGGGGGTATCAACCGCGCCGCGGATTTCCTGACACACCGCACTCAGTGCCGCAACGGTCTCGTAGCCGATATTCTCGGGGCGCGAGAAGGGCATGTCGCCGGCGTTCTCGACCATAATGCCATCGATGCCGCCCTGGGATAGAGTGCGAGCATCGGCTAGTGCGGCGGCGATGATCCCCGCCATGCTCTCACCTTCGTAGCGCGGCGCTCCCGGCAAGGCGCGCAGGTGGATTACGCCAATGATCGGCTTCTTGCGTTTGAAATGGACATCCAGCGCGTTGTCTTTCGCCGGCATCACGATGGGCGGAGTCATTGGACCTCTTCTTGCTCGTAAAGGGATTGGAGTTCGGTCGCGGTGGGGTAGGCCGTCTGGGCGCCAAACCTGCCGCACGAGATCGTCGCCGCGCGCACCGCGCGTTTCAGGCTGACCGCTGCATCGAGACCGGCCTCAAGGCCGGCCAGAAGCCAACCCGCCAGGCAGTCACCAGCTCCGGTCGTATCGAGAATGGGCAGGCCAGACGGCGGTGGCGCGGAAACAACGTTCCCGGCTGAATGAAATTCGGCCCCAGCCGCGCCGCGCGTCCTGACAATGGCGTGCGCGCCCATGGCGAAAAGCCTTTCAACGGCATTGCCTCCAATGGCCTGGGCGGCACGATCGTTGACGAACAGAATCCG
The DNA here is from genome assembly GCF_031202855.1 of Pelagibacterium sp. H642. GTDB lineage: Bacteria > Pseudomonadota > Alphaproteobacteria > Rhizobiales > Devosiaceae > Pelagibacterium. The sequence continues at coordinate 3,361,931 of NZ_CP101829.1, read as the reverse complement.
CGCGCCATCGATCATCTTGGCAAGACTATTGATGCCGGACGCGAAGCTCGCCGGCTCCAGATCGATAGACCAAGCGCGGCCGGATGCCCGGGCGCGGTCTATCAGGACTTCGGCCGCAGGCCCAAAACAAGCAGTGTGGACGTGGCGTACCCCGGTAAGATCGGAGGAACCAACGACGTCCGGCGAGGGATAGAGTGAGACGCCGGGATAAAGCAGAAGCCGCTTTTCACCATGCGGCTCGAGAAGGGTAACCACGCGGCACAGCTTGCCGGGACTTTCGGCCGCGAGGAGAGTCAGCTCCTCCTGACACAGCACTTCCCGAACATAGGTGGAAGCATGATCGCTGCCCAACTGCACGAGAAGACAGGCCCGCCCCCCTGCGCGCGCGAAAGCCACCGCCGTATTGGCGACGACACCACCCACGCTCTCTTCGGACCCGATGCAATGCACCTTTTCGTCTAGGTCGGGCACGTGGGACATCGCAAGGCTCAGATCGAGACTCACATCGCCGACAAAAAGCGTCGCGTTCATCGTTCCCCCTTCCTGGTTCCGACATTTGGTAACAATGTAATGACATTAGGGTCAATCGGAATTTGCCTACATTTTCTAACTTGACCACACCCTGCTCATTCCCTGTGCATTTTGCCAGAACTTTCATCAGAGAAATGGCCATAACTTGCCCAAACTGACCCGAACGTGTATGCCTGCATTTTGTAATGACATTGCAGGCGAGAATGAGCTGGGAAACGGCATCGCTGGCGCCTGAAGGGGCGCCGAAATGGTTCCAGATCGCTGAAATCCTCAGACGATCGATCGCCAGAGGCGAGTTCTCGCCCGGCGATATCATGCCCACCGAAGCACGCCTCAACGAAACCTTTGGCATCAGCCGCACGACGGCGCGGGCAGCGCTCAACCGGCTGGTCCAAGACGGCCTTCTGATCCGGCGACCAGGTGTGGGGTCCGTGGTCCTTGCCCCTAAAGTCGACCAACCCGTCAGCCAGATCCGTGGCTTTACCGAAGACATGCTCAGCCGGGGTCTCGTCCCGTCCTTTACGGTTCTCGAATGCGGTTGGGAGACCGCGACCGGCGAGGCTGCGCATGCCTTGGGGCTGGCCAGTTCCGACAAACCGTTTAAATCGGTCCGTTTGCTCAAGGCAAACGACCGTCTCATTGGCCATTCGGCTTCGTGGATTCGCCCCGATATCTTTGGCGATATCCCGACGCCAACCAGGGACATTCTGGCCACGGGCTCCCTTTATTCGTGGCTGCGGCACAATATCGGCATTGAGATTTCTGGCGGCGTAGAATTCATCGAGGCGCAAGCCGCTGACCCCACGACAGCCGCCCAACTCGAAATCGAACCCGGCACGGCGGTTCTGGTCATAACCCGCATTGCGAAAGCCACCAGCGGCCTTCCTGTGGAATTCGCTACGGTGATCTACAGATCGGACCGGTACAGGTTCAGGGTCGAGTTATAGCCCTCCCGTACATGCTTCAGAGGGGCTGACAGGCCCGTCAAGATTAGCTAAACACCCCGAAACGATGGACTTTGCGCGTCTGTGATCTAAAGCGAACGTGTCTGCAGCGTTTGGGAGGATCGCGACGGCTTCGATCTCGACTTTGGCCCCATGGGCAGGGCGGCCACCCGGTAGGTCGCTCGAGCCGGGGACGGAGCGGAAAACGCGGCGGCGTAGATTTCATTTGAGCTACTTCATTGCCGGAAGATCGGTCACCCAATGGGCTCAACTATCGCCCTAATATTTTCGAGCACCTGAGCATTTGCGCGTCGGCGCGGCGCGCTTGACTGTAGGCCCAATGGCAGCCGGTGCGTGGGGGTTGAAACTTTCATGCTCGATCCTTTGATCAATAGTTTAGTGGGAATGGCCCAACGTGTGCATGGGCCGGTTGGCCCGTATTGCGGAGAGTTTCGATGTGCTCGGGGTTGCCGATAGTGATGTGATCGATGGCACTTCGCAATAATCGCGCGGCCCCTGGGGCTGCGGGCTCGTGCAGTCCGAACCGGTAGATGCGTTCTATAGTTTCGATGTTGCCGGACAGTTAGATGAAGCGCCGCGCGTGTACCGAGGCGCAGTAAAGACAGCCATCAATGCACGAAGCGATTAATGCCCCTAGTTCGCGTTCCGCCCTATCGAGACGACCTTCGACATAAAGAGCTTGATGGGGTGACATAAGAATCAGGGTCGCGTGCCAAAGTGCGCACGTAGGACAATCACCTCAAAGCTTGATTGTCACTAACCGGCGCGTTAATCGAAAGTTGTCATGACGTCATGGCGGTTTACAAGTAGGGCAGGATCATGGCCTGGCACGACGCGCGTATCGAAAAAGGTCCGGTGCCGATCTGGTTTCAGATCTCCAACATACTGCGATCCTCTATTTCAGCCGGAGAGTTCAAAGAGGGAGACAAGCTTCCCTCCGAGGGCGACCTCAACAGTGTCTTCGGCGTTAGCCGCACAACCGCTCGCGCTGCACTGAACAAGCTCGAGAACGAAGGACTGATCTTCAGGCAGTCCGGACGCGGATCAATCGTTGTCACTGCCAAGGTCGACCAACCGCTCAATGTTCTTTCCGGTTTTGCTGACGACATGCGTCGTCGCGGCATCGAGCCCGGATATAAGACACTGCTTTTCGGCTTTTCAGAACCCGACGAGGAAGTAGTTCGCGCGCTTGAACTCCATGGAGACCGCCGCGCCTTCAGGACGTGCCGCCTCCTGCTTGCCGACGGGCGCCCGATCGGTGTCACCACCTCCTGGATACCGGCGGCCGTTATGGGTGAAGTTGCACCTCCCGACCTGAATTATCTGAATTCCAATTCGCTGTACCTGTGGCTGGCCGAACAGTGCGGGGTGCTGCTAAGCGGGGGGCGCGAATATATAGAGGCGGCCTGCGCTGACGTCGAAACGGCCGAACTCCTTGAGATGTCCGTCGGCGATCCCACCCTTGTTGCTCGGCGCCTTGTGCGCGATCAGCGCAGCCTGCCAGCCGAATACGCGGTCAACCATTACCGTGCCGACCGCTATCGCTACTGGATAGACCTCGAAATGGGCTGACGCTCGCACCGAGAAAGCTTCGCATATACTGTTCGTCGGCGATGTCAGCAGGCGGAACCGAATCGATTCCGATAGGGTCGAATTGGCTCGGTTGGCAATTTGAGAGCACCCACTACTCCGATCGAAAGTTCGCGATCACGTGGTCGAGCACATCAATTGCCTCAGCTATGTCCTCGTCGCTGGCATGCTCGGCCGGGTTGTGGCTGATGCCTTGGCGGCACCGTACGAACACCATACCAAATGGTGCCAGCTCGCTCATCGCGATCCCGTCGTGTCCCGCCCCGCTCTGTAGCAGGCGGGGCGGGTGTCCATTGGCTTCCAGTGCCGCGCTGATCTGATTCACGATGCCCTGCGCGCATGCCTTGGCGTCCGAGCAGCGGCGCACGACCTCAGATATCATCACCCCGCGACGCGCAGCGATGGCCGTAAACCGGGCAAGGAGCTGTTCAAACGCGGCGGCAAGCGCATCATTGTCCTGATCGCGAACGTCGATCGAAAAGCGCACTTTGCCCGGCACCACATTACCCGCATTGGTGCGGCTCTGCACCAGGCCGACGGTGCCCACGATTCCGGCATCGGTGGCAATCTGCTCCACGGCGAGAATACACTCGGCGGCGGCGGCCATCGCGTCGCGGCGCCCCTGCATGGGCAGGGTACCGGCATGCCCCGCGATACCCTCAACATCGAACTGAGCCCGTATTGAACCGGAGATGGCAGTAACACAGCCTAGGGCTAGCCCTTCGCGCTCAAGGACCGGTCCCTGCTCGATGTGAACTTCTATATAAGCGAGCGGCGGCGCGCCGCGCCGGGACGCCGTCCCGATCCGATCAGGCGGCAGCCCGATCGCCTCAAGCGCGCGGGCTATCGTGATCCCCTCAGAATCCTTGATGTCGAGGTGTTCCGCAAGCACCTGCCCGGAAAGCGCCCGACTTCCCAAATAACTGCCGCCGAAGCGCACCCCCTCTTCGTCCCAGAACCCCACAACCTCCAGCGAGAATGGAAGGCGCAGTCCCGCACGCCTGAGGTTGTCGACCGCCTCAATCCCGATCATCACGCCCAAAGGTCCATCAAATCGACCAGCATCCTGGACAGTATCCAGATGAGACCCGATCATAAGGGCTGGCGCGTCCGGTGTTTCACCTTCGTAGCGCCCAATGATATTACCTACTGCATCGATCTGGACGGTAAGCCCGGCCTCTTCCATCCATGACGCAACGAGCGTGTTTGCAGCAATGTGCTCTGGGGTGAGGAACAATCGCGTGATCCCCCCCGCTTGGCTGCTGATTGCCGCGAGTTCGCGGAGCCGCCGCGACAGCCGCGCAGCGCGGTCGGAAAGAGCCAGCGGCTCACGGAGCGATGTCAATGGCGTGTCCTTTTTTTCCATGGAAAAGCTGCGCGATGGGCCGAGCCAATGTCGACCCATCGCAAGCCAATCAGGGCGCTGGATAGTCGGCCGGCAGCGCTGCAGTGATGATAATTTCCACCTGATCGCCTTCTGGCATGACCGACTGGACGAATGAGCGCACCGGCCCATAACCGTCAGGCATCCATTCGGACCATACCTTGTCAAATGCCGGTTTCTGATCGTGATCGGTCACCACCACTTCGGCCTTGACGATTCGCGTGCGATCGAGCCCAGCCTCCCTAAGGTAGCCGTCAATGACCTCTAGCGCGCCGGCGGCCTGCTCGGGCAGCCCCACGCTTGTATCGCGCGAGGTTGCCACTGCCCACATGAAGCCACCCCCTTCCGGCAAATGATAGAATGCGACTTTGGATTTGGTGGGCATGTCCGCGATCGGCACGCGTCTGATGGTCATCTTAAGCTCCCGTCTCTTTCGTTCGATGGAATCCTAGCGACACTTCGCAAGGCACGATCTGAACCATAAGGGGACAACGATGGAACGTCATTACTTTTCGTCTGGTCACGGGCGAAAAAATGTGCATTCTTAATTTGTGCGCATTATTTTAGCATAATCAAGGGCTCTGCGGGTGCCGGGGCTCCATCAGCATCTCGCCGGCAAGCAGGCCTGGCCAAGGGGAAGCGGAGAACAGAAATGAAGTCCAAATTGATCGGGGTAATTGTGGGTGTAGGCATCGCCTCCATTGCGGTTTCGCAAGCGGCAGCGCGCTCACTGGATGAGATTACTGAATCAGGCGTTATCCGCGTCGCCGTTCCGCAGGATGGCCCTCCCTTCGGGATGACCGACGCCAATCTTGAACTAGTCGGATATGATATCGACATGGCCCGTCTCGTCGCGGAAAGCCTAGGTGTCGATCTGGAAATGACCTCGGTCATCGGCGCCAATCGCGTGCCCTACCTTACGAGTGGCCGCGTCGATATCGTCATCTCCAGTCTGGGTCGTAATCCCGAGCGGGCCGAGGTGATCGACTTCTCCGAGCAGGCTTACGCCCCCTTTTTTAGTGGCGTCTTTGGCCCCGCCGATCTCGAGGTAGATTCGGTCGAAGACCTCGCGGGCATGACGGTTTCGGTGGCGCGCGGGTCCATCGAGGATCTCGAAATCACCGAGATGGCACTCGAAAGCACCGAAATCCGCCGCTTCGAAGATGGAAGTACCACGATGGCTGCTTTTCTTTCCGGGCAGGTTGATGCCGTGGTTACGGCCAATGTGGTTGCGGCGACGGTACTTGAAACCGACCCCGAGCGCCGTCCCGAAACCCTGTTCGTTATCGCCGATTCGCCCTGCTATATCGGCCTTCCCAAAGGCGAGCCTGAACTGCAGGCCAGGATTGATGAGATCATTGTTGCCGCCAAGGCCGATGGCACTCTCAACGCCATGTCCGAACGCTGGTTCTACCAGCCGATACCCGAAAATCTCTAGTGCCGCACCAGCGCCCTGGCCAACCCACGGCGGGGCGCCAGCCTATTGGGGCCAAGGATGAACTACGTATTTGACTATGGGTGGGTGATCCCCTACGCGCCTATGCTGCTGGCGGGGGTGCTCGTCACAATTGGTCTTTCACTGCTGGGCACTCTGGGCGGAATAGCCCTCGGCCTGGGATGCGCCTGGACGCTGAGCTGGGGGCCTGGTCGAGCCCGACCCGTTGTCCATGCCTATGTCGAGGTCATCCGCAATACCCCGTTCCTGATCCAGCTGTTTTTCATCTATTTTGGATTGCCCGAACTGGGCATTCGCGTCTCGGCTTTCACAGCGGCCATCGCCACCACCGTGCTGAACGTCGGCGCTTACTCATGCGAAATCGTCCGCGCCGGCATCCAGGCAACCCCTCGCGGGCAGGTGGAGGCAGGCACCAGCCTAGCGATGTCGCGCACCGAGGTCTTCCGCCACATCATCCTCTTTCCCGCACTTGAGCGGATTTGGCCGGCCCTTTCCTCACAATTCGTTATCGTCATGCTGGGCACCTCGGTCGTTTCCCAGATCGCGGTCGAGGACATCACCTTCGTCGCCAACTTCATCCAGTCGCGAAACTTCCGCTCGTTCGAAACCTTCTTTGTCTCCCTATTCATCTACCTCGCGCTGGCCGCCATCATGCGGGGGTTGCTCGATCTTTTAGGGCGTAGGATTTTCCCGCGGAGGTATGCCCGTGACTGACCTGACCACCTGGGACATCCTGCGCAACTTGGCGCTGTCCACCCGCTGGACCATCCTGCTCTCGCTCATCTCTTTTGTCGGCGGCGGCGTCTTGGCGCTTCTGCTTCTGCCGCTGCGCACCAGTTCGATCAAAGCGCTCAACGTCATAAGCCGCGCCTATGTTGATCTTTTTCAGGGCACGCCGCTTTTGATCCAGCTTTTCGTCCTGTTCTTCGGATTGCCCCTGATCGGGATTGATACGTCGGCTTGGCTGGCCGCCATCCTGGGGCTTTCGCTTTGGACCGCCGCATTCCTCACCGAAATCTGGAAGGGATGCGTACAGTCGGTTCACAAGGGCCAGTGGGAGGCGTCCGCGAGCCTGGGCATGAGCTATCTCGAGCAGATGCGCTACATCATCCTGCCCCAAGCCTTCGTCATCGCCATCCCGCCCACCGTCGGGTTTATGGTCCAGATTATCAAGGCGACGGCCATCACCTCGATCATAGGGTTCATCGAGGTGTCCCGCGCCGGCGGGATGATGGCAAACGTCACCTTCCAGCCCTTTCTCGTCTACGGAATTGTCGCCACAATCTATTTCATCCTGTGTTGGCCACTCTCCCAGGGAAGCCGCAATCTCGAGAGGAAACTCAATGTCGCTCATCGAAATCAATGATGTTCACAAGAGTTTTGGTCCCGTCCAAGTCCTCAAGGGTATCGACATCGCGATCGAACGCGGAGAAGTGCTCGCCATCATCGGCAAAAGCGGTTCGGGCAAGAGCACGCTCTTGCGGTGTATCAATGGGCTCGAGACTATCGACGAGGGGTCCGTCACCATTGGCGGCGAGCACTTGCACGAAACGGCGGCCGACCTGCGCCGCTTGCGGCTCAAGGTTGGGATGATCTTCCAGCAGTTCAACCTGTTTCCTCATCTGACAGCAGGACGCAACGTCATGCTCGCTCAGACCGTCGTCAAGAAAGTTCCCGAGGAGGAGGCCCGCAGGGTCGCCGAGGAAATGCTTGCAAGCGTAGGTCTTTCGGACAAGTTCGATGCCTATCCAGATAAACTCTCGGGCGGCCAGCAGCAGCGCGTCGCCATCGCCCGGTCGCTGGCCATGAAGCCAGTAGCTCTGCTTTGCGATGAGATCACCTCGGCGCTCGACCCCGAGCTGGTCGGTGAGGTGCTCGCGGTGGTGAGAACTTTGGCCGGCAAAGGCATGACCCTCGCCATGGTCACCCACGAAATGCAGTTCGCCCGCGAGGTCTGCGACCGCGTGATCTTTATGCATGAGGGCCGGGTGCACGAGATGGGAACGCCCGACACTGTGTTCGGCAGCCCCCGCACTCCCGAATTACGTCAGTTCCTGGGCGTCGCCCTCGCCGCCTGAACCCTCCCTATGCCATGGACGAACAAAATGACCGCTCTGTCCACGCCGCCTCCTAGGGCGTTCCAGACCTTCCTCGACATGCCCCTGGTCGACCCCACCCAAGAGATCAACGCCGACTTCGTCTTTATTGGCATGCCTTATGGCGATGCCTATTCTTTCGAGGAGATCGTCAACGAACAGAGCCGCGCCCCTGCCGCCGTGCGGCGCGCTTCTCAGCGCCTCACGCAAAGCCTCGATCGTTATGATTTCGACATCGGCGGCACCGTTTTCAATGGCAAGCCCGTTCGTCTGTGCGATGCCGGTGACGTCTTCGGCGACCGGACCGACCTTGCCAGTCACTATACTCGGTTAGAAACATTGGCCCGGCGTGTTCTTTCGGCCGGCGCTTTTCCCATCACCATGGGCGGCGATCACGGCATCCCAATTCCCATTTTTAGGGCTTTGGCCGATCACGGGCCGGTCACCCTTGTCCATGTCGATGCCCATCTCGATTGGCGCGATGCGTTCTGCGAAAAGTTTGAAGGGCTTTCGAGCACCATCCGCCGCGCGTCCGAATTGCCGCATATAGATGGGATTTACCAGCTTGGTATCCGCGGACAGGGCAGCGCCCGACCCGGGGAGGTCGCTGCAGCGCTCGACTATGGCGCCCACATCGTCACCATGGCGGAGTGGGAGCGGCTCGGCACACAGGCTCTGCTCGATATCATGCCGATGGGGGGCAATTTCTACATCACAATCGATGCGGACGGGCTGGATCCCGCTGTTATGCCCGCAGTCAGCAACCCCCAGCCCGGCGGCGTCACCTATCGTCAAATTATCGATCTGATCAGGGGCCTGACGCAGAGGGGGCGCCTGCTCGGCATGGATATCGTCGAAATTGCTCCGGCCAAGGATGTCAACGAACTCACCGCACTTACGGCCGGCCACATCATTCTCAACGCCATTGGCGCAGTCGTACGCTCGCCCTATGGACGCTGGGCACTCTAGCGTGGAGGCGGGCGACAACAAGTATCGCCCGCGCTCTGGCTCAGCTGTTCACGAGCACCCTATCCGCCGCCAGCCACAAGGGGGGCAGATAGAGCGGAATGTTGGAGAGCGGCAGGATCGATTCCTTGAGCGACACTCCAATTTCATCGCGCATGAAGGCGCGCCGTTTGGCGATGCGCTCCCAGGTCTTTGGATGCTTGGCAGCTAATTCATCCCGCAGTTTCGAATCGGCAAAGGCCACTGCGTCCTCGCAGTTGAGCGCGGTGCCAACCGGGGTTGGCGTGGGAATGACATCGACCTGAAAGACCATCCCTGAGCTGATCGCGTCGGTTGATCCCGGCCGCACCGGTGAATGACTCCATTCGTCGTAACTGACCAGATGGCCGGGGTTGAGCGCCGATTTAAGCCCGCCCTGGGCCAACCTTTCAGTCACCGCATCGTATAGTGCCCCACCGGTCACGCCGATATCGGCCGTGTCGTACCATTTGACCAGCGCATCGAAATAGCGGCCTGCCACGGCGACGAAATCCTCGTTGTCATCGTCAAGCAGGCCTGCCCGCGAGGAGAGCCCGCCCCAGTATCCAACAGCTGTCGTTACCCCGTCGCCCTTTTCGAGCACGCGCGAGGTGGCGCTGTTGAGGCCATGGATCTGATGGCCGCGGTTGCCTGAAGCAAACATCGAATGCGCGCTCAGCGGCTCGCCCGCATAGGTAAAGTTTGCCGCCGCCTCGATCTCGCGCTGGCCCGGCCGCGCCTGCGTGAGCACCGACCATACCGCTGCCGAGGCACGCGCCGAAGCCCATTCGAACGCTGCGATCTGGTCTGCGTCGACAATCGAGCGCAACCCGTCGCGCGGGTTCATCACCATCGCCGTTTCATCGGACAGCCCCTCGGCGCCACCGACGAGCCGCGCCAGAATCGAGACCATGTAGTGGGGCACGATGAAACCCGGGGTTTCACCCTCCCATTCCTGGCTGCCCAGGTACTTCCAGCCCACGATCCCGACGGTGTCGCCCACCTTAAGCCCAACGTCGCGCAGCACCCCCTCAAGGCTGGGCTTGCGGCTGCGGTCCTGGCCCATAAGGCTCAGTGTCTGAGCGAGAACTGTTTCGAGCTCGGGCAGCGGGGAAATCGCCGTGAAGCTTTCGGACTCGTTGCCCGTTATCACCACCCGGCGGCCATCAGGACCCAGCAACAGGATAGCTTCCTCAAAGCGCGGGTCGAACCCGGTGAAATGGAGGATGTTGGCGTTGTGCTCGCGGTCGGCGTAGACGAACAGCCATGTCTTGCCGGCGCGCGCATAGGCTGCGTCACACCGAGCGTCGAGGGTTTGAGCCGGGATTTGCGGACGCTCCAGCGGTGTGCCGAAATCGGGAAGGGTGACTGCTTTGAGCTCGCTCATGATTGACTCGCTATAGGGTTGAAAGGATGTGATCGGCGCTGCGGAAGGCGAGCGCCATGACCGTGAGGACGGGGTTGAACCCGCCATTCGTCGGATGCAGCGATGCATCGGCAACAAAGACATTGTCATGCCCCCAGACCCGGCCGAACGGATCGGTGACCGAATGCGCCGGATCATCGCCCATCCGGCATGTTCCGGCCTGATGCTGGTAAGCCGAGAGCCTGGGCGCGGGTACGTGCCCCCAGACCTTGGTCGCTCCGGACGCAACCAGCCATTCACATGCCCGCTCAAGCAGGAAATGGGTCGTCCTCTGCGTCTCGGGATGAACGACGCCAGAAAGGCGGGCCACCGGACGCCCCCATTTGTCGGTCAGTGTAGGGTCAAGTTCCACCCTGCATTGGGGCGAAGGAACTTCATGGACCGGACCCTTGACCTGCGTCACCCGTCGGTAGCTGTGTCGCATGAAATCGTGGGGCGCCTGGCCCCAGCGGGGTAGATCCGGCGGCAGGGCTTGATCCCAGAAGATCGCAGGCGGGATGATGAAATCGTCGGCCAGCATCGCCCCGCCCACGATGCCCGGATTGTCATGGGCGTAGGCCGTCGTCGCGATGGTGACGCCCGGCCCGCGCTCTGCATAGACCTCATCGTCAAAGAGCCCGAACGCGGTGGGATAGGTGTGCCCCTGGAGGTGGCGCCCGAGATGACCGGACTCATTGGCGAGATTCGAAAGCATCAAAAGCCGTGCGGTTTCGATAGCGCCAGCCGAAAGCACCACGATATCGGCGCCGATCTCACGACGCTCTATCTCTCCGGCATCATCCCAGGCCATCGCCACTCCCGCTACGCGCCCATTGGATGCCGTCAGCACCTTCTCGACGGTCGTTTCGGCGACAAGGGTGAGATTGCCCGTCGCCAGGGCGCGCGGAAGGACGGTGTTTTGCGTGCCGTTTTTGCCGTCCGAAGGACAGGCGAAACCGACGCAGCTTCCGCACTCCATGCAGGCAGCCCGGCCAGCCCGCGGCACGGAATTGACCAGCACCGGCGGCGGGAAGGTCTCAAGCCCCAGGGCTTGGCCGCCGCGTTCGAGCACCCGCGCACTTGCGTATCGCGGCAGCGGCGGCATCGGCAGGTTTCGGCGCCGCTTGGACTCGTGCGGCATGGCGCCCTGTGGGCCGCACACCCCGATCTCGTGCTCGGCCATCTCGTACCAGGGTTCGAGATCATCATATCCGATGGGCCAATCGACGAGGGACGAGCCATCAGGTACGCCGTATTTGCTGGCCATGCGGAAGTCGTCGGGATGAAAGCGCCAGGCCAGCCCGCCATAGATCAGCGTGCCGCTGCCAACGCAGGCCGCATTGTTGCCGAACTCGACGGTGTGGGGCTCGACAAGGGCTTCGCTGCCGTCGGGCCGGACCAGGACCCGCAGACCATCTTCTCGGTCGGGCCCGGTGTTGTGGCCGTAAACCGGGTGGCGATGATTGCGCAGATGATCGCGATGGCCGCTGTTATGGTAGTCTAGGCGCCGACCGCGCTCGACGAGCAAAACCTTGCGTCCTGCGAGGGCCAACTGTGCAGCGACGATGCTCCCCCCTGCCCCGGCACCGACAATGATGGCGTCGTATCGAGCCGCCAGCTCCCGTTCGGGCTCGGGAAAGGGTTCCTTTCGCGATGGACCATCAGGCCCTTCAGGTAGGCCATGGCGATATCCCACCTCTCTCCAAGATTTAGCGCCAGGGTTTCCGCCGTTGCCGGGATTGGCATAGATCGCTTCGGCGACCCAACGCGTCAGCATAACAAACCACTTCTGGTTGGCCACGGCACCGACCAGTTCGGTAAGCGCCCGGTCGTCGATATCGGCGAAAGGAACGCGCGCGGCCCGAAGCGAAGCCTCGGAAAGGTGGACCAACCCTTCCTCCACGGCCGGCAACCAATTGGCTCCTTCCGCGGCAAGCCGTGCTTCAACATAGCCGATCGCATTCATGGAGACCGCGCCAAGCACCGGATCGGGAGCTATGGCCGCGAGAACGCGGATCAGATCCTGCCGGCTGACCACCATATCTTATCCCAGAACCGCGTCCGTTTTCGGATCGAGCAGATGCACCTTGGCCATGTCGACGGCGAGCTTGAGCGAAGCGCCGGCATTCAGTCCGGGCATCGGCAGCAGACGAGCCACTGCATCGGTCCCGTTCATGCGGAAATGGACCAGCGTATCCATGCCCAGGGGCTCGACGAGCGTAGCGACGATATCGAGAGTATTGGCGGCGCTTTCGGCTGGTGCACTGAAATGTTCGGGACGGATACCGATCAGCATCTGCGCGCCAACATGGGGCGCAAACAGAGCCCTGCGGCTGTCGGGCACCGCAAGGCTCTGGCCATCGGGGAGCTTGAGGACGAGTTCGCTCCCGCCTGCTTCGATAGTCACTGAAAAGAAATTCATGCCCGGCGAACCGATAAAGCCGGCCACAAAGCGCGTGGCGGGACGCTGGTAAAGCTCTTCGGGCGCGGCAACCTGTTCGATACGCCCCTTGTTCATCACCACGACCCGGTCGGCCAGGGTCATCGCTTCGATCTGGTCATGGGTGACATAGATCGTTGTGGTCGGGATGCGGGCGTGTAGCTCCTTGATCTCTGTGCGCATCTGGACGCGCAGCTTGGCATCGAGATTGGAAAGAGGCTCATCGAACAGGAAGACGGCTGGATTGCGGATTAACGCCCGCCCCATGGCGACACGCTGGCGCTGGCCGCCCGAGAGCTGGCGCGGTTTGCGGTCGAGATATTGCTCGAGCCCCAGGATCTCCGCGGTGCGCTTGAGGCGAGATTCGATATCGGCCTTGGGCACCTTGCGCAGCTTCAATCCGAAAACGATGTTCTCGGCAACGCTCAGATGCGGATAGAGCGCGTAATTCTGGAACACCATGGCAATGTCGCGCTCGCCGGGCTGGAGCTCGTTGACCCTGCGTCCGCCGATGGCGACCTCACCGCCGGTGACTGTCTCCAGACCCGCGATCATCCGCAACGTCGTCGACTTACCGCACCCGGAGGGGCCGACAAGGACGATGAATTCCCCATCGGCGATCTCGAGATCGATGCCGTGAACGGTTTTAAGGCCGTCATAGGCCTTTTCAACCTTTCCGAGCGTTACGCTGGCCATGTGGGCTCCTTTCAATCGCGTGTCGTGTCCGCAGCCGGTTCAGTCGGCATCGCCGTAGAGCGAGGCGGCGGCGGACCAGTCGAAATCCTTGTCGAGCGGCCAGGTCGGCCGCGGCAGGCGGTTCCATTCGAGCCGGGTCATGTCGAGCTGTGACGTCCCGTCACTGAGCAGCAGGATATGACGCGCCGCTATGTCTTCGAGCTGGGGATGCAGATAGCCGAGCTTGACCACATAGGCCTTGTGCGCCAGCGGATCGATATCCATGGCCCGGAAATGCTGCGGCGTGGTGATCCCGATCGGTTGGGCGTGGAAGGTCGCGACGACGTCGCCGATTCGCACCTTGGCCCATGCCGCTTCCCGGGAGCGATAGGGCTGGAAGCCGCCCAGTTCGAGCCAGTCGCCTCCGCCCTCGACCACGGCTTTCACCTTGCGCTTTGTCCTAGGTCGGGAAAGATGCTCGGCACCGAGCTCGATCTCAACCTCCGCTCCTATCCCCGCGGCCAAAAGCTGGCGCACGGTTTCCGGCGCGGTGATCCCGGCGACAATGATATCTGAGCCCTCCGGCAGGTCTAGAGCTGCCTGGAGAACGGTCGTCAATTCGCCGCCGGCGCCGGCCGTGGTGTTATCACCTGAATCGGAAACATAAACCGGTCGCTCGGGCGCGGTTAGAGCCCGCTCCAACCCCTCCCCCACTTCGGCGGTTTCCATGTTGAGCACAAATTGCGAGTGTGCAGCCCAGATCTTTTCTGCCAGCCTGATCGCCTGCTCCCGGGCCAGCCCGGCATCGTCCTCGGCGACCGCGAAGGCGGTCACCGCCGTCCAGGGGCGGTCGTTCCAGGCGAAACCAACCAAGATGTTGGCCTCCATCATTCCCGACACGGCGTCGAACTCGGCAAGGCTTCCATAGAGCGTGCGGCCGGGCTCCTGAGTGGTAACCGCCGTTTCGCCCGGCACGAGGATGGGGATAGTGACCGCGGCCTTTTTGGGCTTGAGCCCCCTTTTGATGACGTCGATGAGTTGGTGGGCGGCACGATATCCGGTTTCGCGGTCATCGCGGTGAGGCGCGGTACGCAGCACCGAGAACACCGTTCCCGCCTCCAGCAGCGGTGGCGTCATATCGCCGTGCAAGTCGAGCGAAACGCCAATCGGCACTTCAGACCCCACCGCTTCGCGGATGGCGCACACGAAGTCGGCATCAGCATCGCTGTCCAGTCCATCCACTTCCAGCGCGCCATGATTGACGACCAGAACACCCTCGAAGGGCCCTTCACTTTGAAGGAGCGACAAGGTCTTGTTCTTGACCATCTCGTAGGCGTCCGCCGTCATCGGGCCGCCGGGAAGCGCTGTTGCCCAGTAGAGGGGCACCGCATTCCAGCCGGGTTCCTCCGCCAGCCGCGCCAGCATACCGCGCACCATCCACAGATCGCCATTGAGCATCTGTTCTGCGGAATATTCCTGGAGCGCCTCTATCCCCGTAGGAATGGGCGAAGCGAGCATGATTTCGATGGACAGGCCGACGATGGCGATGCGCATTGGTATACCTAAGCTAGAAGACTGTTTTCACTGCAGAACATGCGAGCCATCGAGGCCCGTGATGCCGTCGAGGGCGATGGCGACGCCACCGAGCAGTGGCATGCCTTCCGATATTTCCGAGAACCTCACGGTGCTGCGCGAATACATCGCCGGATGGGCCAGCCGCAGCAGGGCACGTTCCATGGCCGCCGACACATAGGGTTGGGCCAGCGCGATATCGCCGCCCAAAAGAACAACGGGGGGATTGAAGACGTTGATGAGGCTCGAAACCGCAGACCCCAGCACCTCTCCGGCATGGTCGAGGACATTGAGGACAATTTCGTCACCCGCCTCGGCGCCTTGGAGGATCGATGCAAAACCGTTCGGCACCCTGCCGCCCAGCCTTTCGATCTCCTGGACTAGCGCCGGTTCGGAGAGGTAGGCGGAAAGGCACCCCGAGGCGCCGCAGGAACAAAACCGCCCCTGCGGGACGATCTTGATGTGCCCCAGTTCCCCGGCCAAGCCATCGGCTCCGCCGTAAACTTCGCCATCAAGAAAAAGCGCGCCACCGACGCCCGAGCCCGAGAATAGATAGAGAAAATCATCGATGTCGGTGCAGGCGCCGAACATGCGTTCGGCCATGGCGGCCGCCTTGCCGTCATTGCCAACGAAAATCGAGGCTTCGGTGACCCCGTCAAGTAGGCCGCGCATGTCTACGTCGCGCCAGCCGAGTACAGGAACGTGGACCAGCGTGCCGTCTCGCTTGACCAGACCTGGTAGCGATACGCCCACGCCCATGACCGGCGCGCTCGAGCCCGAGGCGGCAATCACGGCGTCTATGCCCGCCTTCACATAGGTCGCGATGCCATCAAGGGCCCCGCTAAACGGTTCGATCCGGGACGCCATGACCGATCCGTCAAGCCCGCAGGCGACAAAGCCGACAGCGCCGGCCTCAACTTGAACCCCCACCAGAAGCCCTGAATTGCGGGAGATATGCAGTCCTTCCGACGGACGGCCCCGTCGATTGGCCCCCGGCTTTGACTGACGTTCGATGAGCCCCATCTCGGCGAAGCGGGATACGATCGAGGAGACTGTCGATTTGTCGAACCCGGTGCGCTCTATGATCTCGCGCTGCGAGATCGAGGGCTCGAGCCTGATGCGATGGAAGATCGCGTTGGCATGAAAGCGTCGCAGATACGAGCGGTTCATCGGCGCCCCCAATTTGTCTGTACTAAAGAAAAATTATGCACCGTTCATCACCCGCGTCAAGTGCACGCCGATAGCCCGATGGGGAGTCAAATTGGACAGACGCCAGCAATTTCGCTTAACCAACAGTTTTTGCTTACATAATTTAAGTCAGCCAGATTGCCCAATTTTCCATCATTCATGTGGAGTGCACAAGGGATTGACATCTAACCTTGGGTTGGCGCAGAATTTTTCTTGTACGCAGATTATTAGAGGGTCTGCAGAGGGAAGTTCAGGCTGCAAAGGTTGGAAAATGAAAAAGACAGGATTGGTGAGCGTCATCGCCGCTGCGGCGCTGGCCTCGGCCGGCGCTCACGCGCAGGAAACCTATGAGATTTGGCACTACTATGCCGCCGGCTCGGAACTCGCCGGCATGGAAGCGCTCATCGCCAACGGCAACGAGGCCGCTCAAAACGCTCAGTTCACGGGCGTGATCATCCCCGGCAATGTGGTGGAACTGCGCCGCCAACTCCAGACGGCGTTTCTGGGTGGCCAGCCGCCCGCCGCCTACCAGAGCTCCATGGCCTTCGAGCTCAAGGCCTTCGTGGATGGCGGCCGGCTCCACCCGTTGACCGACGTTTGGGAAGAGATCGGTGGCGACGAGATTTTCCCTGAAGGCGTTCAACGTGTCGTAAAGGTCGACGGTGTGCCCTATGGCGTTCCCTTCGATCTCTCGCTGATCAACAACGTATTCTACAACACCGCCATCTTTGAAGAGCTCGGCCTTGAGCCTCCCGCCGACTGGGACAGCTTCATGCAAACCTGCACCGCGCTCTCGGAGGCCGGATATCAGCCTCTCGGTAATGCGGGCGGCACCTTCTGGAGCCTTTACAATTTCTATGCCCCTCTGGTTTCTGTCCTTGGCGAGGACGGCTATTATCAACTCGCCAGCGGCGAACTCGGTTTTGACAGCCCTGAGTTTTCCGAAGCGCTCGACCTTTACCGCGACATGATGGTCTCGTGCTACGCCGACAACTGGAGTGGCAAGACCTGGACCCAGACCGCCGACGACGTGGTCAACGGCGATACCGGCATGTTCATGATGGGTATCTGGGTGGCCGCCTACTTCGAACAGGCCGGCTTCACGGCTGGCGAGGAATTCGACGTTTTCCAGGCACCCGGCACCATCGGTAAATCCATCTTCCAAATGGATGTGCTCGCCGTTCCCGCCGGCTCGGAAGCCGGGATTGCTGCGGCCGAGGACTTCATTGTCACCGCAGCTTCACCCGAAGGCCAAGCTGCCTTCGCGGTCCCCAAAGGCTCGCTTGCTCCCAATATCAACGTCGATCCTTCGGTATACGGCTATGCCGGCGCCAAGTTTGCCGAGCAGTTCGCCCAAGCCTCGGCCGCAAACGCCGTTCTGCCCAATCTGTTCTTTCTGCTGCCCACGGCGGTCGGCACGGAATTGGGGGTGCAGATCGAGCGGTTCGCCATCGATCCGTCCGATACGGTCAAGGCCGAACTGATTGCCACGCTCGAAAGCCTGCGCCAGCAGGCGCTCGCCGAAGACGCCTTCATCGCCTGGTAAATCACGCCCTGGAGCGGTCTCTTTCGGCCGCTCCTTCATTTCTTCATGAGGTTGGCAATGGCCCTGCGCGCGTTGATGCCGAACCGCACGACCCGGACGCATCTGGCATTTCTTGCCTTGCCCGTCCTCCTGTTTGCGACGTTCTACATCTACCCCATTGTTTCGAGCATTCACCTTTCCCTCCATAGCTGGGACGGGTTCTCGCCCTCCATGCGCTGGGTCGGACTGCAGAACTACACAACCCTTCTGGGCCAGCCGCGGTTCATCAACGCCGTGCTCAACAACGTTACCTGGGTGGCGTTCATGCTGATCGTCCCCACTGGCATCGGACTGCTTCTCGCTGCCCTCCTCGATCGGGGGATACGGGGAGAGAGCGTGTTCCGCATTGTCTTCTTTTTGCCCTTCACCATCCCCGCGGTGGCCGTCGCAGCCATCTGGCGCTGGATGTACGAGCCCTCCAATGGTCTGCTCACCACCGTTCTCAATCTTGTGGGCCTGGGTGGGCTGGCGCAGAACTGGTTGGGCGATCCGGCGATCGTCAATTTCTCGCTCATGGGCGCCGTCGCCTGGTGGACGACAGGCTTTGCCTTCCTGGTCTTTTTCGCTGGACTGCGCAATATCCCCACCGAATGCATCGAAGCGGCCCGCATCGAGGGCGCCACGCCCTGGCAGACATTCTGGAAGGTGAGCTTTCCTCTGCTCTGGCCCTCGACCATTATCGTGCTGGGCATGTCCGCGATCGACGCCATGCGCCTCTTCGACGTCGTCTGGGCCATGACCAGGGGCGGGCCGGCCTATTCCTCCGAAGTGCTCGCCACCCAGATGTACGACCTCGCTTTCGGTCGCTTTGCCATGGGCCAGGCCAGCGCCGTCGCCGTCTATCTGCTGATCATCGCCGCAGTCGTCATCATGCCCTACATCTACTACATGTCCACTCGCGTGACCGAGAGCGAGGCCGAATGATGAGCACTGCTCTCCAACAGCGCCAGAGCGCCCTCACCCGCACGGTGCTCATCGTTTTCGCCATCGTCTTTGCCGCCCCGCTCGTCGTGGCCGCGATCACCTCGGTGAAATCACCGTCCGAGCTCACCCGGGTGCTCTCGCTGCCCAGCGAGTTTTACTGGCAGAACTATCTGATTGCGTTCGAGCGCATGGGCCGGAGCTTTTTCAACTCCATCGCCATCACGGTCCCGGCCGTGGCCCTTTCGATTCTGATCGGCGCTATCGCGGGCTACCCGCTTGCCTATATGCGCGGCGCGAGCGGCCGGCTCGTATACTTCCTGCTGCTCACGGGCATGCTGGTTCCCTTCCAGATCGTTCAAATCCCGCTGTTCTTCCTCATCCAGCGCATGGGTCTTTACGACACGATCGGCGGCATGTGGCTCGTACACACCGCCTATGCCATTCCGTTCTGCACCTTCTTCATGCGCAATTTCTTCGCATCGGTGCCCCGCTCGATGTACGAGGCGGCCTTGATCGACGGGTGTGGCCCCGCCCGGTATTTCTGGAAGCTACTCCTCCCCGCTTCCACCTCCGGTCTGGCCGCACTTGCCATCATACAGAGCCGCGCGATCTGGAACGACCTGCTGTTTGCCATAACGCTCACCTCAAGCGACAAGGCGCGGCCGGTGACCGTGCAGATTTCCGGCTTTGCCTCAAGCCTGCAGGTCGAATACGGGCCCCTGATGGCTGCGACCCTGGTATCGGTGTTGCCGGTGATGGCCGCCTATCTGTTCTTCCAGAAAGCCTTCGTGCGCGGGCTGCTCGGCGGAGCCGGCAAGTAATGGTTTTGCGCGTAGCGATAGTCGGCTGTGGGGATATCGCGCATGCCTATGCAAGGCTCTCACACCACTTCCGGAGCTTTAAAATTGTGGCGTGCGCGTCCCGGAGCGCCGAACGCGCTGAGCGTTTCGCAGCACGGCATCGAATTCTCGCCTTGAGCGTCGAAGACGCTCTGGCGGGAAGGCACGGGGTGCAAGCCGTTCTCAACCTTACTCCGCCCACAAGCCACTACGCCGTCAGCATGGCTGCCATCGAAAATGGCCTCCACGTCTATACCGAAAAGCCCCTCGCAACCTCGCTTGAAGAGGGGCAAAAGCTGCTGGATCATTCCCGAGCCAGAACAGTCCGGCTGGGGAGCGCTCCCGACACATTCCTCGGCGCAGCGCTGCAACGTGCCAGACAAGCGGTCGATGACGGATCAATTGGCGAGGTGGTCTTCGGGCAGGCAAATTTCATATCCGGGGGCATGGAACATCGGCACCCCAATCCCGAGTTCTTTTTTAAGCCCGGCGGCGGGCCGGTCTTCGACATTGGACCCTATTATGTAACTGCGCTCGTCTCTCTTTTGGGGCCCGTCACGTCCGTGAGCGCGACCGGATCCATCGGTCGGCGGGTCCGGACGGCCTCCGCACCAGGTTCACCTCATCGGGGGACAACGATCGAGGTGGAAGTGCCGACCACCGTACAGGCCCTGCTGCGCTTCCGTGCCGGACCGCAGGTATGCATGTCATTGAGTTGGGACAGCCGGCCGACTGCCCTGCCTCATATTGACCTACACGGCACGCATGGCCGACTGGTGCTTCCCGACCCCGATTTCTTCGGCGGCAGCCTCGAGATCACCGATGCGAATGGGACGGTCGTCATTCCCACAGAGGCACTGCCGCTGGGAAAGATCAATTGGCCGGAACAAAAACCTTCGCTGGCCAACTATCGCGGGATCGGGTTGGCCGAATTCGCGCAGGCCATCAAGGAGAGCAGACAACATCGCCCATCCGCCGAAATGGCATTTCACGTTCTGGACGTTCTGACCGCGATATTGACATCGGCTGAAACCGACAAGATGTGCCAAATCGCCTCAACATGCGAGCGCCCGGCGCCAGTAGCAAACGGTACCTACGATCGCTTCTTTATTTAGAACTCAGGCCCAAGCCGGTTCTCCATCTATCAAAAATGCCAAAGTTGCCTTTTGTTGTATTTTTGTTGTGGGTCCTACAGTGGGCTGGCAGCTTTGGGACGGCGATGGTGTGAGATTGCCGTTCGATCTGTCCAAGACGACTACTCACACGTCGAAACTCCTTCTCCCACCGCGTTTTCCAAAGGTCCTCGATCGCCTCTTCACTTGACCATTCGAAGGGTCCGGAAGCGAGTCTGCTTCACTCTGGATCGAGTTGATGACCCGAGATCCGCTACCTCGATTCGCGACGCTCCCGATGATCAGACTAGCATCGCCGGCACGCGCCGCCGCTAACGCGATGTCCTTGGTCGCCACCTCAAGTTCAGGAACGACCGCACGAGTTCGTGCCCCGCGCCTGCTGGGGACGCAATGCTCGACAACATCGTGCTGAAGGGCCTTCTGGGAAAGTCCTAACGACACCGAAGGTGCAGCGGGAGGCGGTGCTGAGGGCGGTGCGGGATCATGACATCTCGCAACGCCGGCCCTGCGTTCTGGTCGGTGTCGATCCGATGACGGTGCGTCGCGAGCGGCCGCCGAAGTCCTGCCCGCCGCGCCTGCAGTAAACAATCCGTGCCTGTGATTAGGCGTGCAATTTTGACCCCGGTTTGGGGTTAATCGGCATCCAATATTGACCCCCTTGTTTTGTTTTTAGCACTGCCTGTTTTGGATTTTGACAGGCGGTCGGGGGATGAAGGGCGTGGATACGATTGCACGGGTTCGCCGGGCATATTTCGTGCAGGGCAAGTCCATCAAGCAGATCGAGCGTGAGCTGCATGTTGCGCGCAACACGGTGCGCAAGATCATCCGGTCGAGTGAGACGCGCTTTTCCTATGAGCGAGAGACCTAGCCCCTGCCAGCCATCGGGCCGTGGCAGGCAGAGCTGGATCGCCTGCAGCGCAATGTCGTGCTGGTCGGCGGGACGGGAACCGGAAAGACCCACCTGGCAATCGCCATAGCCCGAGCCTGTATCCGCAATGGCGCACGCGGCAGATTCTTCAACGTCGTCGACCTGGTCAACAAGCTCGAGATCGAATCCAGGGCTGGAAAGCAGGGGCGGCTGGCCGAGTATATGGGGCGCAAGGACTTCGTCATCCTCGACGAACTGGGATATCTTCCCTTTGCCCAGTCAGGAGGCCAATTGCTCTTCCATCTGGTGAGCCGCCTCTATGAGCAGACCTCGGTCATTGTCACCACCAACCTCACCTTCGGGGAATGGCCATCCGTGTTCGGTGACACAAAGATGACCACCGGCCTGCTCGATCGGCTCGCTCATCACTGCGATATCGTCGGGACCGGCAACGAAAGCTGGCGATTCAAAAACAGGGAATAAAGCTCCCTCAGCAGACCCGCGGGCGAACCGCCTCCGCAACCCCCGCCAGCTCCACCGGTTCGCCCGCTCCACATAGGGGTCAATATTGGGGGCAAACTTCAACGCCGATTGACACTTTGATTCGAGCGTTATCTCGCCAAGGTGTATTCAGGTGGTCGTAGCGACGCCAATCGCACCTTGGCGCCTTTCCACCTCGACCACCACGGCTTGGCCAGAGCGGTGGAGAGAAATATCGGCCGTCGCACTGTTCAACCGCAAGCGCTTCAGATGGACCGTGTTGAGAAAGTCCGGCAGCATTGGGCTGTCGAACAGGATGCGACCGGCCTCGACATCGAAGCGCAGGCCGAGGCAGGCTTGCAGTGTGTAAAGCGGTGCAGCAGCGGCCCAGGCCTGGGGAATACAGGCGACTGGGTAGAATGTCGGTCCGTGGGATGCGAGTCGCGAAAAGCCACAGAACAATTCAGGCAAGCGCCGCAAATCGATATAGCTCGCCGCGGCGAACAATCCCTCGAGAATGCGAACCGTTTCGCCCTTCAGCCCGTAGCGTGCCAGGCCGGCGGCGATCAGAGCATTATCGTGCGGCCAGACTGAACCGTTGTGATAGCTCATGGGATTGTAGCGGCTCTGACCTGCTGCGATCGTGCGCACACCCCATCCGCTGAAGCTTGCTCGGCCCATAAGGGCGGCAGCGACCGAGCGGGCGTGCGCGCGTTCCGCTATACCGGTCCAAAGGGCATGTCCTGCATTGGACGACAGCACCCGGCAAGGGCGCTTGTCGCCATCGAGCGCCAGAACGTAACTGCCAAGCTCGGGGTCGAAGAAATCGCGCGCGAAGGCATGGCGCAGGCTTTCGGCACGCCGGGCAAACCGCGCTGCGGCATCGGCATGCCCCAGGCGTTCCGCCATGGCGCTTGCTGCCATGAACGCTCCATAAACATAGGCCTGCACCTCGCAGAGCGCGATCGGGCCCTTGGCCAGCGTACCGTCGCTGTGAAAGATTGAATCGTGGCTGTCCTTCCAACCCTGATTGGCCAGGCCCTGCTCGGACCGGCGGCCATACTCGAGGTATCCGTCGCCGTCTCGGTCGCCATAGTGCTCGATCCACGCCAGCCCGGCCTCGATGTGAGGCCAGAGCGCACCGATCGCCTCCATATCTCCTGTGCGGTCGAGATATGCTCCCGCCAGCATCACGAACAAGGGTGTTGAATCGATGCTGCCGTAATAGCGGCGGAATGGCACCTCGCCCAACTCCGCCATTTCGCCATACCGCACCTCGTGCAGGATCTTGCCCGGCTCGGCATCGGCAGCGGCGTCCATTTCTGTCGCCTGGTTGGCCGCGAGATGGAACAGCACGCCTCGCGCGATATCTGGGTCGATCCAGAGCGTCTCGAACGCGGTGATGAGCGCGTCCCGCCCGAAAACCGTGCTGAACCACGGAACGCCAGCATAGGGGTATGGACCTTCCGGCGTGTCGGTCATCAGCATATAAAGGTCCGAGATGCTGCGAGCCACGCTCTCGTTAAAGATATCGTTGGAGGTAACGATCGCGGCCGCGCGCGAGAAGGCCCTGCGCAGGGAATGGCGTGCCCCGCGAATGGCGCTGAAGAACGATTCTCTCCGGGGCGTTTTGTGGACGCCGTCGAGGCACTCGACAGTCACAAGTACCGATTGGGTCTCCTTGGGTTCGAGGGTGAGGACGAAGCGTACGCGCGCTCCCGAAATCACGTGGGGGCGGGGCAAAAACCGCAGATGCGTCTTGCGCTCGATTCCGTCCAGCCCGGTATAGCCCAGCAGCACTCTGTCTTCACCGACGACTGACTCGAGATCCTGCCCGCGCCGTGTGCGGGCGGTGCCGCGTACCTCGAACAGATCGGCAAAATCTGCCTCGAAGACGAGGTCGAGAACCACGGTGACCGCCTGTTCGTCGAAGTTGCGGACGGCGATCCGCTCGTAGCATGCAGCCTTCCAAAGAAACCGCGAGCGACGGATGTGGATCAGATCATGCTCGAGCCGGAGGCGTCCCTGCTCGTCGAAAAGGTCGGGATTGGTGAGATCTGAGGTCAGAGTAGCGTTGTCATCACGCAGGGTTGAGCTCAAAAGCAGCGGCCTGCTGCCATTGATGGTCAGCGTCAAGCGCGAGAGATGCCGTGTATCGCGGTGAAAAAGGCCCTCTGCACCCGTTGGATCGGCATGGATGTCGCCATTATGGTCGAACACGCCGAACGTGTCGCCATGCTTGAGCGTGCGGGTTCGGACCTCTTGCAGCGATGCGCGGGCCAGGACGCCATAGGGTTCTTCGTCATGGGGTGGAAACCCACCGGCTTCCATCTGTGATGCGAGTTCATGCATTTTGTCCTCCGTCACATCAGAACGGAAACGCTTCGGGCTGTTTGAGTCGCTGAAAACGCTTCGTGCCGTCCCACTAGGCTCAGGCGCTCATAGAGGGCCACATAGTCCCGCGCCATACGCTCGGCTGTGAAGCGGGCTTCGAATGTGGCGCGGACCAAATGACGATCCAGGCCGCGCGCCTTTTGCGCACACTCGACGGCCTGCTCGATCGTCTCGACAATGAAGCCGGAAACGCCACGGTCGAGTACCTCGGGCACCGAGCCGCAGTTGAAGGCGATGACCGGCGTGCCACAAGCCATGGCCTCGATCATCACCAATCCGAAGGGTTCGGGCCAGTCGATGGGAAACAAAAGCGCTGTGGCGTTGCCCAGGAACTGCGCCTTCTGCGCCTCGTTGATCTCGCCGACGAACTCGACATTGTGGTGACGGGCTATAAGCGGGGCGATGGTTTCCTCCCAATAGGCCTGGTCAACCTTGTCCACCTTGGCGGCAATCTTGAGGATCATGCCTGTACGCGCCGCGATTTCTATGGCGCGGTCTGGGCGCTTTTCAGGCGAGATGCGTCCCAGGAACGCCAGATAACCGCCAGCTACCTCTGGCTGGAACGGCAGAAGGTCTGCCGGCAGGCCGTGATAGATCGTCCCGGCCCAGTTAACCGGAGGCATGGGTTTGCGCTGATCATTGGAAATCGAAACCAGCGGGAATTCAGGGAAGGTGCGATAGAAAGGTACGAGATCGGGCAGATCGAGGCGGCCGTGCAGCGTAGTGATGGTCTTGCCGGCGCATTCACGCACCAAGGGGAAATGTAGCATGTCGATGTGGAAATGCAGGATATCAAATTCGTCGGCGCGTTGGCGCACCTGTTCAAGCATCATGACATTATAGGGAATCGGGTCACGCACTTGGGGGTTGAGCCGCAGAGCGACGTGGGCACAAGGCACCAACTGGGCCAGCGTTCTTGAGTCCCCGCTGGCAAAGAGCGTCACCTCATGGCCCTGCCGGACCAACTCGTCGGTGAGATAAGCTACGATGCGCTCCGTCCCGCCGTAAAGCTTGGGCGGTACACATTCAGTCAAAGGGGCGATTTGCGCGATTTTCATTATTAGGGCACTCCTTTGCTCGCGCGAAGGCTCGGCCACACTGATTAGGGCCGCGCGGCGACAGTTTTTCTGGATATCTCGGCTGACAGCCGATTGAGCCGGCCTGCCCAATCGTTAACGATGTCCGGCGGCAAACCGCCGGGCACTTTGACTTGCGATAATCAGAA
This sequence comes from Pelagibacterium sp. H642, assembly GCF_031202855.1. Taxonomy (GTDB): domain Bacteria; phylum Pseudomonadota; class Alphaproteobacteria; order Rhizobiales; family Devosiaceae; genus Pelagibacterium. The sequence goes on along the minus strand of NZ_CP101829.1, from coordinate 3,336,197 downwards.
GTCCATCCCGACTCCGGCCGGCATGGTGGGAGCCGCTCCCTTCTTGGGCTTCTCGGCCACCAGGGTCTCGGTTGCGATCAGGAGTGACGCAGCATCCTCCAGCGCGGCGCGGACCACCTTGGCGGGTCGATCACGCCTGTGGCGACGAGGCCCTCTGATATTCACCTGCCCCGGCGTTATAACCCCAGCTGTATCCTTCACAAGCAGCTTGCCCGGATCACCGAGCCATCCTCCCCGGCATTGAGCGCGATCTGCTTGTTCGCGAAAAAGCGACAGGCGATGTACCGCGCAGATGGTGGCCGGATCGGGGTTGCGGGAGCTTTCCCCGCCCCTCGCGCGCACGCCACCGGCTCGAGGAAGGACAGCGGCGGGTTCGTGTTGGATCCTAATGGGCTACGGCGCCAAAGAAATATGACAACTTCGCTCCATCAACGCGGGATAAAATAGGCGGGAAACCGCTTCCGGCCGAGTTCGAGATGCGCGGTGATTTTTCCCAGATGCGTACGCAACACACGCTCCGCTGCATCCGCCCTGCCCGCAAGAATTGCCTCCGTAATGTCCCGGTGCTCGGCCAGGGATAGCTTCAGATTGGAGTCGAGCGTCATGAAGCGAACCCGGTCGAGCTGCGCCTTTTGGGCGTCGATCAAATCCCAAACGAACTCCACCTCAGCGAGTTCGGCGATCTTGCGGTGAAAGGCTTCATCAAGCGCATGAAAGGCCGATAAGTTCTGCGATGTCGCCGCTTCCTCTTGCGCGATCAGCAGCGGCTCCAGCGCCTCTCCCCATCCCAAATGATCCCGCGCAGCCGCCTTGCGCATGATTTCAACTTCCAGCGCCTCGCGCACGAAGCGCGCGTTGAGCACCGCCTGTTCGGAAATCGGCACCACCCGCGTCGCCTTGCGCGCCCGCACCGTAACCAGCCCCATCTGTGAGAGGCGGATCAGCGCTTCTCGTACGGGTTGCCGCGACACTCCGAACCGCAGCGCCATCTCGGATTCGGAGACCGGATCGCCAGGCTTGAGCGCCAGTCTGATAATATCATCGCGCAGCAGCGAAACGATACGCTCTGCATTGGTCTCTTCAACTATGTCCAGCTCAGTTATCATACAGAACATACAATTGGTCAGTTGACATGCAATTCAATCTTCCATACCAGATTGAGGGGCAGGCTAGGGATAGGGCCAGTTGTGTTCTGCCGCAAGCCTCGTTCTGGGAGAATTTGCCGTTCGGCCGGTGGAGGAACCGGCCTGTGCATGGGAGGAACTTATGAACGTCTTCGTGAAGTTTTCGGCGTCGGTGGCCATCCTGGCCGGCCTCGCCACCGGCGCTGCGAGCCAGGAAATCCTCTTGCGCTCGTCCGACACCCACCCCGATGGCTACCCCACGGTCGAAGCCGTCAAGCACATGGGTGAGTTGCTCATGGAGCGCTCGGGCGGCCGCATCGGCATCGAAGTCTACCATTCGAGCCAGCTCGGCGAGGAGGCCGACGCCATCGAACAGACCCGGCTCGGCGTCATCGACATCATCCGCGCCTCGTTCGGCCCGTTCAACAATATCATTCCCGAGACCAAGGTCCCCTCGCTGCCCTATATCTTCCGTTCGGTGGAGCATATGCGCGCTGTAGCCGACGGCGATATCGGCGCCGACATCCTCGCCGCCTTCGAGCCGCACGGCCTGATCGGGCTCGCATTCTACGATGCGGGCGCGCGGTCCTTCTACACGTCCGAAACCCCGGTCCGTTCGATCGAGGACATGGCGGGTCAGAAATTCCGCGTCATGCAGTCGGATCTCTTCGTCGACATGATCAACGCGCTAGGCGCCGACGCCGTGCCCATGCCCTATGGCGAGGTCTATTCGGCCATCCAGACCGGGGTCATCGACGGGGCGGAGAACAATCCTCCCTCCTATGAAACCGCGCTGCACGCCGAAGTCGCGCCCTATTACACGCTGGACGAACACCTGATCGTCCCCGAAGTCCTCGCCATCTCGAAAATCACCTGGGATCGGCTTTCGCCCGAAGACCAGGAGTTGGTCCGCCAGGCAGCCATCGATTCGGTCGCCTATCAGCGCGAGCTCTGGGATGCCGCCGAGCAGGCTTCGCTCGAAGCCGTCGCCGCCGCCGGCTCGGAAATCATCGAGGTCGATAAGCAACCCTTCATCGACGCCATGGCGCCCGTCTACGAGCAATATGTCGACACCCCTGAACTCCAGGAACTGGTCGACCGCATCCAGGCGCTCGAAGTCGAATAGCGAACCGCCGGCTCCTCCCGGCTGGATAGGGGGCACGGCCGCAAGGCCGCGCTCCCTGCCCTCCGGAGCCGGTCAGCCTCGTGGAGCCGCCGCCTCGGGACAGATCCCGGAATAGCAGCACCGGCCCCTCACCTGGCTTCCGGCAGCCCAAAATCCGCTCACGGATGATCGATGAACACGATGCTCACCCGCCTTAGCGCCGTTTTCTCCCGCCTCGCCACCCTCGCGCTCTGGGTAGCTGGCATCGGGCCGGTCGCCATGACCGTCGCCGTCGCTTGGCAGGTCTATGGCCGCTACGTCCTGGGCTCCACGCCGCGCTACACCGAAGCCCTCTCGATCATGCTCATGGCCTGGTTCATATTCCTGGGCGCCGCCGTCGGCGTGCGCGAGCGCTACCATCTTGGGTTTGATGTGCTGCTCTATTTCGTCCCCCTGCGGGCTAAATCCGTGCTGCGCACCATTTCCGACGTCGTCGTTTTCGCCTTCGGGCTCGGCATGGTGGTCTATGGCGGCCAACTTGCCGCGCTCAACTGGTCGGTCGCCATCCCCACCCTGGGACTGCCCGGCTTCATGAGCTTCCTGCCCATCATCACTGGCGGCGTCCTGATCTGCCTGTTCACTATCGAACGCCTGCTACAGCGCTTCGCCGGTCTCGACCCCGATGGCGACGCCGCCCTCGCGGAAGCCGTGGAGAACTGAGCGATGGAATTGCTCGTCCTCTTCGGTACCTTCGTCGTCCTGCTCCTGATCGGCACTCCCATCGCCTTTTGCTTAGGCGTTGCCTCCTTCGCCACTATCCTTTTCATGGGCTTGCCGCCCGTTGTCGTCTTCCAGCGCCTCCATTCGGGCGTCTCGGTCTATTCGCTGATGGCCATCCCCTTCTTCATCTACGCCGGGGATCTGATGGTGCGCGGCGGCATCGCGGCACGATTAGTGGCGCTGGCTGGCTCGCTTGTCGGGCATCTGCGTGGTGGGCTGGGTCAGGTCAACATCGCCGCCTCGACCATGTTCGGCGGCATTTCCGGCTCGGCCATCGCCGACGCTTCAGCCATTGGCGGATTGATGATTCCGCAGATGAAACAACGCGGCTACGGCGTCGATTACGCCGTCAACATTACCGTCACCTCGGCCGTGATCGCACTGATGATCCCGCCTTCTCACAACATGATCATCTATTCCATCTCGGCGGGCGGCCGCATTTCGATCGCAGACCTCTTCACCGCCGGCATTATTCCCGGCCTGCTGCTGACGATCGCGCTGATGTCCACCGCTTATGTCGTCGCCGTCCGCCGCGGCTATCCAACGGAAAAATTCGCCGGCCTGCGCGTGGTGCTGCAACTGCTCCTCGCCGCCATCCCCGGCCTGATCCTCATCGGCATCATCTTCGGCGGCGTGCGCTCGGGTGTTTTCACCGCCACCGAAAGCTCGTGCATCGCCATCATCTACGCGTTCCTCGTGACGCTGCTGATCTACCGCTCCATGAGCTGGCACGACTTCGTCGCCGCCACCCTCGGCGCCGTCCGCACCACTGCCATGGTGCTGCTCGTCATCGGCAGCGCCGCAACCTTCGGCTGGCTCCTCGCCTACACGCGTGTCCCCACCCACCTGATCGAATTCATGCAGGCGATTTCGGACAATCCCATCATCGTCCTCCTGCTCATCAACGTGCTGCTGCTGTTCCTGGGCACTTTCATGGACATGTCGCCCCTGATCATCATCACCACCCCCATCTTCCTGCCTGTCGCCGTCGCCTATGGCGTCGATCCGGTCCATTTCGGGGTGATCATGGTTCTGAACCTGGGCATTGGGCTATGCACCCCGCCCGTGGGATCGGTCCTGTTCGTTGGCTGTGCCGTGGGCGGTATCCGCATCTGGGACGCGATAAAATCGATCTGGCCCTTCTACTTCGCCGCGATCGCCGTCCTTCTGATCGTCAGCTACATTCCCGCTACGGCCCTCTGGCTGCCGTCACTGTTTCAGTAGGGCCGGCAGAGCCTAGCGCGGCGACCACCCGTCAAATAGCAGTCGTGCCACGTGGGGACAAAAGACGATCCCGCGAGCCCGCGATGTGCTGGCGCATCTGGTTCCGTGCACGGGCGGCGTCGCGGTTGGAAATGGCTTCATAGACCGCCGTGTGCTCCACGAATACGTGCTCCAGCCCGTCATTGGTGCTCTTGAGCGACAGGCCGTGGAATCGCATGCCGACGGCGATGTGATCTTCGAGCGCCTGCATGGCGGTCGCGAAGTACGGATTGGCCGACGCCTGGGCGATGCTGAGGTGGAACATGAAATCTGCGTCGACCCGGTGGGCCCGGCGATTGGTCGCGTCACGCAGAAGGCTCAGCGCCGTCCTGATCTTGCCCAGCGCCTCTTCGGTGCGCCGCTCGGCAGCCATGGCGGCGGCCTCGGGCTCTATTGTGAGACGGAAGTCATAGCAATGCTGCAGGTCCGACAGGTTTTCCATCTGCCCGAACCCCAAGGGCTCGCGAATGCCCTGCTCGCGCACGAAGCTCCCCGCGCCGCGACGGGAATAGATCAGGCCCTGATCGCGCAGCCGCTGCAATGCGTCTCGGATCACCGGCCGGGAAACCTGGAACTCGGCGGCAAGGGCATGCTCGGTCGGCAGGCGTTCATCCACGCCATAAGCCCCCGATTTGATCGCCTTTTGGATACGCTCGAACACCGTATCCGAAAGGGTGCGGCGAACGTTAAGACCATTCGATAAAGTCATGCGCCACCTACCATGGTTCCCGCACCCTGAAGGTTGAGAACATCCACAAATGCATCCGGCCCGCCGAAGCCGCCGGATTTGGTGATTAGCTTGAAGCGGCCGGCATCGGCAAGTGGAAGCCCCGGCACCACTTCACCGAGCACCTCAAGCAGATCGATGCCGATGAAATCGAGCACGGCCTGAGCCGTCGCACCGCCGGAAACGACGAGCAATGCATTGTCCGGTGGATCGAGCGTCGCGACGGCCCTTGCGAGATTTTCCGAGACTGTGCCCGCATCGGCTCGCTGCGACCCAGGCGTCGCTTGGATGACGGTGATCGCGTCACTCAACCTCGCCCCATCGGGCACCACGCCATTGGGTGCGGGAAAATAGGCGATATCCGGAAAAGCCCGACGCAGATGGTCGACCTGTTCGAGCGTGATGGGGTCCGTCGATCCGATCACCACCAGGACCGGTCCACGATGCACGACCTTGCCCGCGCCCCGGCCTCCAATCCCCATGCGCTCAGCCTGCGCTTCAGCGAGCGCCCTCGCGCCGACAAGCAGATCGTAGCCGCCTCGTTGTAAAGCGGCATGGATATCGTCCTGCGTTGCGGCATCGGGAATGATCGCGCGCGCAGCATGATGGCCCAGGCGGCCGGCGACGTCGATGGGTGCATCGACGCCAAACCCGCCCAGCTTACCATCGCGCACCCAGCGCCCGAAGGCCGGAATGGCGGGAACGACGAGCGCCTTGCTGAAGGTGAGCGCATCGAGTTCGGTCACCAGATTGCCCTTGAGGCGCGAGTCGATCTTCTTGAAGGCCTTAGTGCCCTCTGGAAACGCCAGCCACGCCGCCGCTGTCCTTTCGCGCGCCTCTGCGGGTGCGACGTCGCGGCTATCGGTGGAGACCGCGACGACACTGGCGCCCGTGTCGTTGACCTTTCCCAAAGCCGCTGGCGAAAGGGCGACAATCGTGTGATGGCCGCGCGCGGCGAAGGGCGCGGCTGAATCCAGCGCGCCCGAGAGATCGTCAGCGATGATCGCCAGTTCCGTCATGCGGGAGTGGCCGCCGCGAGCCGCCGTTGGGCCTGGACATCCGGATCGGGGTCGAGATTGGCCGCCAGGAGCTTTTGCGTATAGGGGTGCCGCGGGGCGTTGAAGACCTGCTCGGTGGGACCGCGTTCCACGATCTCCCCCGATTTCATCACCAGCACCATATCGGCGAAATCCCGCACAACGCCAAGATCATGGGCGATGAAGAGATAGGAGATGCCGAGCTTTTCCCGCAAACCGTCGAGCAGCGCCATCACCTGGGCCTGGACCGAAACGTCGAGGGCGGACACCGCCTCGTCACAGATAATCAACTCGGGTTCGAAAGCGAGTGCCCGGGCGATGGCGATGCGTTGGCGTTGGCCGCCGGAAAATTGATGCGGATAACGGTGGGCGTGCTCAGGTAACAGGCCGACCTGTTCGAGCAGTTCGGCCACCCGGGCGCGACGCGCCTTGCGGTCCGGCATCAAGCGGTGAATGTCCCAGGCCTCGGATATGAGCTGATAGACCGACATGCGCGGATTGAGCGACTGCGTGGGGTCCTGAAACACCATCTGGATGTCACGGCGCACGCCGAGCAATTCGCGTGCCGGCATGGTGATGAGGTCCCTGCCCTTCCACAACGCCTTCCCGCTATCGGCTTTTTCGAGGCGCAGAATGGTGCGCGCCAGGGTCGATTTGCCCGACCCGCTCTCGCCGACCACGGCAAGGCTTTGCCCGCGCGCCAGCGAAAAGGATACCCCGTTCAGCGCCGTGAAATTGCCATAGGTTTTGGCAAGATCGGTCACCTTGAGCAGAACCGGCGCCTCTTTTGCCGGTTGCTTGATCTCGCCCTTGCCCGGCGCGGCGCCGATAAGCTTGCGGGTATAGGGGTGCTGGGGATTGTGATAAACCTCGCGGGCAGTTCCCCGCTCGACGATCTCCCCCTCGTTCATCACGATCACCCGGTCCGCGATTTCGGCGACCACGCCCAGATCGTGGGTGATGAGCACGAGCCCCATGCCTGTTTCGGCCTGCAACTCCTTGAGCAGCGTCAGCACCTCGGCCTGTATCGTGACATCGAGCGCCGTGGTGGGCTCGTCGGCGATCAAGATGTCGGGCTTGAGCATCAGCGCCATGGCGATCATCAAGCGTTGGCGCTGTCCGCCGGAAAATTCGTGCGGATATTTCCTCAGCGCCTTTTCCGGTTCGGGCAGTCCCACCCGCGTCACCAGTTCCAGTGCCCGCGCGCGAGCCATCTCGAGCGGACGGCCATGGGCCGTCATCATTTCGATGATTTGCCAACCCACCGTATAGACCGGATTGAGGTGTCCCAGCGGATCCTGGAAGATCATCGCGATCCGCTTGCCATTGAGCGCCCGGTGCTCCTCATAGCTTACCTTGAGCAGGTCCTTGCCCTCGAACATCACCTCCCCGCTCACCACCTCGGCAGGCGGGATATCGAGCAGGTTCATGACCGCCGACGCGGACACCGATTTGCCCGATCCGCTCTCTCCGAGGATGGCCAGCGTCTCTCCGCGATCCACCGACCAGGAGACATTGCGCACGGCATGCACCGTCCCGCGCGCGGTGTAAAAATCCACCGAGAGGTTGCGGACGGCGAGCAGGGCTTGGGTCATGTCCTGTCCTTTCGGCTTTCAAGGCGCCAGCGCTGGGCCGGATCGAGCGCGATACGCATCCAGTTGGAGAGCAGGTTGAGCGCCAAGGCGGTGATGACGATCATCAGTCCCGGCCAGAAGGCCAGCCACCAGGCCGAGTTGAGATAGGGCCGCCCCTGGCTGACCATCAGGCCCCAGGTGATGTTGGGCGGCTGAATGCCGATACCCAGGAACGAGAGCGAGGATTCGGCCAGCATGACGAAGGCGAAATCAAGCGTCGCGATGGTAATCAGCGTCGGGGCGATGATCGGCAGGATATGGCGGAAAATGATGCGCCAGTGGGAGGCGCCCATCACCACCGCCGCCTGCACGAACATGCGTTCGCGCACTTCGAGTACTTCGGCGCGCGTGGTGCGCAGATAGATGGGAATGCGGGTGATGGCGAGCACCAGGATCATGTTGGGGATCGAGGGACCCAGAACATAGAGCACCACAACGGCAAGCAGCAGTGAGGGGAAGGACATGATGACGTCCGCAAGCCGCATGATGACCTGCGATACCGTCTTGCCCATATAGCCGGCGATCAGCCCGAACAGCGCCCCCACCGCCAGGGCGGAAAGCACGGCGCCGGCGGCAACCATCATCGTGCTTTGCGCCGCGACGATCAGCCGGGCCAGCATCGGCCGGCCCAGCGTGTCGCCGCCGAGCACGAAAATCCAGCCGCGCGAGAGATCGAACGGCGGGCTGTTGCGTCCGCGCAGGTTCTGGTCGGTCGCCAGCTCTCCGAGGAGCGGCGGGCCGAAAACCGCGCAGGCGATGATGATGAGCAGCACCACCGCCGAAGCAAAGGCCAGCTTGTCCCTCCACAGCATGGAAAGAAGCGCCCTGCCCTTGCCCGAGGGCTTGGCAGGCGAAGCTGACGTGAGAGATGTGTCGGTCATCGGGGCGCTCCTTACTGCCGGATGCGCGGATCGAGGATCGAATAGGCGATGTCGATCAGGATGTTCATGATGAAGATGGCGATGGCGGTGACGAGGATTGCGGCCATGACCACGTTGAAATCGCGCTGCAGGATGGAATCGATCATCAGCTTGCCGACGCCGGGAAATCCGAAGATCGTTTCCACGATCACCGCGCCGTTGAGCAGCGCCGCCGCCTGATCGCCGATCACGGTGATGACCGGCAGCATGGCGTTGCGCAGGGTGTGTACGAAGATGATGGGGCGGTTCTTGACGCCCTTGGCACGCGCCGTCTTGACGTAGGGAGCCGCAAGCGCGGACAGCATGGAGCCCCGCACCACCTGCACGATCAGCCCGAAGGGGCGGATGAACAGCACCGCGACGGGCATGATCCAGTGCCAGGGCGTTCCCACCCCCGATGTGGGCAGCCAGCCCAGATTGATAGCGAAAAGCACGATGGCGACAATGGCGATCCAGAAATCGGGCGCCGAAGCCCCGATCAGCGAAACGACCGAAATGCCACGATCGATGATGCCGCCCACATTGAAGGCGGCGATGGCGCCCAGAACGATGGCGGCGGCGACCACCAAGGTCATGGTGATCAGGGCCAGCGGCAGCGTCCAGGCATAGGCCTCCAGCACCACATCGATGGCCGGCCGGGCCTGGCGCAACGACTCCCCGAGATCGAGCCGGAGCACGTCCATGACATACATGCCGAACTGCTCGATGACCGGACGATCCAATCCGTGAAGCGCGCGGAACTGCTGCTTCATTTCCTCGGTCGCATCGATGGGAAGAAACAGCGCCGCCGGATCGCCCGTGAGGCGCGAGAGAAAGAAGACCATCACCATGAGGACAATCAGCGAAAAGAAGCTGGCAATCGCTCTCTGGCCGACCAGTTTGATCATGGGTGTCACCGATCCGTTTCGAAAGGGGCGGCGCCGGCTCTCCGGCGCCGCCCGTCCATGTTTCGTCAGGGCTTTAGTTGAAGCCGATCTCGGAAAGCTGGAGCTGCGAGTTGGTGGCAATGGTGGGACGGAAATCCAACCGTTCGCTCACCCGGCTGTGCCCGACCATGTGGAACAGGAGCACGTCGGCATAAAGCTCGTCATGGACCACCGCGAAGAGCTCGGACCAGAGCGCGGAACGCTCGTCTCCGGTCGCGGCCGTTGCGCGTTCGATCAGGTCATCCACCTCTGGATCGGCAATGCCCGACTGGGTGCCTTCGCTGTGATATTTGAAGAAGGCCGAAAACACCGGATCACCGCGGCTGTTATCGTGCTGGGCAAGGATCAGGCGCGTGCCTTCGCTTTCCGGATAGGGCTTGGAGTAATACTGCTCGTGCTCGGCCACTTCCACCATGCGCAGGGTCGCGTTGAACCCGACATCGGTCAGCATCTGGGTCAGCGCTTCGGCCACTTCGGCCACATTGGGGAAGTTCTCGGTTCGCGCGATGATCTCGATGGGTAGGCTCACATCCACCCCATCGGCCTCCGCTTCAGCCAGAAGCTGGCGTGCCAGGTCGGGATCGAAGGCATGCGGCTCGAGATCGCCGTTCCAGCCGAGCGTGGTCGGCGGAACGATGGCCACGGCAAGGTCGGTGCCTTCGGCCAAAAGCGTTCCGATGAACGCCTCGCGATCGATCGCATGGTTCAGCGCCTGGCGGACGCGAAGATCGCTGGTGGGCGCGTCGGCGCTATCGATGCGCAGATAGACGGTTTCGGAATTGGGATAGCTGAAGTCGGTCGCCGGGTTAGTGGCTTCGAGTTCGGTGATCTGGGGCGCTATATCGGCCTCGCCGGTTTCCACCATGGCGGCGCGCACGGCAGCCTCGCTGCGGAAGACGTAGCGGGCCGAGGTCACCTCCGGCTGCTCGCCCCAATAGTCGTCGCGGCGATCAAGCTGGATGTATTGGCCGATAGCCCGATCGGAAAGCACGTAAGGTCCGGTACCGATCGGTTCGTCGACAAACTCCATCGGCGTTTCCGACGGCACGATGGTCACCAGCGTCATCAGCAGCGGCAGGATCGGCTGGGCCGGCTCGGCCGTGATATCGATCGTCAGGTCATCGACGACCTCGAAGCTGAGTTCGGTATCGGCGAAATAGCGGGCACTCTCGCAGGTGATCTGATCGGAGAACACACGCGCAAAGGAGTGTTCCACGTCGGCGGCATCAAAGCTCGTGCCGTCCGAGAACGAGACGTCCGGGCGCAGGTTGAAGCGCCAGGTGCCCTCCCCGAGATCTTCCCAGCTTTCAGCCAGCCTTGGCATCAGCCCCGCATCGCCCCGCACGTCGAGCTGGGTGAGCGTCTCGCTGATATTCTGCATGATGACGCGGCCGATGTTGGAACGGGTCGCCATGCAGGGCTCGACAAGATCGAGCTCCTCGCTGAGCACCACGGTGATGTCGGTATTGTCCTGCGCAAGCGCGGGGCTCACGGCGGTCGACGCAAGCAAAGCGCCGGCAATCAGATATCTCAGAGTCAATGCTTCCTCCCTTGGCAGCGTCCTGTAGCGGCTGGACGGCGCTGCCCGAGCGCCCAGCGGCGATAACGTGACCCGGCTCGACAGCCGAACCCGCACCACTATCCAATTCTGGCGCCATAGTTGTCAAACCAAAATTCGAAATGTCATCACGAACCGAGATTTTTTCCTATCTATCTTTTTGTTTTTATTTCTATTTTTTTATATATGAAAATTCTTCTTACAAATTCCGTAACACGAATAACTTGACAACATGGTTATCGCGATGAAGGTAAAGGCAACGCGAAGTGGGAGGGACCATGTCTCCGGACGATATTGCCACAGCCATGACAGGGCGGCTGACCCCAGGAAAATCGGGCCGCCTGGAGGCGTTCTTGCCCTCGCCCATGGTTCAGAATCACGCCGCGTTCATCGAGCGCCTGGATGACGGGACGCTTGCCTGCCTCTGGTTCGGTGGAACGCTGGAAGGCAAATCGGATATCTCGATCTTCGGCAGCACGCTCGCGCCCGGTGCCGATCAATGGAGCGCCCCGATTCAGCTTTCCGACGACCCCGATCGTTCCGAGCAGAACCCCGTGCTCACCCATAACAGGAGCGGCTGGCAGCTCTTCCACACCGCCCAACCCGCCGGCAATCAGGACGAATGCCTGCTGCGCGCGCGCAATATCTCGCTGACCGGCGGACACCTGATCGCCGATGCGCCGCGCACCATCGATCTGCCGCTCGGCTGCTTCATCCGCGGGCGCTTCGTGCGCCGGACGGACGGGGCATGGATGATGCCGATCTTCCGTTGCGTTTCCCGTCCCGGCCAACGCTGGACGGGCAGCCACGACACGGCGGCCGTCGGAGTGAGCCATGACGACGGAAAAACATGGTCGCTCCAGGAGGTGCCGGGCTCCATCGGCTCGGTGCACATGACCATCGTTCCGCTCGATGGCGAGCGCATGGTCGCCTTCTATCGCCGTCGGCAGTCCGATTTCGTCCACCGTTCGGTCAGCGAAGATGGCGGGGTGACCTGGTCGCCCCCCAAGCCCACGGACGTGCCCAACAACAACTCCTCGATCAACGTGGTCCGGCTCGCCGACGGCCGCCTTGCCATGATCTGCAATCCCGTTTCGGCGGCGACCTCGACGGACCGGCGCGCCTCGCTCTACGACGAAATCGAGGAGGGCGACGACCGGCCCGACGCCACCGGCGGCTGCGAGCCGATCTGGGGCGTGCCGCGCGCCCCGCTGACCCTGTGCATTTCGACCGACGAGGGCCGGACCTTCCCCCAGCGCCGGATCGTCGACGACAGCCCCGGTACGTGCCTTTCCAACAATTCGGAAGACGGCCGCAACAAGGAGCTGTCCTACCCTTATCTGCTCGAAGGAGATGATGGCGCGCTTCACCTCGCCTACACCTACTTCCGGCGTGCAATCAAATATGTCCGCCTCCCCAAGGGCTGGATCGACGGAGAAGAAGCGTGAGCGATACGATCGGCATCACAATGGGCGACCCGGCGGGCGTCGGGCCGGAAATCACCGTCAGGGCCATCGCCGAGATGAGCGAGGCCGACCGGGCGCGCACCCGCATCTACGGTCACCGCCAGACTTTGGAAAAAGCTCTCGTAAGCTCGGGGCTTTCGCTCGATCTCGATCCGCTGGTCGCCGATATCGAGATCGATGGGGGCGTTCTGCCCTGGGGCAAGCTCGATGCGCGCGCCGGCGATGCCGCCTACCGCTTCATTGCCAGCGCCGTCTCGGACGCGAGCACCGGCGAGATCGGCTGCATCGTGACCGCGCCGATCAACAAGGAAGCGCTCAACCTAGCCGGGCATCACTATGACGGCCATACCGGCATGCTGGCCGCGCTGACCGGTCAGCGCTCGGCCTTCATGCTGCTGGCGTCCGAGCGGCTCAAGGTGATCCACGTCTCGACCCATGTTTCGCTCAAGACGGCGATCGACCGGGCGACGCCCGAACGCATCCTCGCCACCATCCGCGCGGGCCATGATCACCTCAAGCGCATCGGCTACGAAAAGCCGCGCATCGCGGTGGCCGGGATCAACCCCCATTGCGGCGAGAACGGCCTGTTCGGAACCGAAGATGACGAACAGATCGTCCCGGCCATCGAGATGGCGCGAGCCGAGGGGATCGATGTGGCCGGCCCCATCTCGGCGGATACAGTCTACCACCGCGCCTATAACGGCGCCTTCGATCTTGTGGTCGCGCAATATCACGACCAGGGCCATATCCCCATAAAGCTGGTCGCCTTCGATACGGCGGTCAATGTCTCGCTCGGCCTGCCCATCGACCGCACGTCCGTCGATCACGGCACGGCCTTCGACATCGCCGGCACCGGCAAGGCCAATCACACCAACATGAACGCCGCCATAGCTTATGCGCGCAAGCTGGCAGCCGGGAGAGCACGATGAACCCTGCCCGCGACCTTCCCATCAGCGGCGTGTTCTGCGCCGCCGCCACGCCCATTCTCGAAAATGGCGAGCCCGATCACTCCGTCTTTGCCAGTCACTGCAAGGCGCTGCTCGAGGAAGGCTGCGACGGCATTGCGCTGCTGGGCACCACCGGGGAGGCCAATTCATTTTCCATCACCCAGCGGCAGGCCCTGCTCGACGACCTCATCGCCGCGGGCGTTACTCCCAAGCGCCTCATGCCGGGAACCTCGCAGACGAATGTCGCCGATAGCGTGACCCTCACCCGGCATGCGGTCGAAAGCGGTGTTGCTGCCTGCGTTGTGCTGCCGCCCTTCTATTACAAAGGCGTGAGCGATGAAGGCCTGTTCCGCTTTTATGCCGAACTCATCGAAAAGGTGGGCAGCAACGATCTGCGGATCGTCCTCTATCACATCCCGCCCATCGCCCAGGTCGGGCTGTCGATGGATTTGGTTGCCCGTCTGGTCGAGCATTTCCCCGGTATCGTCGTGGGTATCAAGGACAGCTCGGGCAAGCTCGAGAGCATGCAGGGTTTTGCCAGCACGTTCCGCGATTTCTCCGTCTTCTCGGGAGCCGATCCGTTCATGCTGCCCCTGCTCCGCTCCGGTGGCGCCGGTTGCATCACGTCAAGCTCGAACCTCATCGCCCATCATCTGCGCTTCGTTTTCGACAACTGGTTCGATCCGGCCCGGACCGACGCGGTGGATCGTGCTCAGGAGCGGATCGATGCCTGGCGCAATCTCTCCAACGCTTATGTGCAACTGCCCACCGTAAAAGCGATGCTCGCCCGGCGGCGGAACCATGATGGCTGGGCCCGCGTGCGCCCGCCCCTGGTCGAACTCGCCCCCGGCGAGATCGAAACGGTCTGGGGTCAGATGGTGGAACTCGAGGCTATCGACAATGACTGAGCCTGTCCTTTCAATGGCCCGGCCGATCACCATAGCGCAGCCGGCCAAACTGGAGATCGGGGCCGGCGCGATCGCACGGCTCGGGGCCTTCGCCAACCGTTACGACCGCGTCTTCGTCGTCGCCATGGCGCCAACCGCGCCCTTTGTCGATCGCATCGGGCTCAGTGGAACCGTCGAGACCTATATCGACCTGCCGCCCGAGCCGGATCTGCCATCGGTCGAAGCCGTGCTCGATGCGGCGCGGGCCTTCAAGCCCGATCTGGTGATCGGTCTGGGCGGCGGATCGGCCATGGACGTCGCCAAGCTCGTCGCCGTGCTCTGGGACAGCGAGCAGACGGTCTCCGAGGTGGTCGGGGTCGGCAAGGTGAAGGGCCGCCGCACTGGTCTGGTCCAGGTTCCCACCACATCGGGCACCGGCTCGGAAGCGGGCACCCGCGCGCTGGTCACAGATCCGGAAACGCTCGCCAAGCTGGCCGTGGAAAGCGAGCACATGCTGGCCGACATGGCGGTGCTCGACCCCGAGCTTACCTATTCGGTTCCTGCCCCCGTTACCGCCGCGACGGGCATCGACGCCCTGGCCCATTGCGTGGAAGCCTTCACCAACGTAAAGGCGCACCCGCTTATCGATGGTTATGCAAGGCTGGGCATCGAACTGGTTGGGCGATACCTCAAGCGGGCCGTCGCCGATGGCGCAGATGTCGAGGCGCGAGCCGGCATGATGCTCGCCTCCTACTATGGTGGCATCTGCCTCGGTCCCGTCAACACCGCCGCCGGACACGCTTTGGCCTACCCGCTCGGCACGCGCCTCAAGCTGCCGCATGGCCTGGCCAACGCCATTGTCTTCCCTCACGTTCTCGCGTTCAACGCCCCTGCCCGGCCGGAAAAGACCCGCGAGATTCTCGCCCGGCTCGGCCTTCCTGGCGATGAAGGCACACAGGCCGTGCTGACTGCCGCTCATGACTATTGCCGCGATCTCGGCGTCCAAATGGCTCTCGCCCGGCACGGAGCCACGGCCGACGAGCTGCCGCAATGGGCCGACGAAGCCCACGCCATCCGACGCCTCATGGACAACAATCCCCGCGTCATGAGCACCGAGGACGTTCTTTCCATCTATCGTGCCGCTCTGGACTGAGCCTGGAGCCTCGAGGGCACGGCACGACGGACGCCCGACATGAAAAAGCCGCCCTCTCCGGGCGTCATGTGTTTTCTATAGCGCTTTCAGCAGAGTGGCTTCCACGTTTGCTGAAAGCGTCAGAGACTTGGCATGCACTGATTCCGGAGGTCCGCCCATTCCGACCGACAACCCCACCATCCTGATCTACGCCCTGGCAGCCCTCGTGGTCCTGTGGCTTGTCTTTGCCATGATGCGCAAACTGTTCGGCATCGCCATCATCCTGGCGCTTGTCGGCGGCGCCTGGCTGCTCTGGAGCAATCCCGAACTTCTCGAAAACCTCTGGAGCCGCTTCGGCTGACGCCGCATTCGGCGCAAAAACTTATCCCCGCTTTCCGAACCGCCGCTATTGTCCCCTCATGACCCCGCGCATATGGACGCAAGCGCTACGAACGTTTGGGCGGGATCGGTTCGGGTTCCTCACGGGTCGCCGTGGGGAAGGCCCAAAGCGGACAGATGGCCGGATGTGGATAAAAGGTGTGAGCGGACTACCAATCCAATCACTCCCACGTCGCACCGGGGAAACCCGGAGGGGCAGCGAGGGGACGGCCGGGAGGTTGGCAGAAAAAGTGGTTCCCACTTTTTCGGTTCGACCAACCGACCCACTAAAAACTCTCAACAACCCCCAGCCCGAGAAGCCGCCATAAGCCCAAAATCCCGGACGCATGGGGCGATGGAAGCTTCATACTAACAAATACAGCACGAGGCGTTCATCGCCCCATGCCGTCCATCATCAACCGAGGCTATGGCCGTCGGATGCTTACGCGCGTCTTTGAACCCGTGAATCGGAATCGATCGGTTATCAGCCGTAGAACGCGCTCGAAATCCCCAGCATCGTCACGCCCAGCCCGCTGCTCAGCCCCAACAGAATCAACGCGGCGATCGCCGCTCCGATAAGCAGCCTGAAGCGGTTGAGCGCCTCGGCAGCTTTGGGCGCGATCCCGATCAGCAGGTGCCCCGCCGTCAGCGGCAAGATCGGGATGAGATTGAGCAGCACGAAGGATAACGACACCCGTGCCGTCATCTCGAGCAGCCCGACGACGGTAACCCCGACCGCGCCACCGGTCAGAACCGAATAGGCAAGGGGCCGTATCTGCCAGAGCAACCAACCCAGCGCCAGCGATCCGGCGAGCGCGATCAATGCCACCAGCAGCGGCCCTGCCGCGCGTCCAGCCAGCGATTCCCGCTCGATCGCCAGTGGCTTGACCCAGCCGAATTGCGTGAACACCAGGGTCAGCCCGCCGAGCGGATCGAGATGGCTGAACGGGTTGAGGCTCAGCCGCCCGTCATGTTCGGGGCCTTTGTCGCCCAGAAGCCGCGCCGCCAACGCAAGAAAAAACCCGTGGGTCGCGATGATCACCACCGCAGCGACGGCTTGATAAAGGATGCGCTGGAAGGAAAAATCGATAAAGGGGTTCATCGGCAACCTCCGGCGCGTTCTGTTCACCACCTCCGGTTAGCGCCAAAATGCGTTAACGAAAACCCCAGCAGGCTGGGTCCAATCATCATATTTTTGCTTTGGGCTATAGAAAACGCGCGCCAGCGGTGCCAAAGTCCAAACTGTCATGTTAGCGTGTTCTCGGAGGCTTACCCAAGAAGCTTCCGCCGCCGCATGTTGGTCTATGGCCGAAGCGACAGGATGGAGCGCATTTCGCTGCACAAGCCTCGTTACCCCCATTTTGACGGTGCTTGCTTGGGAGACATAACCTTTTCACGAAGGAGAAAGAAAAGTGACTGGCGAACTCAACGCCTTTAACAACCGGAAGGGTCGTGGCGCGATGCGCCTGCTGCTCTCTGGAACCGCCTTGACGCTTGCGTCATTGGCCGGAGGAGCAGCTCTCTCTCAGGAATATACCACTGAGGAGCAGGTCGCGCGCGGTGCGACAACCTATGCCCAGCAGTGCTCCACCTGCCACGGACAGGACATAGTCGAATCGATCGCCGGTTACCCCGACGCTTCCCTGTTCTATAGCTTCATCTCGTCGGCCATGCCGGCCAATGCTCCCGGCAGCCTGCCGGCTCAGCAATACGCCGATATCGTCGCATATCTGCTGAACGAGAACGGCTACCCCATCGGCACCGAAGAGCTCCCCGCAGATCCCGAAATCCTCGCTCAGATCGACCCGCGCGCCATCGAGGCCGCCCCGGCTGGCGATGATGCGGCTGCCGAAGAGCCCGCCGCTGAGGAAGCTCCGGCTGAAGAGCCTGCAGCAGAAGAAGCTCCGGCTGAAGAGCCCGCGGCCGAAGAAGCTCCGGCTGAAGAAGCCGCGGCTCCTGCTGCCCAGGCCGTGCCGCCTTCGATCGTCACCCAGGTCTCCGAGTGGGAGGGTGAATACACCCCCGTCACCGACGAGATGCTTCTTGATCCCAATCCGGCCGACTGGCTGCAATGGCGTCGTACGGTCAACAACTGGGGCCACAGCCCGCTTGATCAGATCAACCGCGACAACGTCGCCGATCTCGAACCGGTCTGGAGCTGGGCTCTGGGCGAAGCTGGCCAGCAGGAAGTCGTGCCGATCATTCACGACGGCATCATGTTCGTTGCCACGAACAACAACTACGTCGAAGCTCTCGACGCGGTTACGGGCGACCTGATCTGGTCCTACACCCACAGCCGCCCCGAATTCACCGGCGGCTACCACAACAACCAGGCCATGCGTCAGAAGAACTCCGTTGCCCTCTATGAGGACAGCGTCATTCTGACCACCGTCGACGCCAAGCTCGTGTCGCTGAACGCCCTGACCGGTCAGGTCGAATGGGAAGTTCAGGTCAACGATTGGGAAAAGGGCTACAGCTTCACCGCCGGCCCGCTGATCGCTGATGGCAAGATCTTCACCGGCACTTCGGGCTGCTCCATCGTGGGCACCGCCGGCGCTTGCTACATCACCGCTCACGATGCCACCAACGGTGAGGAACTCTGGCGTTTCAACACGTTGGCTGATCCCAACAACCCCGACGTGGATGCAAGCTGGAACGGCGTTCCGCCTGAAAACCGCTGGGGTGGTTCCATCTGGGCCACCGGTTCGTACGATCCGGAACTGGACATGACCTTCTTCGGCACCGCCATTCCGCTCCCCTACGCGGAAATCACCCGCGGCACCGGCGACGGCGACGTGCTCTACACCAACGCCACCCTGGCTCTCGAAGCCGATACGGGCGAACTGGTGTGGTACTATCAGCACCTGCCGCGCGACAACTGGGATTTGGACTCCCCGTTCGAGCGTATGATCGTCGACGCAGAAGTGAACGGTGAAACCCGCAAGATGGTCGTCACCACTCCGGGCAAGAACGGCATCACCTGGGGCCTGGACGCCGCGACCGGCGAATTCATCTGGGCTGAAGAGACCATCTACCAGAACGTGGTGTCCGACATCGATCCGGAAACCGGCACTGTGAGCCTCAACGAAGAGGTCATCCCGACCGAATTCGGTGAGTCGTTCACCTTCTGCCCGGCCATCCCTGGTGGTCGTCTGTGGCAGGCAACCGCCTACAGCCCCGATTCGGGTCTGTTCTATCTGCCGGCTGCCAACACCTGCCAGACCAGCGCTGCGCGTGAATTCGCAGAGGCTGCCCCCGGCACGTCCATGGGTCTGTTCCAGACCTTCGGCGAAAGCCTGGCTCCGGGCGCGGAAGGCGTTGGCGCTCTGCACGCGCTCAATGCCGCTGATGGTTCGGATGGCTTCGAAGTCCAGCAGGGTCCGCGCTTCACCTCCTCGATCCTGGCCACCGGTGGCGGCCTGATCTTTGTGGGTGACGCCGACCGCTACATCAAGGCGATGAACGACGAGACCGGTGAAGTGCTCTGGCAGGAACGCCTGGCTGCTCCGATCGGTGGTTCGCCGGTGACCTACGAGGTCGATGGCGTTCAGTACCTGGTCGTTGCCTCCGGTCAGTCCAACCAGACTCACGCGGCTCTGACCCCCGGCCTGGCTTCGCCGCGCATGGGTGGTAACGCGATCCACGTGTACCGTCTGCCCGACCAGGAATAATCTCCAGGTCACACGACTATGGCGCCCCGGGAACCCATTCCCGGGGCGTTGTTTCTACCCACACCGGTCGCAAAGAACCGGTCAACCACCATACCAGTGAGTTATTCCATGCCCGCCCTGCCCAACGCCGCTTTCTGGTCGCACGCCGCAAAATCCGCCGCCACCGTTCTCCTGGCCACCATCTCGGCCACGAGCGCACCCGCACAGGTCAGCCAGAATGTCGATACCTCGTTGCTTGAATCCTGGCGCCTGAGCACGGGCAACGTCATTCGCTTCTGCCAATACGAAACCTCCCCCGCGTTCGAATTCGATCAGGCCGTCGCGCAAGCCATCGCCGACAGCCTCCTGGTCAGCGCCGAATTCCTGACCCTGGGTGCCGCCTACGGCATCGGCGGCGAGTACGCCGCGGAAGACCTTTTCATCTCGCTCACCAATGACTGCGACATCATGCTTGGCATGGGGCTGGGATCGGACATGTACCCGGTCGAGTTCACCACGACCCGCCCCTATGTCGGCTTTCCCTATGTTCTTGCCGTCGCCGATACCGAGATCGAGTCGCTCGACGACATTCCGGGCGACCGGCGTATCGGCGCGCTTGTTGGCTCCTATGGTTTCACCGCACTGATGCGCTATAGGGCCACCCTGCCCCAGGATCAGCAATGGCAGCCGCTGCCTTATGGCGACACAGAGCTGATGATCACCCGGGTTTTCGATGACACGATCGCCGGCATGGTCGTCTACGGGCCGAGTCTTGTGGAGTACCAGCGCGAGACCGAGATCGAAGGTGAACTGTTCATCCGGCAGCTCGACGCGCAGATCGCCGCCAACGTGAATATTGGCGGGCTGATGCTGGCCCGCAATTCCTATCTGCGGACCATCGTCGATGAAGCTATCGGTGCCATGGCCGAGGACGGCACCATCGAGGCCCTGCTCGCCGAATACGATTTGGCTTCGCTCCAGCCGGCGGTCGGCGGATACCAATAAGAGGCCTAACGCCCCTTCTCGCTTGGGACGGTAGCCGCGCTTTTTACATGCGCCAAAGCACCTGCCCCGGCCAAACGGCCGGTGGCAAGGCAGGCGGTAAGCAGATAGCCGCCGGTCGGCGCCTCCCAATCGAGCATTTCTCCAGCCACGAAGACACCGGGCAAACGCGAAAGCATCAGGTGCGGGTCGACCTCGCTCCAGCGGATGCCGCCAGCAGCCGAAATCGCCTCGGCGATCGGCCGTGGCGCAACAAGCGGAATTGCCAGCGCCTTTATCGCTCTGGCCAGTGCCCTCGCCTCGCCACGCTCTGCCTCGCTGGTGAACTCACGCACCAGCCCTGCCTTGACCCCATCGAGTCCGGCTCCCTTGCGCATCCGATTTGAAAAGCTTGCCTTCGCCGGCTGCCGCGCCAGATCCTGCTCCAATCGCGCGAGAGTTCGCCCCGGCGCCAGATCCATCACGAAGGTCGCCGGTCCACACTCCAACGCGTCCCGCAACCTGGCAGATTGGGCATAGACAAGGCTTCCCTCAATTCCGTGTCGGGAAATAACAAACTCGCCACTCTGGCCGTCCGCAGTGACGGATTTGACCGGCGCTCCAGCAAACCGCTCGATAAAGTGCTCGCGCCACTTGACGTCGAACCCACAATTGGCCGGCCGGAACTTTTCGACGCCGATGCCCCTCCCCTCCAGCCAACGCACCCAACCGGCATCAGACCCCAGCCGAGGCCAACTCGCTCCGCCCAATACCAGGACCACTGCATCGAAGGTTTCGCATTTATCTCCGGCCGGCGTCTCGAACACGAAGCCACCACCATCGAAGCCCCTCCACCTGTGGCGCGTGAGAATTTCGACGCCCTGCTCCGCCAGCCGCTTGAGCCATGATCGCAACAGGGGAGAGCCCTTCATCGCCTTGGGAAATACCCGGCTGGAAGACCCCACGAAGGTTTCAACGCCCAACCCTGCGGCCCAGGCCCGAACCTGCTCGTTGCCAAACGCCCTCAGGGCCGGCTCCAGTCGCCCTCGCGCCTCCCCGAACCGCCCGAGAAAATTGTCCATCGGCTCCGCATGGGTCAGGTTGAGCCCCGACTTTCCCGCCATCAGGAATTTGCGCCCTACCGTCGGCATCCCTTCATAGACGGTTACGGCGTACCCAGCCGCCGAGATCACCTCGGCAGCCATCAATCCTGCGGGTCCACCGCCGATGATCGCTATGCGTTTGTCCATGGCTGCCCAGAACACTCTTTCGCGCAGTCTGTCAAACCGTTAGGCTTTCTCCTCACCCCTGAGTCACCTCTTAAAAACAAAAGAGACCCATCATGTCCGACTCACGCGCCAATGCGCCCGTCAATGAGGAAAAGCTCGATAAGCTCGCCCAGGTCGCCGTTCATACCGGACTTGGTTTGAGGGCGGGCCAGGACCTCATCATGACTGCCCCGCTCTCGGCCCTTCCTCTCGTGCGCAAGATTACCGAGCACGCCTATAAGGCTGGCGCTGGCCTCGTCACCACCATCTATTCGGACGAGGAAACCACGCTCGCCCGCTACAAATACGGCAATGACGACGCCTTCGATCACGCCGCCGATTGGCTCTATGAGGGCATGGCCAAAGCATTCGGCTCCAACACCGCGCGCCTGGCGATCGCCGGCGACAATCCCATGCTATTGGCCGAGCAGGACCCCGAAAAGGTCTCCCGCGCCCAGCGCGCCAATTCAAAGGCTTATAAGCCTGCCATCAAGAAGATCACCGGTTTTGAAACCAACTGGAACATTGTCGCCTATCCCGGCGCCAAATGGGCCAAGCTCGTCTTCCCCGACCTGGGTGACGACGAAGCCGTCGCCAAGCTCGCCGATGCGATTTTTGCCGCCTCGCGCGTGGATCAGGCCGATCCCATCGCAGCGTGGAAGGCGCACAATGCCAACATCCACGCCCGCCGCGATTGGCTCAACCAGATGAAGTTCCGCGACCTCCATTTCACCGCTCCGGGCACAGACCTGATCGTGGGCCTCGCCGACGATCATGAATGGGCCGGCGGCGCCTCGCTGGCAAAGAACGGCATCACCTGCAATCCCAACATCCCGACCGAAGAAGTCTTCACCACGCCCCACGCACGCCGCGTCAATGGCCACGTGCGCTCCACCAAGCCGCTCTCCCACAACGGCACGGTGATCGAAGACATCGAAATGATCTTCAAGGACGGCGTCGCCGTCGAAGTTCGCGCTTCCAAGGGCGAGGAAGTCTGGAACAAGGTTCTCGATACCGACGAAGGCGGCCGCCGCCTGGGCGAAGTTGCCCTGGTGCCGCATTCATCGCCCATCTCGCAGTCTGGCATTCTCTTCTACAACACCCTGTTCGACGAAAACGCCGCCTGTCACATCGCCATGGGCCAGTGCTACACCGAATGCTTCGTTGATGGCGACAAGCTCAGCGAAGACGAGGTCGCCAACAAGGGCGGCAATTCCAGCCTCATCCATATCGACTGGATGATCGGTTCGGGCGAGATGGATATCGACGGCATCACCCAGGACGGCGAGCGCATCCCCGTCTTCCGCAAGGGCGAATGGGCCAACTGAGGGCTTTAAGGACCGGGCAATAGCCCGGTCCTTTCTTCTTCATCTTACCATCCTGTCCAACATTTCATGGCCCGGACAGCTTGGCGTGAGGTGAGCTTCTCTAATCTCCAATGCGTCGGCGGCATTTACGCCGCTCAGCAACGGAGACAGACATCATGAAACCCATCAGCAAAGCAGCCCTTGTTGCGTTTACTGCCGCCTCCATCGGCGCGACCAGCCTGGCGCCAGCCTTCGCGCAGCCCTTCGGCGGCGGTCAGCATGTGATCCAGCGCGTCCCCGGCGGCGAGGCCCGAAGCTTCCGCCCCGGTCCCGTGCCCGGTTTCGGAATGCATGGGGGCTTGTTCGGCATGTTCCTCTCCGGTAATGCCGAAGCTATCGACGTCGCCGCCGTCCGCCTCACCCACCGACTGGACCTCACGGAAGATCAGCAGACGCTGCTCGAGGATCTGCGGTTGGCTGCCCTCGATGCCCAGGCCGAGATTATCACCGCGCGCGAAGAATTCGCCCCGGCCGCGGACGAGGCAATGTCCGACACCGATCTCATCGCCCGTTATGCCGGTCTTGTCGCCATGACCACCGCCCGTGCCGACGCCCTTGAGGCAATTCAGCCGGCATTCGAAGCCTTCGTTTCGAGCCTTGATGATACTCAGGTTGAATCGCTGGTCCCCCAGCGTCCCGACTGGGCGCCTGAACGGTCCGCCCCCGCCGCTTCGGAGGTGGAAGGCTAGAACACCAGCAGGGGGGCAAGTACAGCGAGGCTCGTGAGTCCGAAAGCCGCGTCTCGCCACGAGAAACCCGGCACGCCCACCATGGCGCGTGCCGGAAGCGCTCCGAACCCTCGCGCCTCCATGGCAACCGCCGACCGCCCGGCCCGGCGAACGGCAAAGGCCAATAGCGGCACCATCAGCCCCGCCATCTCGCTGGGTCCTGGCACTCTGCCCACCGGCCTGCCGGTCCGCATTGCCCGCGCCATCCGCAGATGCGCCGCCTCGGCCAGAAGGTCGGGCACGAGCTGCATGGCGACGAAAAGCGCATAGCCGAGTCGCGCGGGAAAGCGCAGATAGGCGATTAGCGCTCTTACGAAAGCTCCCGGATCGACACTGAGCGCAAAAAGGATCGAGACCGCACCACACGCCAGGGCTCGGAGGCTCAACGTCAGCCCCGCCGACAAGGCAGCTCCGCTCTCGCTCCCGGCCAGATGCACGGCAAAATCGCTGTCCCGGCGAAACAGCAGATTAGTGGTGATAAAGCCCATGCCGAACAACACGAATGGCACCATCAGCACGAGCAGGAGCAGCGGCGGCACACGCTGCACGGCAAGGAGAACTGCCGCAACGAGAACAACCACCGATATCTGAAAGCCAGCGTCGAACGATGTCGCCGCCGCGGCGAGATACGCAAGGCACACGGCAAAAAGGGTGAGCGGATTAAGCCTCCCCAAAGGAGACGCCTTGGAGATGTCCTGAGCTACCGTCATGATTTATCCCCAAGCTGCCAACGGTCGCTCGACCGTTGCCAGCCAGTCCAGCACCGGAGCAAAGCTCGGTCGCGCCAGCCCAGCTATCGCGATGATTTGGGGATCGTTCAGCAGATCGATCGGTCGTCCCTCCGCCGCTATCGCTCCATTGGCAATCACCGCCGCGCGATCGCAGAGCCGCACCGCCATGTCCATGTCATGGGTAATGAGCATGATCGCTTTGCCGTGTGCCTTCAAAGCTTCGATGTGCCGGGCGACCTGATCGGCACCTGCCGCATCGAGACCGGAGAATGGCTCATCGAATATCAGCAATGGCCAGCGGTCGCCGGCGTCGAGCGCGGCCAGTGCCAGCCGCCGCTTTTGTCCAAAGCTCAATTCGTATGGATGCCGGTCGGCCAGCGGCATAAAATTCCAGCGCTCCAGCACGGCTCCGGCGTCAGCCTCGGGCCGGCCGGCATCGGCCTGAGCCCGAAGTATCTCCTCTCGCACCGTACCGGCAGTAAGCTGGGCCTCGGGGTTCTGGAATGCTATGGCGCCCATGGGTCCGAACCGTCGACCCGCGCGCAGCCGCAACACCCCTGCGAGGCTGGCCGCAAGGGTGGTCTTGCCAGCTCCGTTGGGCCCGAGCAGGCCCAGCACCTCGCCTGCGCGAACTTCCAGCGACACATCATGGAGCACTGCACGTCCTATTGGCGGCGCACAGGTCGCCTCATGCAACGCAGCAACGATAGCACCCCCAGCCGAAGTCTGATTGATCCGGCGCTCTACGAACCGCCGCGCGACCACCCGCGCCGCTTCACGAGCGGCGCCCTTGCCGCGTCCAGCGCTGAACTGCTCAATCACATCGGCAAAGCAGACCGGCGGGTGTTCGCTCGCTAATCCCACGGCGCCAAGCATATCGTCGAGTGCGGAAAACGCGGGTCGCCAGATCCCCTGTCGCTCGAGATCCTTTCCACGCTCCCGAAACAGCGGACCTGGCGCCATATCGGCAAGAACCCGACCCTCCACGCTCAACACCACAACGCGATCGATGGCATCGATCAGACCGTCGAGTCGGTGGTCGATCACCAGCACACCCTCAAAGCCCTGCCGGTTCGCCAGCAGCTCATGCACCTGCCGCGTTGCCGTCGGGCTGAGGTGGCTAGTCGGCTCGTCCGCCACGAGGATCGGAGCCTCCTGTGCCATCACCGCTGCCAGTGCCACAAGCTGTCGCTCTCCGCCAGACATCGCCGCGCTACGCCGAGCCAGCCACTCTTGCGGCAGGCCCAGGCCTTCAAGCACCTCTCCAATCTTGCGCTCGATGATGCCCGCTGGCACACCCCGGTTCTCAAGGGCAAAGGCGATTTCCTCACCCACCCGCATCCCGCAAAGCGTTTCGTCGGCATTCTGGAAGTATTGGGCGACGGTATCGGCCCATTGTGCCGGGCTGCGGCTGGAAACGAGAGCGCCATTGAGACGAATCGTTCCGGCGACAATTGCCGGAACTGCGCTCGGGATCAGCCCCGTCAGCGCCAGCATCAGGGACGATTTGCCCGAGCCCGAGGGGCCGAGCAGCAGAACCCGCTCCCCCGGCGCGATTGCCAGATCGACCGGGCCCACAGCATCGCGTGGTGCGAAGGGATAGCGGATCGATACCCCTTCCCATTGGGCGTGCGTCACTTATGCCGGCTGGGCCGCAAGGCCCGCTCCCCGACGGTCGAAATCGATTTTTAGCCCTCGGAGGACCCCGGTCCGATACAGAGCTTCGACGATCAGGTGACCCGCCACACCCGCCAGCAGTGCCCCGCTCAACAGCCGGATGCTGAACATCAGGGCCAGCAGCCACGACTCAAGAGCGCCATAGTCGAACAGGAACCAATTGTAGGCAAAACTTGTGATGGCGGCCCCGACCCCAGCCAGCATCAGCACGACCAGCCTGTAGTTCCGCCAGCCGAACGCGGCAAAGACGAGCTCCGCTCCAAGCCCTTGCACCACCGCGGCGATGAGAAGCCCGAGACCCGCCGGGCTGCCGAGCAGAATTTCCACCCCCGCCGCCAGCACCTCAGCCATGAACGCCACGCCTGGTTTGCGGATGATGGCCGCGGCGACGATGGAGGCGGAGAACCAAAAGCCCATGAAAACGTCCATGGCCACTGGCCCGAATGCCGCCTGACTCACCAGCCAGACCTGCACCCAAGCGAGATAGAGCACGGCGAAAGCCGCGCCCAGCACCGCAACGACCAGAGTTTCGCGCAGCGTCCAACGCCACGACGAAGATGATGTGGAATAGGACATCTCGTGCCCTCCTTGCTTGACGATGTGGGGAATGGTCGGGCGGGACACCCCGCCCGAAGTCAGGCCGCGGCGTCCTGGGAGGGGCTGTTGGCCGAAACCGTAAGATCGATCGCTACATGGGCATTGGGGTCGCCAAAGCCCAGCCAGGCCTGCGATAGAGCCTCGAACACCGGTCCGGCATCGCCCGCCAGCCGCGTGCAATAGTTCTTGGCGCGGTCGAAAACGGGCGAAGCCTTGAGGAAATCGATGCAGCCGTAGATCTCATCCATGTACTCGGCCGGTCCGAGCGGATAGAGCGAGAATTGAACCGCCGCGCACTGGCCGGTCTCCTGCGCCTCGGCGACCGCTTGGGCCGCCCGGCGCTTGCGTTCTTCGAGATCCGTATCGAAGGCTGAGCGTTCGGCCGGCTCACAGATATCCATGTCCGGCTCACCCGGGCATCCACGGGAGACGGTTGCATGCATCGCCACGTGATGCCCGCTGCGCGCGGCAGCCACAAACATCTCACGCATGGTGGGAAAGATCAGCTCTGGCGGCCCCACGACCAGCGTCGAGATATCGTCGGTTTCGATGCGCAAACGCTCACGAAACGGAGCCATCGCTTCGATGGAAGAGAGAATGACGCGGACGAAATCATCCGCCATAACGTAAAGGGAGATCTGTGCACCGCACTTCATCTTCGCCTCGCTCCGCTGGTATTATCCAGATCAGCTAAAGGGTTAGAAGGCTTGGCGCCGTCCTCTCAGCCCCGGCCATACGGAGCACCCCTGTCGAACGATTCAATCGTTAGCACGCCCCGCACCCGTCCGCAATCGTCAACTTGTGGCTTTGAAGCTGGTGTATTTTCCGGCACTCTGGGGATGCCAGCACGGAGGACACCACATGCGGGTTATCACTCTTCTGACCATTACGTTGGCCCTCGCGCCCGGCGCAGCATGGGCCCAGCAGGCCGGCGACATTGCCGAAAGCGCCGCTTTCGCCCATTTCTCTCAAGCCTTCAACCAATTGTGCCTTTTGGACGAAGAGTCGGCCGCGGCTGAATACAATCCGCATGAAAGCTGGGAGTTGAGCTGGGAGACCGGGTATTCCGACGAACCGGAAACCACGACGCTCTACAAATTTTTCTGCGGCGCCGGCGCCTACAACCTCAACCACGTCTACTACCTGGACACCGAGTACGATGGCCCGTTGCCCATCTCCTTCGCGGTGCCTGACTTCGACGTCATTTATGAGAACGACGACTATGAAGGCGCGGTGCTCGACATTCCCCTGACAGGTTATGACACCCAACTGGTACTGATCAATTCCGAGTTCGACCCGCAAACCCGGACCATAACCAGCCACGGCCTATGGCGTGGACTCGGTGATGCCTTTTCGGCGGGAACCTGGGAGTTCGACCTGGGGCGGTTTATTCTAAAGCACTATGAAGTCGATGCCCAGTATGACGGCGAGGCCAATCCCAAAACGTTGGTCGAATTCGACTGATGCGCGACCCTGTGGGCTCCGTCCATCCCGCCAAACAAAAAGAGACCGCAGCGCCGGGCGGACGGCTGCGGTCTCCGTATAAGCTCCCGCCGCGCTGTTGAGGGCTTGGGGGACTACAGCGGAAGCATGTCCGCTAGTGCATGGGCTCGTTTGCCAGTCCAGCAGACAAGCTCAATATCGTGCGCCAATGCGGCGACAAAAGGCCCAATCACCGAACTGTGATATTTCGCTGGCTTAATCGCCGGCCATTGCGTGCCCTGCGGGAAACTGGCATGGCTTGCGGTTAAAACCAAAAACAAGAACAGGAAACCGGATGAAACTCGTCACCCCGTCGCCGCTCCCCCTCAAATCCTTCGCCGATCCGGTCAAGGCCTGGGAATATGTCTGCGAAATCTACGACCGCAACACCGGCTTCATCCGCGACCACCTGCTCAACCTCACCAAGGGCCAGGTACCGCCGGGCAAGGTGCGCGCGCATTATCCCAAGGTGCAGGTGCTCTCGACCAGTTTTCAGCAGCAGGCAAGTTCCCGCCTCGCCTATGGCTTTTTGCACAGCCCCGGCCTCTATCAGACAACGCTGACCCAGCCAGCGCTTTTCGAGAAATATCTGGTCGAGAACTTTGCGCTGATCCTCAAGAACCACGGCGGCGAAATCGAAATCGGCGAATCCGAAACACCTATCCCTCTGCATTTTGCCGTCGATCCCCGCGAGCGGGTCGAAGGTGATGTGCTGCTCGATATCGGCGTTCCTCTGCGCGATATTTTCGACGTTCCCGATCTCGGCCATATGGACGATGAGATCGCCAACGGCACCTTCATCCCGCCTGCCGGTGGCCCCTACCCGCTCGCTGCCTTCACCGGCCCTCGCGTCGACTATTCGCTGCACAGGCTCAACCACTACATGGCGACCACGCCCGAGCACTTCCAGAATTTCGTGATCTTCACGAATTACCAGTTCTATATCGAAGAGTTCACCCGCCTGGCCCATCAGTGGATGAGCGAGGGCCACGAGTTCTACGAAAGCTTCGTCGAACCGGGCAATGTGGTCACCATGAACGCGCGCCTGGGTGGCGGCACCACCGGCACGCCCCCGGTCCGCCAGCCCCAGATGCCCGCCTATCACCTGACGGCCCCCAACGGCCGCGGTATTACCATGATCAACATCGGCGTCGGTCCCTCCAACGCCAAGACCGCCACCGATCACGTAGCGGTCCTGCGCCCCCACGCTTGGCTGATGCTCGGGCACTGCGCCGGACTGCGTAATTCCCAATCCTTGGGCGACTACGTTCTAGCCCATGGCTATGTTCGGGAAGATCACGTACTCGACGACGATCTTCCAGTAACGGTCCCGGTTCCTGCTCTAGCGGAAATCCAGGTCGCCCTTCAGGAAGCCGTTGAGGAGGTGACTCATCTCGAAGGCCTTGAAGCCAAGGCCATCATGCGAACGGGCACGGTGTTCACGATCGACAACCGAAATTGGGAACTGCGCGACCAAAGCGAGATTACCCGGCGCCTCTCGCAATCGCGCGCCATTGCCCTCGACATGGAAAGCGCCACCATCGCCGCCAACGGCTTCCGTTTCCGGGTTCCCTATGGCACCCTGCTCTGCGTCTCCGACAAGCCGCTGCACGGCGAACTCAAGCTCCCCGGCATGGCCTCGGATTTCTACCGCACTCAGGTCAACCGTCACCTGCTGATCGGGCTCAAGGCCATGGAGATCCTGCGCAATCAGCCGGTCGAGCGACTGCATTCGCGCAAGCTCCGCTCCTTCGCCGAAACCGCTTTCCAGTAGAAGAAAGGGCGCCACCAGGCGCCCTTTTGTTTCAGCTCCTGAGAGCCAGGCTCTCGTTCGCGGTGATCGCCGTCATGTTGACGATCCCGCGGCTGGTGACCGAGGGCGCCAGGATGTGCGCCGGGCTCCGCGTACCCATGAGGATCGGCCCAACCGGAAGTGCGTTGTTCATTTCCTTTAGCAAGGTCATGGAAAGATTAGCGCTTTCCAGATTTGGGAACACCAGCAAATTGGCTTCCCCCTTGAGCACCGTATCGGGAATATAGCGTTCCCGCAGCGACTGGTTGAGCGCAAGATCGCCCTGCATCTCCCCTTCCACGATCAGGTCCGGTGCCACTTCCTTGAGCGTGCGATACGCCTGCTGCATCTTCTCGGACGTATCCCCCTCGCGCGAACCGAAGTTCGAATAGCTCAGCAGCGCGGCACGCGCCTCGATATTGAACCGCTTGAGGTGGTCGCGCGCCTGCAATGTGATCGACACGATCTCGTCCGGCGTCGGATCGATGTTCACATAAGTGTCCGCCAGGAAGAACACGCCGCGGGGCATGATCAGCATGGAAAGCGCCGAGGCATCGGAAACGCCATCGGAAAGCCCGATCACCGATTTGATGTCGCGCACATGCTTGATGTAGCGCCCCTGCAATCCACAGATCAGCCCATCGGCCTCCCCGCGCTTGACGGCCAGCGCGCCGATCACCGTCGTATTGGTGCGTACGATGGTGCGCGCCGTATCCGGCGTCACCCCGCTGCGCCCCACCAGCGAGTGGAAGAGCGAGACGTAATCGCGGTAACGCGGATCGTCTTCGGGGTTGATGACCTCGAAGTCCTTGCCCGGCGTCAGTGCCAGCCCGAAACGTTCGATGCGCTGCTCGATGACGAACGGGCGACCGATGAGGATCGGCTGGGCAATCCCCTCTTCCAAAACCACCTGCGTCGCCCGCAGCACCCGCTCGTCCTCGCCATCGGCAAACGCGATGCGCTGGCCCGCCCCCTTGGCGCGCTCGATCATTGGCTTCATCACCATGCCCGAGCGGAAGACGAAGCGGTTGAGGCTGTCTTTGTAGGCGTCGAAATCGGTGATCGGCCGCCGCGCCACCCCGGAATCCATCGCCGCTTTGGCGACGGCCGGCGCAATGCGCAGGATCAGCCGCTGATCGAACGGATTGGGGATGAGATAGTCACGGCCAAAGGTCGAGGGGGCGCCAGGAACCGCTTCCAGCACCGGCTCATGGGCCAGCTTGGCGATCGCATGCGCCGCCGCCGCCTTCATCTCCTCGTTGATCGTGGTCGCCCCCACGTCGAGCGCTCCGCGGAAGATAAAGGGGAAGCACAGGACGTTATTGACCTGGTTGGGATAGTCCGACCGCCCGGTGCAGATCATCGCGTCCGGGCGCTCTTCCTGAGCGATTTCCGGCATGATTTCAGGCACCGGATTGGAGAGCGCCAGAATCAGCGGATTTTCCGCCATGTCCTTTAGCATCTCGCGCTTGAGCGCACCGGCCGCCGAAAGCCCGAGGAAAATGTCGGCACCCTCCATCACCTCGGCGAGCGAGGTCTTGTCGCTGTCCTGGGCAAAAGCGCCGCGCCAGCGGTCGACCGAATTGTCGCGGCGCGTAGTCACCAGTCCCTCGCGGTCCGCGACCCAGATGTTCTCGCGCTTGGCCCCGACCGCCATCAGCATGTTGAGGCAAGCGATCGCCGCCGCGCCGGCGCCCGAAGTACAGATCTTGACCTTGGAGATGTCCTTGCCGGCGATCCGGAGTCCATTGAGTACCGCTGCGGCAACGATGATCGCCGTGCCGTGCTGGTCGTCATGGAACACCGGGATCGGCATACGCTCGCGCAGCGCCTCCTCGATCTCGAAGCAATCGGGTGCCTTGATGTCCTCGAGGTTGATGCCACCGAAGCTGGGCCACATGGGCGCGACGGTTTCGATGAACTTCTTGGGATCCTGTTCGTCGATCTCGATATCGATGGAATCGATGCCGGCGAACTTCTTGAACAGAACCGCCTTGCCTTCCATAACCGGCTTGGAGGCCAGTGCACCGATATTGCCCAGCCCCAGCACGGCGGTGCCGTTGGAGATCACCGCCACCAGGTTGCCACGCGACGTGTAGAGTGCCGCCGCTTGGGGATCCTCTGCGATTTCCTCGCACGGAGCAGCCACGCCCGGCGAATAGGCCAGCGCGAGGTCGCGCTGGTTGGCGAGCGGCTTGGTTGCCGTGATCTCGATCTTGCCGGGCTTGGGATACTGGTGGAAATGCAGTGCGGCTTCTTTGAGCGCCTTCTGCGGATCGCGCGGTTCGTCGGTCATGCCGTCTCCTCAGGATTAGCGGCGAGATACGTGCCACCAATCGGGCGAAAAGGAAAGGCTCACAGCCCTAATTCTTCGCCTAGGCGACGGCAAATCCCGGCTCGAGATTGCTTTCGTGTCCAACCGGTTTGAGAGCATTGGCGAGAACGAGGAACGCCGAAAGTTTCATAGGCGGTGCAAACAGGTATCCTTGCGCAAAAACAACGTTCCGGGCGCGCAGATAAAGCGCCTGTTCCTGTGTCTCGACGCCTTCGGCCACGATCTCGATATCGAGTTCGCGCGCCATGGCGATCAGTCCGTCAATGACCGGCACAGGCGTACGCGGGTCCTTGATCATTTCGACAAAGATCTTGTCGATCTTAATGATGTCGATGCCCAATGTCTGCAGATAGGCCAGGTTGGAATGCCCCGTTCCCGCATCGTCCATGGCAATACGTACACCAAGCTTGTGCATGGCCGTCATCACCCGGTTCGCGGCGGCCTTGTCGTCCAGGGGACGGCGCTCAGTGATCTCGAACACCAACTGGCGGTAAGATATCCCGCTCCCCTCGAACACGGACTGGATGTCATCAACGATCGAGCCATCCCGGAAATGCCCCTCGAAGAGATTGATCGAGACTTTGAATTCGGGCACCTGGCGGCAGATGTCCTCCAGGTCGTATCGAACCTGCTCCATGAGGCTCAGCGTCATGGGAATGGCCAGCCCCGACATTTCCGCATAGTCGATAAAAACTCCAGGCGGAATGATTTCGCCATTCTTCTTCACCCATCGGATGAGCACCTCGCATCCTGTCAGCTTACCAGTCTTGAGGTTGATGACAGGCTGGTAATAGGGCTTCATCTCGCCGGCGACGATGGCGCGCTCGAGATCAAAGACGGCAATATCCGCCTTGCGTGCATACTGGATGGCGAGCACCAAGGTCAGCATGCCAAGGAAGCACGCCACGACGTTGAACCCCACATCGAGCGGCGAATAGTCGGCTCTGACCAGCGCGAAGGAAATTGCCGCCTCCGCCTTGAGTGGAATTTCACCCGCAAACGACCGGGCAAAGAGGTAGTCGCCGCGTTCGGCCTCCTGCTCGACAGCCGCATCTCCCCGCAGCAGAATGGACGTGCCGCTGGTCAGCGCCACCTGCAAATAATCGATCTCGGCGGTCAGCGACATCGCTTCCCGCAATAGCATCGGAGAAGCGATCACCAGCGCGGAAACGGCCCGGTCCCGTCCGAAAGACTGGGTAATCTTGAGAAGCGGCGTTTGACGGCCTTCAAGCGTCACCACACTCAAGGTTTCCGTGAATCCTGGAATTGCCAGGTTTTCGGAAAGCGTGCGATAGCGCACCGTCTGGTCGAAAGCTGCGCAGTACTGCACCCCGTCGTCGTTCTCGACGATCACCTGCCGCAAAAACGGATTTGCCCCCAGCTCCGCGCCCACATTCTGGAGAAAAGTCGTGGCGCATAGGGAAGGACTGTTCGCCAGTATGCGGCGAAGCGACTGCACGCCGTCCTGCACCGTTTCCTGCGCGTCGTGCGTAATGGCGTCGACAAGCACCTGCAAATTGCCGGTTTCGCGCGCCTTGACATAGCCGTCGAGCACATGATCGACCGCCGCCACCGGCAGAAATGCCAGCAGCGTCACGACAAGCAACACTATCTGCGAAAAACGCGACCGCAAAGATTTTGCCCGCTGTATCGAACCCTTGGGGCCGACACTAGCGGGCAAGCGTTTAATCGCGGATTAAGCCGCAGCTCTTTCCGGCAAGAGCTTGTTTAGCCGCCCTTTTTCTCCGCCGGCAGGTTGAGCCGCAGATGCAGCTCGCGCAACTGGCGAGCCGAGGCTTCGCTGGGCGCACCCATCAGCAGGTCTTCGGCCTGCTGGTTCATCGGGAACAGCGTGATCTCGCGCAGGTTCTGCACCCCGCACAGCAGCATCACGATGCGGTCGATGCCGGCCGCCATGCCACCATGCGGCGGGGCTCCGTACTGAAAGGCACGGTAGAGGCCGCCGAAGCGTTCCTCGACGTCCTGACGCGACAGCCCAACCTTCTCGAACGCGGCGATCATCGTCTCGGGTTCCTGATTACGAATGGAGCCGGAGGCGATCTCATACCCATTGCAAACTGCGTCATACTGGTATGCCTTGATGGAAAGAGGATCCTCTCCATCCAGCGCCTCGCGGCCGCCCTGTGGCATAGAGAACGGGTTGTGCGCGAATTCGAGCTTCTTCTCGTCCTCATCCCATTCGTAGAACGGAAAATCGACGATCCAGCACAGTGCGAAGGCGTTGAGGTCGACCAGTTCGAGATCGGTGCCCACTTTGGTGCGCGCGGCGCCAGCGAAATTGTAGAACTTTGACGGCACACCGCAGACAAAGAACACGGCATCGCCGTCATTGAGCCCGAGCTGGGCGCGGATGGCTTGCGTGCGCTCCTCGCCGATATTCTTGGCGATAGGACCGGACCCCGCTCCATCCTTGAAGAAAATATAGCCCAACCCCGGCTGCCCCTCGCCCTGCGCCCAGGCATTCATGCGGTCGCAGAATGCGCGGCTGCCGCCAGTAGGCGCAGGAATGGCCCAGACCTCTACCTTGGGATCGCCGGCGATCTGGTTGGCGAACACCTTGAACCCGGAATCACGGAAATGCTCGGTGACGTCCTGCATTTCGATAGGATTGCGCAGGTCCGGCTTGTCCGAACCGTATTTGCGGATTGCCACATCATAGGGAATGCGCGGGAATTTCTGAGTGACGGTCTTGCCGTCGGCGAATTCCTCGAACACGCCACGGATGATCGGCTCCATCGTCTCCCAGACTTCTTCCTGGGTGACGAAGCTCATCTCGACGTCGAGCTGGTAGAATTCGCCCGGCAGGCGGTCGGCGCGCGGGTCTTCATCGCGGAAGCACGGCGCGATCTGGAAATAGCGGTCGAAGCCCGCCACCATCAGCAATTGCTTATATTGCTGCGGCGCCTGCGGCAGCGCGAAGAACTTGCCCGG
Organism: Pelagibacterium sp. H642; assembly: GCF_031202855.1. Lineage (GTDB taxonomy): Bacteria > Pseudomonadota > Alphaproteobacteria > Rhizobiales > Devosiaceae > Pelagibacterium. The sequence continues at coordinate 3,300,753 of NZ_CP101829.1, read as the reverse complement.
ATGGATGCGGCTGGGCACCAGGAAATCGCGCGCGCCCTCGGGTGAAGACGCCGTCAGGATGGGGGTCGAATATTCCCCGAACCCGATCTCGTCCATGCGCCTGCGCATGGAGGAAATGATCTTGGTACGCTTAACGATGTTGGCGTGCAACGTTTCGCGTCGCAGGTCGAGGAAGCGGTAACGCAGACGCGTGTCCTCGGGATAGTCGGGTTCGCCGAACACCGGAAGCGGCAGCTCAGCCGACTTGCCCAGCACTTCGATCTCGCGGATGAACACTTCGACTTCGCCCGTCGGCAGGTTCTTGTTGACCGTCTCGGGCGTACGGGCCTTCACCTCGCCATCGACGCGGATCACCCATTCGGCGCGCACGGCCTCGGCATCCTTGAACGCGGGCGAATCCGGATCGATCACGCATTGGGTAAGGCCATAGTGATCGCGCAGGTCGATGAACAGCAGCCCCCCGTGATCGCGGATACGGTGCACCCATCCAGACAGGCGTGCTGTCGAGCCGACGTCGGCCTTTGTAAGCTGAGCGCAGGTGTGCGAACGATAGCGATGCATCACGAAAAGTCTTTCCGGAAACGGAGTGGGAATTTAGTGCCGGAAAAGCGCATGCGAGGGCCCTGTTGTCAAGCGTGACAACAAATGAACGCGCCGCCTTTGCGGCTGGCGAGCATTGCTGATAGGAAAACATCCAATTTCTTTGAACTGGATACCGACTCAATGCAGGTCATCACATCGACCGGGGCGCTCGAGGCTTTTTGCAAGGACGCTGCGACCTACGATTTCGTCACCGTCGATACCGAATTCTTGCGCGAAACCACCTATTGGCCGAAACTCTGCCTCATCCAGGCCGCAACGCCCGACCGTGCCGTAATCATCGATCCGTTTGCCGATGGCATCGATCTTGCGCCCTTCGCCGCGCTGCTTGCCAACGAGCATGTCACCAAGGTGTTTCACGCCGCGCGGCAGGATATCGAGATTTTCGTCAAGCTGTTCGGCAGCGTACCGCATCCGCTGTTTGACACCCAGGTGGCAGCCAGCGTCTGCGGCCACGGCGATTCGGTATCCTACGACAATCTCGTGCGCGCGGTCGTCGGCGAACAGATCGACAAGAGCTCGCGCTTCACCGATTGGTCGCACCGCCCGCTCACCGAAAAGCAACTTGATTACGCGTTGGCCGACGTTACCCATCTGCGCAACATCTACGTCCAACTCCGCACCGAGATAGAAAAGACCCGCCGCGGCGCTTGGGTTGCCGACGAGATGGCTGTGCTCGAAAGCATGGACACCTATATCGTCCAGCCCGAGGACGCCTGGAAGCGCGTCAAGGCACGTGTCAACAAGCCCCGCGATCTTGCGGCCCTGCAAGCTATCGCCGCCTGGCGCGAGCGCCGTGCTCAGGAAAACGACCAACCGCGTGGCCGTATCCTCAAGGATGATGCGGTCGCCGAACTCGCTGTTCAGCGCCCGACCACCCCGGATGCATTCGAAAAACTGCGCGTCGTGCCACGGGGCTATGGCCGCTCCTCGGCTGCCGCCGAGCTGATCGCCATCATCAAGTCCGTGGAAGCCGCCGATAAGGCCAGCCTTCCCAAGATTCCCGAACGTCCTCGCGGCCCTTCGCCCAAGGGCGCCGTCGGCGACCTGCTGCGCGTCTGGCTCAAGGCTGTTGCCGACACCAATGGCGTCGCCACCCGCATCATCGCCAGCTCCGACGACATCGATGCCATCGTTCTCGACGACAATGCCGACGTCCCTGCCCTCAAAGGCTGGCGCCGCAAGCTGTTCGGGGAAAAAGCCCTGGCGATCAAACACGGCCGCATGGCCCTCGCCGCCACCCGCAAGGGTGTGGTGGAAGTGCCGATCGATCCTCTCTGATATCTTTGGCCGGTGAACCGCCTGTCCGGGGACTCGTACCGCAGCCTCTAGTCGACCTGAATCGTACCTTCCTTGAGCCCCGACTCAATGGCGAGCTGCCGCTGGCGGCCCCGCATTCTGTCGCCGTCGAGAAACGCAAGATCGGCCGGCAGGTGCAGAACCAGCGTCTTTCCATCCACTGAAAAACGCGTACGTGGCAGAATTCCCGGCATGGCGGCCGTTAGGGGATAAGCCACGCGGAAATAGGCGGCGATCAGTCGCGCCCGCTGTCCAAGATCCGGCCCGGCCAGATCCAGCAGCTTGGCGCTGGCGCTTTTTTGCTTGAATCCCATGTAGCGGAAGGCAAGCGTCTGGGCGAGAAAGGCCCGTCCGCCGTGGTCGATGCCCACGATATCGGAAAACGCCACCATCTGGATGCTCTGCTCGCCGCGATAATCGGGATGCGCGCGCCAACCGATATCGGACATATAGCATGCAGCCTCGCGCAGCCGCTTCTGATCTGGCGTTTCCTGCACGTCGATCAGCTCGAACAGTGCCGCGCTCCCCCCAATCAGATCGCCGGCGAATTCCGGAGCCCGAGACCGTAGCGTCGAGATTTCCTCGGCTGCCTGCAGCAGCGGATCGATCGCTTTGTCCTCCTCGCTCAGCCGGTCATAGAGGTAGCCCTCGCGAACCCCGAGCGCGGAGAAAACCACTTCCTCGAACTTGCCGGTCCGCAGCACCTCGGCGAGCACCGCCGCTCCGTAAGGCAGCAAATCCTTGCGCGAACCCGAAACGGTCTCGATCCCCTTGACCAGCTTCTTGTCGCCACTGCTCTCGATCAGCGCATCGCACAGGGGCAGTATATCTTCAGTGCGAACCGTATAGTCCTGCACCATGTGCAGCGGGTAGTTGCACCGCACCTGATGGAGCTTTGCCAGCGCACGCCAGGTGCCCCCGATCGCCGCGAAAGACTTGTATTTGCCAGGCGTCAGCAAGTTGGACTGCTTGAGCCGCTCCCTGGCTATCCCGCCAGCCTTTCCCGGTGTCATCTGCGTATCGTCCTGCAAGCGGATGACTCCGAGCTGGTGCGTCTCTCCACCGGTGTCATGCCCGTGGTCGACCATGGCGAGTTCGAGACTGCCGCCACCCAGGTCGCCGACGATCCCCTGAAACCCGGGCATGCCCGAAACGAGGCCATAGGCTGCAAAGTGAGCTTCTTCCGCCCCACTGAGCACCCGCACCGGCACGCCGATGATGTCCTCGACCGCCCGCGCGAACTCCGGGCCGTTCTCCGCTTCGCGGGTAGCCGAGGTCGCGATGGGGTAGATCTCGCCCACCTCGGTCAGCCGGCACACCATGGCGAACCGCCTGATGGCCTTGAGCGCGTTTGCCATCGAGGTATCGGCAAGCCGTCCGGTCGCGGCAACACCACGACCGAGCGTACTTGCGGATTTTTCGTTGTAGAGGACCGTCAAGGCCCTGGCCAGCCGTTCATAAACGACAAGGCGTACCGAGTTCGAACCGATGTCGAGCACCGCAACGGGCTTTGCCCCCGCGATGCGCCCCTGGCCTGCAGGATCGGATTCGAGGCTCCAGAATCGTATCAAAGGTCGCTGTCCTCATCCTCGCCATCCCCGTGCAATGCGCTGCCGCGCCCGGACAGGGACGGATTGGTCATGAAGTAGTCATGGGCGTTGAAAGGCTCCTCGCCTTCCCCCGGCGCGACGCGCTGGGCCGTCCCGTCGGGCAGCACCTCCCAGCTCTGCTGGTTGTCGCGCAGGTTCGCTACCATGATTCTGTCGAGAATCTGCCGATGCACCGTGCGGTTTTTGATCGGCACCAGCGTTTCCACCCGCCAGTCGAGATTGCGCGGCATGAGATCGGCCGACGAGATATACACCGCAGCCTCGCGCGAAGGCATCTCGCCCCCATTGCCAAAACAATAGATACGCGAGTGCTCGAGGAAGCGACCGACGATCGACTTGACGCGGATATTGTCCGAAAAGCCCGGTATCCCCGGCCGCAGGCAGCAGATGCCGCGAACCACCAGTTCGACTTTCACCCCGGCCTGGCTCGCATTGTAGAGCGCATCGATAAGCTCGGGATCGACAAGCGCATTGCACTTGAACCAGATCGCCGCCGGCTCGCCCCGGCGCGCCAGTTCGATCTCGGCCGCGATGTGGTCCATCAATGTCTGGCGCAGCGAGAACGGCGAGATCGAAATGGCTTCGAGCTCGCTGGGCCGCGCATAGCCGGTGATGAAGTTGAAGACGCGCGCCACATCGCGCGTGATCACCGGATCGGCGGTGAAATAGGAAAGGTCTGTGTAGATCTTGGCGGTGACCGGGTGATAGTTGCCCGTTCCCACATGGCAATAGGAAACGAGCTTGCCCTTTTCGCGCCGCACCACCTGGCTCAGCTTGGCGTGGGTCTTGAGCTCGATGAAGCCAAACACCACCTGCACGCCCGCCCGTTCGAGATCGCGCGCCCAGCGGATATTGGCTTCTTCGTCAAACCGCGCCTTGAGTTCGACCAGCGCCGTCACCGACTTGCCCATCTCCGCCGCCGCGATCAGCGCCTTGACGATGGGGGAATCCTTGGATGTGCGGTAAAGCGTCTGCTTGATCGCCACCACATCGGGGTCGCGAGCCGCCTGCGCCACGAACTGGGCCACCACGTCGAAGCTTTCATACGGATGGTGGACGACGATGTCCTTTTCCCGGATCGCGGCGAAGCAATCGCCATGATGGTCTCGGATGCGCTCAGGGAAGCGCGCGTGATAGCGCGGGAATTTCAGCTCCGGCCGGTCAAGATCGTAGATCTTGCCCGCATCGGCGAGACCCATGAACCCATCGACCTCGAAGGTATCCTCCTGGGAAATTCCCAGTTCCTCCGCAATAAGGCGCTTGAGCGATCGCGGCATGGAGCGCTCGATCTCGAGGCGGATGACCTGCCCGCGCCGACGCTGCCGCAAAGCGGATTCGAATTCGACCACGAGATCGGCCGCCTCGTCGTCGATTTCGATCTCGCTGTCGCGCACGATCCGGAAAGCGCCGAACCCGACGACATTGTAACCGGGAAAGATCTTGTGGAAGAACAGTTTGACCATCGTTTCGACGGTCACCATCTCCACCTGCCGGTCCGAGATCGCCTTGGTCGGCAGCTTGATGAAGCGGTCGAGATTGGAAGGAATGCGCACCAGCGCCGTCAGGCGCGAATTGTCCGTCGCCCGGTCCAACTGGAAGGCCAGCGAGAAGCCCAGGTTCGGAATGAACGGGAACGGGTGCGCTGGGTCCACGGCGATCGGGGTCAGAACGGGGAAAATCTCTTCCCGGAAGATTTTCTGCAGGAAATCCACCTGCTCGGGCGACAGATCGTCGGCTTCGTGGATGACGATGTTCTGCTCAAGAAGCTCTTCACGGATCGACTGCCACTGGTCCTGCTGCTCGATATGCAGGTGCTGGGCCAGCGTGGTGATCTCCTCGATCTGCTCGGAGGGGGTCATCCCATCGGCGCTCTGGCGCGGCAGGCCGGCGCGCAATTGCCCCTTGAGGCCCGCGACGCGCACCATGAAGAATTCGTCGAGATTGTTCGCCGAGATCGATACGAACCGCAGCCGCTCGAGCAGCGGATGGTTCGGATTGGCCGCCTCTTCGAGCACGCGCATGTTGAACTGCAGCCAGCTCACTTCGCGATTGACGAACCGTGCCGGGCTTGTCCGCAGCGCCTCGATATCGGGCGTTACGTCCTCGCTCGCGTGCTGCTCATATGCCATATCGTCCATAATCTGAGCCCTTCCGGTCGCCTTGCGACTTATCTAACGTTGGAGCGGATGTTGAGCGCTTCGGCGGCAATGGTGCGCGTGATCGCCCGTCCTCGCGACAGTGACAGCCGGTCGAGCAGTTCCACCAGCGCAACGACCTCCTCGGAAGAGCGTTCCATACGCCCCACCAGATAGGAGATCACTTTCGGATCGACCGACAATTGCCTGTCGGCGAACAACTTCACGAACATCTGCGACAACAAGATGTCATCAGGCGCCGTGAGCGAAAAGTGCGCCGCCAGGCGCGCCCGGGATTTGACGTCGTTGGTGCGGTACGGCCATTCGGCCACCGGTGTCTGCGCAGTCAGCAGCAACGGGCGGTCGTCACGCATGGACTGGTTGAGCAGGTGGAACAATCCCACTTCATCGTAACCCGCCCGATCCGCATCTTCGATCAGAACCGGCTGCCGCCCGCCTGTCGCCGCCAGCGCCTCGACACCCTCCGGTTCGGCGACAAGAGCTTGCGCCCGCGCCACCCAGATGCGCGCCAGATGCGATTTGCCCGATTTCGGCGGTCCAACCAGAAGCGTAAGCGGCGCGGGCCAATCGGGGAACGCCATGACGTGCTCGAAGGCAAGCTCGTTGCCCTCGCACACCATGAAATCGTCTTCGCTCTGGGCCTCGACATGTCCCAGTTCAAGAACGAGCTGTTCCTTGGCAGCCATCGTCACGGCTCGGCATCCGTCTTCGGTTGTATGATCGGCGAGGACTGGGTCGGTGAAATCACCAGTTTGCTGTCCGGGTCGTAAAGCGGGCTGGTCTTATACTTGGTTACCGCCCAGCGCACCAGAACTCCGCTTATCGCCGCCAGCGGCACCGCGATGATCACGCCGACCGCCCCGAACAGTACCGCGAACGCAAACAGCGAGAACATCAGCCACACCGGATGCACGCCGATGCTGGATCCGACGAGCTTGGGATAGAGCACGTTGCCCTCGAGGAACTGCCCAAAAAGATAGATCCCCAAAATCACCGCGATCATGATCCAATCCGGCCAGAACTGGACGAGCGCAACGCCCATGGAAAGCACGAATCCGATCAGCACGCCGACATAGGGAATGAAGCTGAAAAGACCGGCAATCAGCCCGATCGCCAGCCCGAAGCTTAGCCCGGCCAGCGAGAGGGTCGCCGCATAATAGATCGCCAGAATACCCACGACTGCGCCCTGCCCGCGCACGAACCCGGCCAGGGCGCGGTCCATGCTCTTGAACAGCGCCCGCATTTCCGAGCGATGCGCGGGCGGGAAAAGGTTATCCACGCTTTCCACCATGCGGTCCCAATCGAGCAGCAGGTAGAAGGCCACCACAGGTGTCACGATCAAAACGCCGATGGTGTTGATGATGCTCATCGACTGCTGCATCACCGTCCCGGTGATCCCGGTCAGCATGCCGATACTGTCGGCGAACATCTGTTCGAGCCCGCGCTCGAGTTCCTGGAGCCGCTCCGGGCCAATCCACTGCTCGAGCCGGGGAATCATGGTTTCGATAAAGCTCTGAAGCTGCTGCACATAGCCCGGAATATTCCGCGCCAGCCCGAAACCCTGCTGAATCAGCAGCGGAACGATCAAGAGGAAGGCGGTAACCAGCAGCAACAGCGCGATCAGCATCACGATCAGCGCGGCGGCTGCACGGCGGACCTTGTGCTCCTCAAGCCAATCGACGAACGGGTTGAGCAGATAAGCGAGAGTAATGCCCAGCACGAACGGCAGCAGGATGCCGCGGAAAACCCACAGCAGCAGCCCGAAAAAGACGAGAAGGACAATCCAGGCCGTTATCTGGTTCTTAAGTGACATGGCGGTCCTTGCACGAAACGTTGCGAGCCGGTATCAGCCTTCGACATACCGAGCCCGCGCGGGCCAATCAACGTTAAACTGGTGCTTGGGCGGCCACGCCGGCACCTCACCCAAGGATAGCGTTCCAAGCTCATGTCCGACGACGCAAACCTGCCATCAAACGGACTCTCCTACAAGCAGGCCGGCGTCGACATCGATGCCGGGAATGCCCTCGTCGAAGCCATCAAGCCGGCCGTCAAATCCACGCGCCGTCCGGGCGCCGATGGCGAAATCGGGGGCTTCGGCGGCCTGTTCGATCTGAAGGCCGCGGGCTTTTCCGATCCCGTCCTTGTTGCTGCCAACGACGGCGTGGGCACCAAGCTGCGCATCGCGATCGAGGCGGGCCTGCACGATACCGTCGGCATCGATCTGGTTGCCATGTGCGTCAACGATATCGTCGTCCAGGGCGCCGAACCGCTGTTCTTTCTCGACTATTTCGCCACCGGCGTGTTGAACGTCGAACAGGGCACGGCCATCGTCAACGGCATCGCCGAAGGCTGCCGCCAGGCCGGCTGTGCGTTGATTGGCGGCGAAACGGCCGAAATGCCCGGTATGTATCATGGCGGCGATTACGATTTGGCCGGTTTCGCCGTAGGCGCCGCCGAGCGCGGCACTCTGTTGCCCCGCGCCGATATCGCAGCCGGTGACAAGCTGGTGGCCATCGCCTCCTCGGGCGTGCACTCCAACGGCTTTTCGCTGGTGCGCAAGATCGTTTCCATGTCGGGCCTCGACTGGTCCGATGATGCCCCCTTCGCGCCGGGCACCAGCCTGGGCCAAGCCCTACTCACCCCGACCAGGATTTACGTCAAGCCTATCCTTGCCGCATTGAAGGCCGGTATCGGCATCAAGGCCCTGGCTCACATCACAGGCGGCGGGTTTCAGGAAAACATTCCCCGCGTTCTCCCCGGATCGCTCGCCGCAAAGGTCGATCTTGGCGCCGTTTCCACGCCCAAGGTGTTTGGTTGGCTGGCCCGGCAAGGCAACATCGCGGAACGCGAAATGCTGCGCACCTTCAATTGTGGCGTCGGCATGCTGATTGCCGTTAGTGCCACGGACGCCGAAGCGCTCGTTGCCCATCTCGAAAGTCAAGGCGAAACAGCGAGCATCGTCGGCGAACTCGTCGAACGCACTGGTGATGCCATCGAATTCACCGGCGCCCTGTCCCTATGACAGCAAAAAAGCGTGTCGCCATCCTGATATCGGGCCGCGGCTCGAACATGACTGCGCTCATCAACGCTGCGAAATCTCCGGATTATCCCGCAGAGATCGTTGGCGTTTTCTCCAATCGCGTTGCCGCGCCCGGTCTGGACGTCGCCCGCGCCGAAGGCATTCCGACAGCTACGCTGGCGCAGAGCAGTTTCGCGTCCCGCCTCGCCTTCGACGAGGCCCTGACCGGGATCCTTGAAGGCTGGGATGCCGATATCGTCTGCATGGCTGGCTTCATGCGCATCCTTACGCCCGAGTTCACCAATCGCTGGCTGGGCAGGGCGATCAACATTCACCCTTCGCTCCTTCCCGCCTACAAGGGCCTCGACACACACGCCCGTGCTCTTGCCGATGGCGTCACCGAAGCCGGCTGCACCGTTCATTTCGTGACTCCGGGACTTGATGAAGGCCCTGCCATCCTCCAGGCCCGCGTCCCTGTCCATCCCGGCGATACCCCCGATGACCTCGCCGCACGGGTCCTCGTCGAGGAGCACCGGCTTTACCCCGAAGCCCTGCGCCTTCTCGCCAGTGGTCAAGTCGCCTACCCTCAATGAGGTCAAATCCGGGTCGCGACCATCACCCGATTTGATACCCCTATTGCCATAACTGCTTCGACAAGTCCGGCGCGAAGGCGTACCCTCCGCGCTCCAACCAAATGGCTGACTTAAAATGGCAACGCGCGACTGGATCTGGATCGGCTTCCTCGGCGCGATCTGGGGATTTTCTTTTATTTTCAATGCAATCCTGATTCGCGAGCTTGGCCCCATGTGGGTTTCCTGCCTGCGCGTGGCCATCGGCGCCCTTGGATGCTGGGTGGCTGTCTTGGCGCTTCGCAAGGCTGTCCCGCGCGATCCTGTACTCTGGGTCAAGCTCGGCCTGCTCGGCGTCCTCGCCTACGCAATTCCCTTCGCGCTCTTCCCGCTCGCCCAGGCCAATCTCGCCAGCGGCGTCGCCGCCATCATCAACGCCCTGACGCCGATCATGACCGTCATCGTTTCCCATTTCTGGCACGACGGCGAACGGGCCACCCGGCACAAATCGCTTGGCGTGGTCGCCGGCTTCACCGGCGCGGTGATCCTTGCGTCTCCAGCCTTGGCGGCGGGCGGCAATTCCCAGCTTTGGGCCATTGGCGCGTGCCTTATGGCAACGATCTGCTACGCCCTCTCGCTCAACATCACCCGCAGCTTCAAGGCTGTCGAACCAACAGTGTTCGCCGCGATCGCGCTGACCGGAGCCGCCGTCATCGCCGCTCCTGTCGCTTTCCTGAGTGAAGGCGCACCTGTCATCACGCAGGCCGAAACCTGGGGCGCTGCCCTCGCGATCGGGCTGGTCGCGACTGCGTTCACCTTCCAGATCATGTACCGCATCCTGCCGCGCGTGGGCGCCACCAATTTCTCGGCAACGACCTTCATCGCCCCGGTTTCGGCGATCGTTTTCGGCTTTCTCCTTCTCGGAGAGACGATCCAGCCCACCCATCTCATCGGCATGGTGGCCATCTTCATCGGCCTCTTGATGATCGATGGCCGCCTGCCCCGCTGGCTCGGCATGCGCCGCGCCGCGGGCTGATCAGGACCTGACCGGCTGGATCGGGTCGGTCGGATTGGGCGGTATCTCCGGCGCCGGCGGATGCGGCACCGGATCTGACGGGTCCGGAATGGGACTGTCAGGCTGGGGCGGCACTGGATCGGTGTCCGGGTTGGGAATCGGCGGCACCGGATCGGGATTGGGAACGTCAGGCCCCGGATCGGGTCTTGGTTGGCCGGGCTCTGGATTGGTCATGGCGAATCTCCGTGTCGTCACGAAAAACGGCTCAGACTACGACCTGTTCCCGTATTGCTCGGTCGGCGAGGAAATATCGACCACAAGGCTATTGGGATCGCGCACCACCATCCGCGTCTGTCCATAATTGGTCGGCATCGGCTCCTCGACGATATCGACTCCCATTTCCCTGGCGCGCTCGTGCGCCGCATAGACGTCGTCGACCACAATGGTGACGTAGCTGCCCTCCATGTGCCCTCGCGCCGAGCGCGGCACGTTCTCATGCACCTGGTCGATGACGCCCAGCTCGTACTGCAAGGCATCCAGCAAGCCGTTCGGGGTCAGCGTGATGTACCAATCGCTGGTGTAGATGCGCTTGAGACCGCAGAGCTGCTCGTAAAAGCTGGCGGTCTCCTCCACATCGCGGGCCAGGACATTGAAGATGATCCGTTTGGTTGTGGGCATTTGCGAACTCCTCATCGAGTTCGGGCAACGCCCCTGCCGCGCGACCAGTTCCGCCTAATGGGTGTCGATCTTGCTCAGGAAGTAGGTCAAAGCCACGATTACCAGAGCCACAGCCACGCCCAGATAGGCAATGTCGGCGCCCACCGTCCAGGTCAGCGCCCGCCCCAGAAAATAGACCGACATCACCGTAATCACCACACCCACCAATTTGGACTTCAAATCATCCAGCGTCGTGATCTTGAGCCAGGGCGGCAACTTGAGATCCTGGTGGAAGTAAAGCTGGTAAAGCCCGAGCGAAACCACCTGAACCACGGTCGCAAGCAAGAACAGGTCCACGATCTCGATGGCGAGCAGCAAAATGCCGTCATGGCTCGGCGCGTGCTCGGTGTTGAAGAACAACGCATCGACGAAGTGCCAAGTCTCGATCGCCCCATAGACGATCAGCGCCACGGCGGCGAGCTGGATCGCGACGACGGGAACCAGCATCACCAGCCGTACGCCGGTGCCCAACGCCCTGGAAAATGGCTGCGCCGCGTCCGCCGGTCGGTTCTCGGTCCCGCTCATCGCCCTACTCCAGCCCGAGTTTGGCTTTGAGGATTTCGTTGACGGCCTGCGGGTTGGCCTTGCCGCCTGTCTGCTTCATTACCTGTCCCACGAACCAGCCCAGCAGCCCCGGCTTGGATTTGACCGCTTCCACCTGCCCCGGATTGCCCGCGATGATCTCGTCGACGATCTTTTCGATCGCTCCGGTATCGGACACCTGCTTCATGCCGCGCTGTTCGACGATCTGCGCCGGATCACCGCCTTCGGACCAGACGATCTCGAACAGATCCTTGGCGATCTTGCCCGAAATCTCTCCCTTGGAGATAAGATCGATGACCCCGCCCAGTTGCTCGGCGCTCACCGGGCTGTCGACAACCGCGACGCCCTCCTTGTTGAGGCGCCCGAACAGCTCGTTGATCACCCAGTTGGCCGCGAGCTTGCCGTCACGCCCCTCCGCGACCTTCTCGAAGAAATCCGCCGAGTCGCGATCGGAAACCAGCACCGAAGCGTCGTAGTGCGAAATCCCGAAGCTCTCGATGAAGCGATGGCTTTTTTCGTCCGGCAGTTCGGGCAGATTCTGCGCCAGCATCTCGATGAAGGCATCGTCGAATTCGAGCGGCAGCAGGTCCGGATCGGGGAAGTAGCGGTAATCATGCGCTTCTTCCTTGGAGCGCATCGAACGGGTCTGGCCCGTCTTGGGGTCGTAAAGCCGCGTCTCCTGGTCGATGGTCCCGCCATCCTCCAGAATGTCGATCTGCCGCCGCGCTTCGTATTCGATCGCCTGGCCGGCGAACCGCACCGAGTTGACGTTCTTGATTTCGCAGCGCGTGCCGAACTCTCCGCCCGGCCGGCGCACGGAAACGTTGATGTCCGCCCGCATGGAGCCCTGCTCCATATTGCCGTCGCACGTACCCAGATAGCGCAGGATCGTCCGCAGCTTGGACAAATACGCCTTGGCCTCTTCTGAAGACCGGAGATCGGGCTTGGAAACGATCTCCATCAGCGCCACGCCCGAGCGGTTGAGGTCGACAAAGCTCATGTTCGGGTGCTGGTCGTGGATCGACTTGCCCGCGTCCTGCTCGAGGTGCAGCCGCTCGATCCCGATCTCGACCTCCCCGTCCTCGCCCATGTCGAGCAGCACCTTGCCCTCGCCCACGATGGGGTCCTTGAACTGGGAGATCTGATAGCCTTGCGGCAGGTCGGGATAGAAATAGTTCTTGCGGTCGAACACCGAGCGCTTGTTGATCTTGGCCTTGAGTCCCAGCCCGGTGCGAACCGCCTGACGCACGCATTCCTCGTTGATCACCGGCAGCATGCCGGGCATGGCGGCATCGACGAAGCTCACATTGGCATTGGGCGGATTGCCGAACTCGGTGGACGAACCCGAGAAAAGCTTGGATTCGGAGGTCACCTGAGCATGCACCTCCATCCCGATCACCATTTCCCAGTCGCCCGTGGCGCCGGAGATGAAATATTTGGGGTTGGGCGTGCGTGTGTCGACGATGCTCATGCGATACCGAATCCTGTGGCGGACAAGCGTAAGTCAGGACTGACTTATCTCAGATTTCACTGGTGGGGATAAATCAAACGCGGAAGCGAAGCTAGGGCCTGTCCTCATAAATATCGCACTCCAAAGGGCGCGTCGTGAGCGCGATATTTATGAGGACGGGCTCCTTAGTGGGCGGCGACCACCAATTGCTTTTCCATGCGCACTTTTTCGATGCGTTGGCCCAGCATGCGCGAGAATTTCACCCCGCGCCATATGATGCCATAGCCCTCGCGGGCATAGAAGCGGATCGCGCCGCCGTTTTCGGCATGGGTTTCGAGCACGCTGACATCGTATCCAGCCCGGAATATATCCTGCTCGACAGCGTGCAGCAGCGTACGTCCCACACCCTGGCGCTGATGCCCCGGCGCCACCCAAAGATCGGAGATATAGGCGCTCATCGGCTCGCGGGCGCCCCAGCCCAGAAGCGCACCGTCCTTTTCGGCCACGGTGATCGCCGGGCTGGCATTGATGCAAAAGAGCTGGAAGGAAAGTTCGAGCGCGGCGCGCTCGGCTGCCAGCGCATCATCGCTTTCTGGATTGATGATGTGGCGCATGCTCGAATCCCAGGACGCGAAGGCCAGCCTGCCGAGTTTGTCGGCTTCGGCGATGGAGGCACGGCGGAGCGTAAGATCGTCGAGCATTTGGCGCGCTCTACTTTTTCCGGGTCCGGGCGATGATGATGCCCTTTTCGTAGTTAATGTTCCAGTCAATTAGTGTGCGCCAGAGCAATTCGGCTTGGTCTTCATCCAGATCGTGCGCCAGCGC